>JAQWUD010000023.1 GCA_029242325.1 Luminiphilus sp.
TAGAAATGAGCCGGCGGTTCAACATTACCACCGGTCTATTGCCAGCATCTGCGGCACCTAACCCCCCATCTCGCTGTAGACTGCCACCCAGTAATGCATGGATCCGGAGCGGCCGGGTGGGCGAATAGTGGAGCGTAACGCTACCGTGGGATGGCGACTTTAAAGAGGAAAAATGGACCCGCGCACCGAAGAAATCGCAGATAAACAACACATTCAGGAATTGCAAACCCGCTATTCGTGTTCAATCGACTCCGGCCAATACGATAATCTCGATGCAATGTTCACTCCCGATTCGACTTACCACTTCGTTACCGAGTCTACGGACAACGTTGAATCTCTAAAAAGCACCATTTGAGACGCCCTCTCACCCTTGACCACCTCTCAGCACATCAACGGTAATCAGTGGGCAGAAATTGACGGCGACCTTGCTATAGTGCCCCGCTCAGCGAGGCTGATTTCGATATCGCGGCGGCTGATATTGAATCGGTAATAGAGCTAGAAGGCGCACGAAATGATATCTGGTGGGAATCTGCGCCCTTTGTATGTATTCGTCACCAGACTATCGAATGTGGGGACCTAATTTGCCAATACCCTGCCTCTTCCATCAGCGAATGCTGCACGCTGATGGCCCGCAGTGGGATCACCCCGCACGGTGTTGGTGACTGGCGTATGCTTACACTTTGAGCACCCAGAGACCGGGGTAAAAGCTTGGACATTAATCCGTTGATTGACGAGACCGCCGCCGCCGCCACACTCGCTGCCCGGGGCCGCCTGCAGATTCATGACTTCACCACAAGGGAGACGGCTACAACCCTGTATGAGCTGTTGCGGCACCATAACGACTGGTACCTGAGCTTCAACGAGGGGCCGGATAATTTCGAGACGAGTGAAGCTGAGTTTGGCGCGCTGACCATCGAGCAGAAGCACCGCTTTACCGCAGCCGCGTACCGTCGGGCGCGATCGGGTTTTCAATACCTGTTTAAGCAGTATTACATCAGTAAGGCCGTCGCATCAGGAGAAAATACGGGACACCCAATGCACTCAGTAAACAATTGGGTGACGGGGGAGCATTTTCTGGGCTTTATGCGTCGACTGACGGGTCGAAGCGATATCCGAACGTCAGATAGCTACGCCAGCGCGTATGGTCCAGGGCATTTTCTGACTCTTCACGATGACCGTCATCCGACCCACAACCGAATTGCGGCCTGGGTACTCTCCATGACTCCCGACTGGAAGGAAAACTGGGGAGGACATCTCGCTTTCTACGACGATCACGGAAACGTCACCGAGGCATTCAAACCGACCTTCAACACGCTTAATATTTTCCTCGTACCTCAACACCACGCTGTGCAATTCGTGACCCCGTTTGCCGGGGCACCGAGAACCAGTTACCTCGGCTGGTTATTGGGGTGACCACCATCAGGAAGCAAAGCGTTAAGCCTCATCTCAAATAAACCTCGCAATTTCATCCGGCTTTTCCTTAATCGCCGGGGCAAACGGAACGGTCGCCTCCAGCGAGGGGTGGCGCACCTCCAACACGAAGAGCCCGTCGCTCTTGGGACGACTCCTCGCTGATCTTCGCAAGAAGGACCAGGAGCCCCCTACTCTGCTTCATCTGGCACCACCAAACAGAGCGCCACCTGCCAAGCTGCCTCTTTTCGCAGGAAGCGAATCCACAACTCCAAATCAGCAAGGACGCTGCTGAAAACGCGTGGCACGAACTGCTGCATACTCTCGTTCACGAATGAACGGATATGAATGGTATGCCACACCAAATGAACAGGTTTTTGGGATCAATCAGCGCGCACTTCTCCAGGTCAGCAATCCCAGCCAACAGAATCAGTGAGGTTGTCTGCGCTCAACAGCGCCTTTGTGATCTATGAAATTGACCCAGTCGGTCTCGTCTTTTTGATCTGGGGTTCCACCTCAAGTAGCACCCACCCGATCGTTGGGCAGGATTCGCCGAGTGGCGCACCCTGTATGATGATGAACTTCAGTACGGTGACCACTCGCGGCACCGCTAACCCAAAACTTCGACCGGCTTCCATACAGCCGAATCGACAGCGACTGAAGGAACTTTGCTTTGCCGACTGATCATTTACCAAACACCACCGCACCTCGGCGTGTTACCACCCTGTCTGCGTTATTTGTCTGTGCATTTCTAGGGGTATTTTCTATTGATTCAGCGCTTTTTTCTCGCTGGATAGATGCGTCTTTTGGCTGGAGCGCCCAGTACTTTGGTTTGTTCTGGCAGTTACTGATGATCGCCAATTTTGTCGTCGCTATTTTCTTAGCAACGCGACCCTATGCACGGTTTAAATTAGGCGGTTGCGACACTCCTGAATTTCCAGCGTTCCAGTGGATTGCGATGGTGTTGTGCACCTTACTCGCGGGTGGCGGCGTGTTCTGGGCCGCCGCCGAGCCAGTCGCGCACTTTGTCACCGTGCCTCCGGTCTTTACTGGCATCGCGTCGGGAACCTCTGAGGCTGTACCGGTCGCGTTGGCCCAATCCTTTCTCCATTGGGGGTTCCTAGCCTGGTCAATTTTGGGCAGCTTGACGGCATTGGTGTTAATGCGCCTGCACTATGATCTGGGGCTACCCTTGGCACCGAGAACACTGCTCTATCCCGTTCTGGGAGCAAAAGGTGTCCGGGGACCTATCGGTGACATTGCTGACGTCGTATCCATACTGGCGGTATTTGCTGGAACAGTTGGACCCATAGGATTTTTAGGTCTGCAAATCAGTTACGGACTCAGCTCCCTCTATAACACCCCCGACAGTACGACCATTCAGCTGATAACGATTGCTGGGCTTATGGTCATTTATCTGACATCGGCGGTCAGCGGTATGCATCGGGGTATTCAGATTTTAAGCCGGCTGAATATTGTTCTAGGTGTCGCCCTACTGCTGTTTTTACTTATAGCCGGCCCTACCGCTTTTATTTTTCAGGCATTTTTTGAAGGGTTACTCAGTCATTTGCAGTGGCTACCGGAGCAAGCGCTTTATCGAGGTGAGGCTGGCTGGTTCAACGATCCAGGTTGGCTTTCTTACTGGACTATTTTCTTCTGGGGATGGTTTATTGGCTATGGCCCCATGATGGCCATTTTCATTGCGCGCATCAGTCGCGGCCGCAGCGCACGAGAAATTATCGTCTTGATGTCGGTAGTCGCGCCCTTAGCGACCATGGCATGGTTCTCGATTCTCGGTGGGACCGGATTAGGGCTTGAGATGGCAAACACCGGCACCATTACCAGGCCCTTTGAGGGCTTCAATCTGCCTGCCGTACTCTTGGCGATTACTCAATCTATGCCATTAAACACCGTAGTCTCATTCTTTTTCTTAATTCTCACTGCACTGTTTGTCGCCACTACTGGCGATTCAATGACCTACAGTTTATCGGTGGTCTCGGCTGGACATGACAATCCTCCTCGCTCATTGCGTTTGTTCTGGGGTCTGACCTTGGGTGTGACGGCCATGATACTCGTAGGCGGCCCCGACGGCGGGGTTGGTAAACTTCAGAACTTTATTGTTGTGACTGCCGTGCCGGTGTCGCTGCTATTGCTCCCCTCACTTTGGGGTGCCTTTCCACTATTGAAGCGGTCAGAATGAAAATCCTGAAACACATGCTTCAGAGCTTTGAGGCCCAGTCCGAGCCCTTACTAGCAACAGTCACAGATGAGGGCAGTGCATGCCGCTAGGTCTTTTATATTTCCTATACTTCGCACTCACTTTTTGGCGGCCGGGGCCACCTTTTATGAAAACTGCGCTACTGCTATTGCTGCCCTTAATTTTCGGCGCCCACGCCGACGTAACCAACTCGGCGAATGAAAGAGCTTTGTCCTTACTCAACCAGATTGAATACTCTCCGTCGCTGACTGCTTCTGGGCAGCCTACCGAGGGGGAGCTCGGGCTCGCCGCTCGATCGGGTTATGGTAGGGTGGTTTTCCTCGCTTTCACCAACCATCAGAACGCGCTTGAGCACGAGGATGCGATTGTGAAGGCTCTGGATATGGAGTTCATTCATATCCCGGTCGAATGGGAGGCCCCCTCGCTGGCAGACTTTGACGTTTTCGCGGCGGCGATGAAGGTGCCGACTGAGCATCGGACGCTGCTGCATTGCGAGGTCAACTTTCGAGCATCGGTGTTTGGTTTTTTATATCAGGTCATTTACGAGGGCGTACCGATGGATGAGGCGATATCACTGATGCACTCCATCTGGATTCCCAACGAGGTGTGGCAGGACTTTATCGTGCGCGTGTTCACGGCAAACGGATTAGATTATCAGGGCATGTGATGCGGGGACGCGGCGTGGTACAAGATCCCTGCCCGTGTCGCGATCATCGGTATCGCGGATTTGCGTTCACATCGCAGAAGTTCGTAAAGTCGCCAACCTGCCACCTTACCAAGCCGGCAGTCTCAAGGAGGAATTATGAAAGCCACTGCGGAACTCGTCTCAATGGGCACCATTACGGTTCAATTGGGCGAGCGCATTGAGGTCGGCAAGGGACCCAAGGGCACAAGGCTGGTGGTCGATGTTGCGAGCATCGAGGTAGAAAGCGACCGGGTGAGAGCCAGCCTCGCTGCCACGGACGCCGCGGACTGGTTGACGCTGAGTGAGGATGGCTCGATCGGTTGTGTCGATGTGCGCTTCACCCTAAAAACAGATGATGGCGCCTACATCTATGTCGAATATACCGGGCGGGCAGATATGACCAGTGGGTTAATTGCCACGGCGCCTACCTTTCAAACTAGTGACGAGCGTTACGGATGGCTGAACAAAATTCAGGCTGTCGGTGCGGGGGCGCTGGAAGGGAACGGGCGGCTGATTTACTCCCTCTATGAGGTGGTGATCACTGCCGCATGAGCAGGCTTATCGGGCCACTGCTTCCAGTATTTCAATCTCGGGCGCGCCCGCAACGAGTCCCGCTAGCTTCTGGTTGGCTTCGCGAAAATAGTCCGTCTTGCCGTGTGAGTCCAAGGCCTCAGAGCTTTCATACTGCTCCATCACCTTGTACACCTGAGGGTCAGACGGGCTTCTATGCAGGGCGTAAAAGATATTGCCGGGTTCGTTTGCTCGAACCTGCTCAGTCAGATCCAAGAAAGCTGCTTCGAAATCCGCATTTTTACCTTCCAAAACCGTAATCGTCGCCAGTAGGCCAATCGCCATGATGTCCCCTTTGAATAGAGTGATGAAGCGGAGCCAAGTGTATCAGCGTTACGCTTTTTTTATTGCGCTTTCAAGCGCCTTGGGGTTAGCGTAGTGATCCTGAATAAGCTTGCCGAATGACACAGCTGACATCACTTATGAACTTGCGCTATCAGCAACAGGACTGCAGTTTGACCCTTCGTGAAGGGGTCGAGGAATATCGTGCTTATCTATCGGTGATCGGAAGGAAAGCCATTACGGATAAGGAGGGCACCCGGCTTATCCTGGAGCATGATGTGTCCCACGTAATCTTCGGAATGGATACCTCTCTCGAGCAAGAGGCAGGCCTCGATACGTGGCTGCTTTTGGGATGCCAGTTTCGCTGGCGTTATATTAGACGTTATTCGAATCTCCCTGAAATCAGGGCCTTATATCGATCGCTGGTCGCAGACTGTGGCTGGTCGCTTTTCCCTAGACTGTATTGGAAGTGTCTCGGCATGCAATGGCGAATTTTCCGCAGAACCCGCAAGATGAAGTCCAAATGGCCCTTTCAGTTCCCCGAGGCATGGTTGGATCAACCCGTTGCTATGTTGAGGGAGGAGCATGGCGTCAGCATATTGACCCCTGAAGAGCGTGAAACGGGCGAGGTCGTTCAGTGGAATGGGCGCTACTGATTGGCAAAAAAATTAGGGGGGTGTGGGATAGCATTGATTAGCGAGAGATTTAAGCGACATTGGGCTTAAGATTGACTTCAAGCCGCCCATAAAAGCGATACTTCAAATACGAGGCAAAGCAGCGCATGACTGACCTTCACACGCTTACCGCGAGTAGCCACCTAAGAATCAGCGAGGGTGTCTGCTCTGCACCCCGGCGCGACTGACAGTGCTCTGTTCTGCCCAAATGAACCCGCGATTCGGTATTAACACAGGATGATCGGCAAGGTCGCCAGCAACCAGTCGTTGTTGGCGGTCAGACCGACCGTTATGCTCAGTTCGCAGACTACTCGGGAGGCAGAGACTTGGGCATCATCGATCATCACAGCCCGCTCAATATTCTGATTTCAGTCAAAGGCCACCCCTACGAGCGAGATCCCTTCGCCGCCGTTTTCGAATCCTTCGAGGGCGTTCGCCACACCTTTGTGGAGCAGCCGGCGTCGCAGGCGTTTTTGAATCCTCAAGCAGCCGAACCGTGGGACGTATTGGTCTTCTATGACATGCCGGGGATCGATTTCAGCGCACAGCCGCCCAACTTTGTCGCGCCGTCAGAAACGCTCAAAATCGGCTTCAAAGAATTGTTGGCTGCCGGTAAGGGCATGGTTTTTCTCCACCATGCCATCGCGGGCTGGCCCCTCTGGCCCGAGTACGGAGAGATTATCGGCGGCCGCTTTTTTTATGCGCCATCAGAATGCCGCGGCAAGACGTTACTCGATTCGGGTTATCGGCACGATGTTCCTCATACCGTAAGCGTAGAGGATACGATGCACCCTATCACCAAGGGTCTTGATAGAACGTTCTCACTGACCGATGAGTTATACCTGTGTGAGGTGTTCGAAAATGATATTCACCCGCTACTGACCAGTGACTATTCCTTTGACCGAGAGCATTTTTATTCCGCGCACCACGCCGTGACAGGAAAGATGTTCTGCAACGATGACTGGCCTCACCCCGGAGGGTCTTCGCTGATCGGATGGACCAAGACCGCCGGCGCTAGCCGAATCTGTTATTTACAGCCGGGGGACGGGCCACAAACCTACGCTTCTGAACACTATCGACAGCTGCTTGAGAACGCAATTCGCTGGGCAGCGGGCCAAGATCACTGCGATAGCGGCAAGACCACTCGATCGTAAAAAAGATCAAAAGGGTATGCGTAGTCCGCATCGTCTCTGATATTCCAACCGGTAAATACTGCAACAAGGCCCAGGTCCGGGACGACCAAGGGAAACTGCCCCCCCCACCCCCAACCTCCATACATTCCTGACCCGCTCTGAGAGGGCTGCCGGTAGATCCACCACTGGTAACCGTAACCCCAATCCAGACCGCTGTCGGGATAAGCCGTTACCCACGCGGTTCGTGAGCGCTCAACCCACTCCCTAGAAATCACTTGCCGACCATTCCATTCACCCTGCTGTGCAAAAAGTAACGTGAATCGCGCGAGATCGGCAGCCGCCATAAATAAACCACCACCCGCGTTGCTAAAACCTTCAGGGGCGTCATTCCAGTAGTAATCGTTGATGCCGATTGGATCGAAAAGGTGCCGCTCGGCATAGATGTTGGTTGGGACACCAGTGGCAGTCGCCAATATCTCTGAGAGACTTTGACTGACGGCACTGTTGTAGTTGAACTCCTCACCCGGCTTTTTGATCCGTGGTTTTTTTAGCAGAAAATCAACCCAATCCTCTGTAGCCTCAGACGCCGTCGCATCATTGATGAGATCAAAATAGGATGTTTCCTCATCCCACTGAACCCCCGAGGTCATAGTCAATAAATTTTCAAGCCGAATGGCACGAAGCGCCGGATCAACAATGTTACGGTGGGGTAACAACTCGCCCAATGTCGCGTCCAAGCCAGGCAACTCTCCCCGGTCAATCGCAATTCCAATGAGCGCAGATATCACGCTTTTTGAAACAGACTGCAGTGAATGGAGTCGAGTGGAGCCTCGAAACGGATACGCCTCTGGATTCAAGTAATCCCAGGGAGCAGCACTGGGGTGATTCAAGTCCTGATGTTGCTCGGTATAGTCCCGCTCATACCCCGCCTGAAAAACCACCCGGCCGAAACGGACAATCATCATTGAGTCAATGTTGCCATGAACACCGGCTCGTATTTCAGCATCCAGTTGATCGATAGCCTCGGCGTCCATTCCCTCGGAGGTTGGATCAGATTGCACCCACTCGGATTGTGGCCATGAAATATCCGCCGAGAGGGGTGCACTGACCGCACCAAGCTGGCAAAGGCCGACCAAAATGATTCGGTTAATCATCTCAAAGACTGAGCGCTCTCTATGAATCACAACGGTGCACCTCCACTAAGGCTATCGCCCGCTGATCCACCGACGCATCGTTCGATGGCTTCCGAGTTTTTTAAGGAGCTCGCGTGCTGGAGATCAATCTCAAACACTCACCGGTAGCGGCTTATTGATTGGCTGTGTCAGCGCATCGGGCGCGACAGAAAAGCCAATGATGGCGCTGTAACCTGAAGTGTGCTCACGATGCACCACACCCGCGCTGGCGACTATTTTAGCGCCACGCTCGCAAGTGACAGATTGACCCTCCTCCAGCGACAACGTCAGCTCGCCTGCTGTCACGTAAAGCACTGAATCGAAATCATGCCAATGCAGCGCGTTTTCCTCGGCCGGGAAGTCCAGCGCCATGGCGTGATAGCCCATTGCCTCGATCTCGGCGTAGGCCTGTGCTTCGTCTTCAAAAGATAGAATGTCGTTCATGCTGGCGCCCTCAGCGAATGCGATGCGTTACTCTATCGATATCTACTGCGCTTGCACACCTCCCTCAGATACAGGGGATCGCCTTCATTCTTGGCCAAACACCAAAGACTCATGGAGCGGGCGACGGGCATCCAATTCATGATGCCCCCCGGGCGCGATCACGATCTGCTTAACTTTGCAGCGAACGCCGAACTGAGTCTGAGCGGGTAGCCGGGGGTTACTCGTTTTCCTTGCGCTCACCATAATCTTTAAGCACACGGCGCCAGATCCACGCACCCGAACCGACCAACACTGCGCCATAGGCGATCGCCAAAACTAACTCTCCACTCATCACATTACCTCGCAAAGCATCCCGGCCCCAGCCGCAACGGCTTGCTGGTAAGGCAGGGCATAGAACACGGTCAATAAGGCCGCAATGACACACCCCATCGCCACCATGACCTTGGGCCATACCAAAGTCTGACGAACCACTGTTGCGTCCCTTTCCTGCGGTGGCATAGCATGTAAAGCAATACGGTAATCGCTCTCCGCCTGAGAGACAGTGCCCCCTCGCGACACAACGCTCACTGCAAGATAACTGCAGATCACGCCCACCAGAATGGGATCCGCGATCACAGGCCATTTGACGACGCCCCCCACTGCGAGCGCATTCATTCCCACATTGACGCCAAAGCCTGTCGCCATCCCCCAAAAAGCACCCGACTCAGTAATGCGGCTACTCCAGATACTCTGGAAGGCCACCACACCCCAAGACGATGCAAACAGGGGCCCCGCAAAGTGAGTCAGCCAATAAATATTCCGCGGCAAGAGCAGCGCAAGCCCGATCACGGACAATCCTACAAAAAGCATCGCCAAGCGGGCGGAACGAAGAAGCGCCGCACTGTGCGGGTGCTCTCCGGAAACAATATCGCCCTGATCTGATCCACTCCCAAAAATATCGTGGCTCACGCTAAAGCCGACTAACGATAAAAACGTGGATGCTGAAGACAGGCCGGCCGCCAGCACACCACAGATCAAAACTGCCCCCAATACTGTCGGCAGCAGATTCATGGCCACCCAGATCATGGTGCTTTCGGCCGGCGAGATATTGGGGTTAATCAGATTGACAGTGGCGGCCGCAAAGTTGGTCACGAGGTAAAGCAGCAACATCGCGATCAGTGCGCCGCAGGCCGAACGAATCACCACATGCTCACTGCGCGCCATTAAATAACGGCTCGTTTGCCACGGACTCACCGCCACGACAATTCCCCATGCCAGCCCGAGAATGGTAGCCCAGAGCAACCCATCAAAAGGCGTTTGCCAATGCACGTCGGGCCCAACCCGCCCATGCCAGGCGATGATGCCGGGCTTGTCTGCATAGGTCGCGAGTGATTCGATCGCAGAGAACCAGCCACCAGCCGCACTCACAATAAAGAACGACGTGACGACGATAATTCCCGAGAAGAGCACAAACATCACGGTATCGGTCAGGATGACCCCACGAGACCCGGAGTACAGGGTGAATAACGTATAGCTCATCCACACCAAAATGATGGCCGCCACTTCACTAAAACCGGTGACCTCGGTAATGATGAGTGCCATACCCCATGTGACTGCCAGCAAATAGGCCGACAAGCCCACCACGATTGAAACACCGGCAAACATCTGAATACGACGGCTGGCGAATCTGGCCCTGAAAAAAGCCGGTACCGTGAGCGCCCTGCTCCGGCGGAGGTATCTCCCAAAAAACACGGCACCAATGATGTAGCCCAGGCAGTTGAAGCAGGTCATGATAATGACCAACGGTGCGTGCCCCTGATAGGACATGCCCGCCTCTCCCATGAAGGCATTAGTGCTCATAAAGCTGGCGACAAGCGTGCCCAAAATGAGCACCGTTGGCGCATTGCGACCCGCGACAAAAAAGTCCTCGAGGTGCCGGACACGCCTTCCCGCATACCAGCCAATCGCCAGATAGCACGCGAGACTGGCCACAATACCCAGCTGAAAGCTATTCATCACTCACCCGCAGTGAAAACTGGCCGAGCTCGACTCTCCGCTCATGAGACGCGAGAGTGTTGAAACACAATCCGATCATCGGCCTTTCGTAATCGCCTCGATGACTAAGCGTTCTATCGTCTCGACATCGGCCTCACGCGGATTTGTCGCCGCCGCCGCATCCTGATGCGCCTTTTCAGCAATACTCCGAGCCGCTTCAACAGGTACCCCGATGTCCGACAACGAGGGAGGAATGTCGAGCCGATCCAGTAGCTGACAAATTGCCCCGTCAAAAGACGAAAAATCGGCATTCTGGAAACCGAGCGCCCGCGACATGGCAGGCAGCTTGTGGCTGATGGCCGGCGCATTGAAGCGAAGCACCGTGGGCAACACGATGGCATTGGTTAGCCCATGGTGCGTGTCGAACTCTGCCCCCACCATATGACTAATGGCATGCACCATACCCAATCCTTTGAGAAACGATACCCCGGCTAAGCATGCGCCGATCTGCATGCCACCGCGCGCCGTAATGCTGCCCGGCTCTTCCACCGCCCAGGGAAGCCACTGACCAATCAGCGCCAGCGCCTCCAGCGCGATGCCGTCACACATCGGGTGGAAATCAGGGACGCAGTAAGCCTCAATCGCATGCACCATGGCATCAACGCCCGTCCAGGCAGTGAGCGTAGCGGGCAGACCTATCGTGATCTCTGGATCCAGCAAAGTGAGTGAAGGCTTAAGATCCATGTGCCATACGCACAGCTTCATCTCCCTGTCGGTGTGGGTGATCATCGCCGTACTCTCGGTCTCGGCACCCGTGCCCGCCGTCGTAGGAATACAAATCAACTTGGGAAATTCGTGACCAACGGGCAATACCGGGCTCTCCCGATCAAAATCAAACTCCCAGACATCGCAGTCATTGTTGGCGGTCAAGGCAGTCGCCTTACCCGCATCCATTCCACTCCCTCCGCCGATGGCGATAACGGCATCATGCCCGCCCTGACGATACATTTTCCGCGCCGACGTAATGTTGGTGTCCTTCGGATTCGGCGCAACATCAGCAAAAATATCACTGTCGATACCCGTTGCCTTCAGCGCACGCTGCAACGCACCAATAAACGGTAGTTGAGCAGATCCGCGATCCGTCACGATAAGCGGGTTGGCCAGCCCCATGTCCACGGCCCGGCGGCCCAATTCAGCCAACCGGCCGGGGCCATAAGCAATCGGAACCGGGAAAGACCAGTCACAGTGATAAAGCAACCTTTCTTTTTGTTTATCAATCACTTATAAGTCAGACCTCACAATCTAAACAATATCCTAAAAAGTCTGGAATTCTGTAGCTAAAAAAAATTGCGCCCACCCCTAAAAATGAGGTGCATGAGCGTGCATCTTTCCTTATATTCTCGCCGTACATCACGTGCAACACTTGACTTTAGCACGCCTTAATCGCTTCGCCCTGCATGACAAAAACAGGTAATGACATGACCCCATAAGAGCGCCTCCAGCCGTCCGGCCAGAGAACCGCTTCTGTTAGGTAAGAGAGCTCAGCCCATGAATGCACCCGTCCTTTCCCTCTCCAGACGCCTTCGCAAGTCTCCCTTTGAAGCCCGTTCGCATCACGGCGCCAAAGCCACATCGGTTTACAACCATGTCGTCCTGCCCACGGCCTATGTGTCGCTGGAAGATGACTACTGGCATCTGAGAGAACACGTACAAATCTGGGACGTCGCCTGCCAAGTGCAGGTCGAAGTTAAAGGTCGTGATGCGCTGAAGCTGGTGGAGTTCCTCACACCTCGGGACCTATCGAGCATGGTGCCAGGCCAGTGCGTCTATGCGCCCCTGCTCGATGAACGCGCGGGCATCGTTAATGATCCCATCATCCTCTGCATGGGGTCGGATCATTTCTGGCTATCCATCTCTGACTCCGACGTATTGCTGTGGGTGAAGGGCCTTGCCCTCGGCGCGGGCTTAGACGTGACGGTATCGGATCCCAACGTGTTCCCGCTTTCACTGCAGGGTCCCAAATCAGAAGCCCTGCTCGATCGACTGATCGACGAGCCCGTCGGCGATATCCGTTTCTTCCGTTTTATCGAAACACAGGTAGCCGGCATACCGCTGGTCGTTGCCAGAACGGGCTGGAGTGGTCAGGGCGGCTTTGAGCTCTACCTGAACGAGCCTTCTGAAGGAGAGCGACTGTGGGACACCATTGCAGCAGCCGGAGCAGACCTCAACCTCCGACCCGGCTGCCCCAATTTAATCGACCGTATCGAGACCGGCCTGCTCTCGCATGGCAATGACATGACCCTGGACAACAATCCAATCGAAGCCGGACTGGATCGTTTCTTCAAAATGGGCAAGTCCGCCAACTACCTGGGCAGAGAGGCCCTGGAAAAAATTGCACAAGACGGTCCCTCGCAGCAGATGGTGAAGTTGGTCGTGTCAGGGGAGCCTCTGGCCAATCCTCGGGTTACCTACCCGATGTCAGTGGTAGGCAACGCTGGGACAGGTTGTGTAACAAGCATGGCGTATTCCCCCCGGCTGGGACACAACGTGGGGTTGGGCTACGTGCCCACAGGGAGCGCCGGGGTGGGTAACAGCGTAACGATCGAGGTCTCTGGGGAGCACGTGTCGGGGCAGATCGCTGACAAGGGCTGGCAAACCACCGCACAGTGAAATCAACTGGGGCTTTGCAGCCCCAGCGTCTCCATCACAATCCGTGCACCATTTTGGTCTCGAGCAGATCCTCAAGACCCATCTCTCCGCCCTCTCGGCCGTTTCCCGAGGCTTTATAGCCACCAAAAGGTGAACCGTATTCATAGGCACCACCGTTAATGTGTACCGCACCTGCGCGCAGCGAGCGCGACAGCCTTGCTGCCCGATCGGGGTTACCGGTTTGCACATAGGCGGCGAGGCCATAAGGCGTATCGTTGGCTATCGCCACTGCCTCTTCCTCAGTATCGAACGGAATGATGGTCAATACGGGGCCAAAGATTTCTTCCCGGGCGATGCGCATGGCGTTGTTCACGTCAGCAAAGATAGTTGGCCGCACATACCAGCCGGCACCAAAGCCCGCAGGGCGACCCAAGCCACCCGCAATCAGATTGGCGCCCTCATCGATGCCTACCTGAATCATGTTCTGCACCCGGTCAAACTGGATCTGATCAAACAGCGGACCAATGTGCTCCCCTTCCTGCTCAGGATCACCAACCTCCGTCGTTGCCGCGGCGCGCCGGGCGATCTCAACGGCTTCGTCATAGCACGCACGCTCCACCAGCAAGCGGGTCGGCGCGTCACAGGATTGCCCGGTGTTAAACATGCACTCGGCAACCGACTGGGTGACCCGCTCCTCGAGATCACAGTCTGCAAAGACTAAATTGGGCGACTTACCCCCAAGCTCCAGTATGACGCGCTTCACTGACTCTGCGGCGTCGCGGGTCACGGCAGTCCCTGCCCGGGTAGAGCCGGTAAACGACATCATCTGAACGCCGGGGTGCCGGGATAAGGCGGAGCCCACTACCGGTCCGACACCGTTCACCAGATTAAAGACGCCGGCAGGAACGCCTGCCTCATGCAGGATCTCTGCGTACAGCATGGCGGAAATCGGAGTGTGCTCACTCGGCTTAAGGACGCAGGTGCAGCCTGTAGCGATTACCGGCAGCACCTTGAGCACCACCTGATTGATAGGCCAGTTCCAGGGAGTAATCAGACCACAAACGCCGATCGGCTCCCTGAGCAGCACCTCACCGTTCTCGAATCGCTGCTGCTCCTCAAGCTTTTCCAGCGCCCCAATAAAGCCGTCGAGATGCCCAATCGCCGCATCTGCCTGTGCCTCTCTCGCCATGGTAATCGGCGCGCCCATTTCGAGACGCATAGCCTGCGCGAGCTCCTCAAACCGTCGCTCACTCACTTCACGGATACGTCTCAGCAAGTCGAGACGTTCTGACTTTTCAGATTGGCCGTAATGCCCGAAAGCGGCTGATGCCGCCGCCACCGCGCGATCGATATCGGCCTCATTGCCCAACGCGACCTCACCGATCTGCTGTGCCGACGCCGGGTTCAATACAGGCATGGTCTCTTCCGATACGGGCTCGACCCACTCTCCATTGATGTAAAACTTCAGCAAGTTATCCATTGCTCTTTTACCCCCCTAAATCCTGACTTACGCCCGCAACCATTTTGGCAGTATCTCGGCTGCCACGGTAACGTGCTCACCCACCGACACCACACCAGGCACCTCTACAACCCCAACTAAACCCCGACAAAATTTTGCCGCCTCGATAAAATCGGTGTCACCCAACGCCGTCTCCACGCTGGTCCTATGGACCTCCGCTACGTAACGGGACATTCTGCTGCACGGCGGGTTGTACTCCTCCACCATCAGCACTACACCCCCCTCAAACCTGAGAATCGTGCCTCTGGGTAGGCGAGAAAATTCCGGCACATCGGTAACACTCAAATTCACCGCTACATCGCCCGCGGTCAATGGCGTGCCGAGACTCAGTGTTTTGGAGACCCGATTTAGATCTTCCTGAGCCACCGCTGACCACTGCCGCTCGTTGCGGCGCTCCGTGCCGCCGGGCTGCTTATCGGTGAGATCCCAAGCCCTGCGGCTCAGACCGCGATGTCGGTCACCGACAATGCCATCGAATGCGAATTCCAGTTCGGTCTGCGCCGCTTTACTCAGCACCCCCGGAGCACCAAGAAAGGCACTGACCACTCTACCCTGCATTGACGTCATGGCATGACCGCTTTATCTACGAGACCTGACATTTTGACATGACAACGAAGTCGAGGGCATCTTAAAATTGGGGCTACACCCCGTGTTCAACACATACCGGCTATTCACGCGTCTCGATGCCCGTATACTCAGGGTATGGATACCGCATCGGGCCCTATTAGCCAGCTCATCGCCCCCGCCGTCGCCACAATCGCAGAGCATATACCTCGCGATCTGACTTGGCCAATGCTGCTGCTCACAGTCTGCCTAGCGAGCGGCATATGGCTTGTCCGCGGCGGGATGGGGGCCAAGTCTGCTGACGGCTGTGTTCGCCGAATGCCCTTTTGGAAGTTTTTGCTGCCCCGTGACATCTATACCCATGTCTCGGCAAAGGTCGACGTCGGGCTTTACGTCTTTGAGCGCCTTTTGCGTCCGCTCTGGGTCAGCACTTTCTTCGTGGGTATTACCCCCGGAACAGAGACCCTGGCTATCAGCGCGCTTGAAGCGTTATTCGGGAGCGGCCCGACATTGCAAAGCAACCTCGCATGGATGCTGCTCTATAGTCTGGTAACCCTGCTCATTTATGATCTGGTGTTCTTTCTGATCCACTATTCGGAGCACAAAATTCCTACGCTGTGGGCAATTCACAAAGTGCACCACTCTGCCGAAGTGCTGACCCCTCTGACCCGCTACCGCGAGCACTTCCTCGAGGGCCCCCTTTATGCCGCAGGCGCGGCGCTCTCTTTCGGTGTGGCGGGAGGCATCTTTGGCTGGCTATTTAACAGCAATATCTCGCAAGCAACGCTCTTCAACCTGAGTTTCTTTGCGCTGCTCTTCGGGTTTAACGGATCATTCCGCCATTACCATGTGGCCTTTCATTATCCCCGCTGGCTGTCGAAATGGCTTCATAGTCCGGTCATGCACCACACGCACCACAGCTATCTGGAAAAACACCGGGACACCAATCTGGCCGCAGTGACCAGCATTTGGGATCGCCTGTTTGGCACTCTTTATGTTCCCGAGCGCGACGAGCACACCCCCTGGGGGCTGGGCCCAGACAGCCAGAGTCAGTACCGCAGCTTTTGGCAAAACGTTGTGGGTCCCTTCCGCGATTGGGCCGACATGATCAGAGGGAAACGCCCTCAAGCAGAGGCGCCGGCACCATGAACAAGCTACTCGCAGGCTTGATGACAGTCATCATACTCGCAACGGTAGTGATGGTATTTGGTCTGGGTGCGCTATCGTTGACCGGCGGCATGGAATCGCCCATCCCGAGACTGCCAGCGCCATCTGAGCGCGAGCAGTTGTTGACCTACGGCACAAACTTCGACGATTGGAAATACATGAGCCCAAACAGCACGACGCAATGGCGCCCCGATATCGCAGACGACGGTAACCACTACATTCGGCTTCGACAGGTCATCTCGAAGCAGGTGTTAGTATACGGTTTTGAATGGGAGCAGCAGATTGTGGCCCGAGCGTTTTGGCGAGAAACCTGTGATCCGGGCACCCCTACCACCGAGATCGTTATTGGAGCCAGCGACGACCATGCGTTTGCATGCATAGCGGATCTTGACGGCACCACCTGGTTAACGGTTAAGACACTCCTACCGGGACCCATTCGGTGGCGTGGAGACTTCGGAAAGTTTTCGATAGATGTGGATCTCAGCACCTGGGAGTGGGAAGACGCCCAAGCGCTCCCCCCTGCACACAAGCCCTCACTTTGAGAAAATCTTTACCTGCAACTCTGCCCCCCAGCGTTGCAGGGCCTGCGTAACATGACAACGAAGCTGCTACTGGCGGGCGGTACTGGCGTGGTGGGTAATGAAGTGCTGCAAGCCGCCGCCCAATCAGAGCTTGAAATAATAACGGTGGGGCGCCGCCCAAGCGGTAACGCCGCGACTGAGATTGTGGCGTCATTTGCCGACCTCCCCATGCTACCCGCAGCGGATCGGGCAATCTGCGTGCTGGGCACCACCATCGGACGCGCAGGGTCCCGCTCTGCGTTTCGCGCTGTCGATTACGACGCAGTAATGACCTTCGCGACGGCAGCCAAAAATACGGGAGCATGGCACTTCATGGTGGTGACGGCAGTCGGCGCCAATAGCCAATCTCCGGTATTCTATTCACGCATCAAAGGCGAAGTGGAACGAGACCTAACAGGCTTGGGGTTTTCACGCCTCGATATCGTCCGCCCCGGGTTACTATTGGGGCGCAGGCAGGAACGCCGACCGGTCGAATCTCTGCTCAAAATGATCGCGCCTGTCACTGATCGTTGCATGATTGGGAGCTGGCGCCGATATCGCAGTATTCACCCTGGGGAGATTGCACGTTTCCTGCTGTCGCTTAGGGACTGTGAGGAACCCGGCGTCTTTGTTCACCATTTCGATGAAATAAATGCCTTACCCGCGGACGGCGAACCCGGTCTCGCCTGAGGATTTATCTGGTGCGGGGATGCGCTGTTGCAGTGTTGCTAATGCGTCGAGTGTGATCCGCCAAAAGTGGGCTTATGAACGCGGCCCGTAAAGGAGATAAAGATGAAAGTACGTTCCAATCTTACGCTACTGATGACAGCATTGATGGCGTTTCATTCACAGGCCAGCACCCTCGACGTTCTCGGTCCAGTTCCAGAAATCGGTCACGGCTTGATGCAGGGTTACCTGCATGGCGAACCGCCCCTCAATAGTGCTCAATTTGTCCCGCTGCCCCCTGACGAAGCGTCGGCGCGGCAGCAAGCCGATTCGGCGGCGAGTGTGGCGCTCAGACAGCTAGAGGGATCACCCCGCTGGGAAATGGCCGCAAAAGATGCTGATCTGCACTTCCCTGCTGCAGCATCTATTTTTAGCTGCGCCCTGAACGTCAACGTGACCGAAGCCACAACACCCGCTGTTTATCGGTTGCTTCAGCGGTCTCTGACGGACTTCGGTCTCGCAACATACCCTGCAAAAAAAGCCTATCAGCGACCCAGACCATTTCTGATCAACGGAGACGCGATTTGCACTCCTGAAGACGCGGCCTTGCTGAAGACAGATGGCTCTTATCCCAGCGGCCATAGTGCCATTGGCTGGGGGTGGGCATTGATCCTGTCGCAACTTGTGCCCGAAAAGGCCGAAGCCATTCTCGCCAGGGGCCGCGACTATGCCAACAGCCGAATGGTCTGCAACGTGCACTGGATGAGCGATACCGAAGCAGGAATGACAGTGGGTGCCGCGGCCTTCGCAAGATTACAAAACAATGCCCTTTTTCAGGCCACGATGGCTGCTGCTCGAATAGAACTGACATCGGACGCTATCTCGCAGCCGAATGCGGAGACCTGCGCTGAAGAGGCGGAGGTCTTGGCAACATCCCGCTGAACAAGTTTCACCCAGTCGCAGCAGTGAAGGGCCTCCTTCACCACGCTTCGACAGGGCGGGCAATCGTGATGGTGACGAGATGACTTGGCGACAACAATCCAACGAGACCCGACCGCTCAAAGTAAGTAGCATAGGCGGCCTGCACCAGTAACGGCGTTGCTCTCTAAAATGGCCCATCAATACGGCACCACCCCTATCGGACCAGGAGAATACCGCGATAACAAGGCGGACCTTGTGCGCCCCAAAGAGGCCGCTACCCTGATCATTGTCCGGGCGGGGGCAGAGCCCACTGTGCTAATGGGCAAACGTGCAGCAAGTCATCGCTTTATGCCCAACAAGTTTGTCTTTCCGGGTGGACGGCTGGATCTGATTGATCAACGGCTTCAGGTGCCCGGAGATCTTTGTCCGCCGGTGATGCGCCGTCTTCGCAAGGCAACGCGAAAATGTGTGACCGATCGTAAACTCAGGGGGCTTGCGCTCGCGGCAATTAGAGAAACCTTTGAAGAGACGGGCCTTGTGGTCGGTCGGCCGGCAACGGAAAGGGTGAAGACTCAGCACGCTGTCTGGCAACGCTACCTTGCGCAGGGAGTGGAGCCGCCGCTAGAGCACATGGATTTTATTGCCAGAGCGGTCACACCGACATACCACACAAGGCGTTTCGACACGCGCTTTTTTCTGGTTCATGACCAATTTATTCACAATGATCCCGAGCACATTACAGATGCCAGCGGTGAGCTCAACGAGCTTCACTGGTTAACCCTCAACGCGGCGCGACAGCTCGACTTGCCCGCTGTCACCCGATGGGCAATTGATATCGTGGAGCAGCGCATCCAGCTCGAACCCGCCGAACAGCTGAAACAATCCGCGCCGTTCGTCACATTTACCCATGGCCAAGCTGTTTCAATCGAACTGTAATGCGGCACCAGCGTCAGACTATTGATTGCCACACTCAGTCACCCGAGCAGGAGATGTTGTATGCAAGCCACACCGAGTGATTCCCCTGACGGGCATTTGACCGGGTACGGATCCCCCTCCTATCGCCACTACGTGTTGATCCTGTTGATGCTGGTCTACACGCTGAACTTTATTGATCGCACTCTGATCGCGGTAGTCGCGCAACCGATCATCGAATCGTTCCAGCTGACTGATGCCCAGTGGGGCCTGCTGTACGGCCCTCCGTTTGCGATTTTCTATGCCGTTATGGGTCTGCCGATCGCGCTTTGGGCAGACCGCTCCAACCGCGTTCACATCATCAGTTTGTGCATCGTGCTCTGGTCGATTATGACCGCGCTGTGTGGCGTTGCTATCGGCTTTGTCTCATTGCTGATGTTTCGCATTGGCGTTGCTATTGGTGAGGCGGGATGCACGCCCCCCGCCAACTCGCTGATCGGCGATTATTTTATTGCGCGCAAGCGCGCCACAGCGCTCGGGGTTTACTCTATGGGCGTAACGCTGGGGAGCGTATTGGCGAATGTTTTTGGTGGCCCCATTGCGCAGATGCAAGGGGCCGATGTTGGGAATTGGCTGAGCGCGACAGGCTTGGGATGGCTTTTTGGCGGCCTGGATTGGGTCAACATAGAAGGCTGGCGCGTGGCGTTTGTCGCAGTCGGCCTGCCCGGCGTGCTGGTTGCCCTACTCGTCTGGTTCACCATCAAGGAGCCGCCCAGAGGTTACTCTGATCCGCCCACCGAGAGCTCAGATTCCGCACCGAGCTGGAATGAAACCTTTGCGGAGCTCCGTGGCAAGAAATCCTTTTGGTGGATGGCGATTGGCGCCTCGCTGGTCGCGTTTGTTGGCTATGGCCTGATTAGCTTTCAGGCGCCTTTTCTGCAACGTGCACATGGCTTGAGTGTACGCGACGCCGCGCTACAGTTTGGTGCCCCCCTCTCATTACTCGCCGCCATGGGCACTTTTCTCGGGGGATACATTACCGAGCGAATGGCAGAGCGCTTCCCTACCGCCATGGCATGGGTGCCGGCGATTGGTATCGCGCTAGCGGTCCCGGCCTATGCCGCCGCTTTTTTTAGCGAGGATCTAACCACCGTATTCATACTGTGGGGCATTGGCGCGGTATGTCATTACAGCTATTTGGGTGCCCAATACAACATTGGCATAGGCGTGGTGAGCAACCGCTCTCGCGCCACCGCCATCGCAGTCCTACTGATTCTTGTATCACTCATCGGTAATGGTATCGGGCCCTATTTTGTGGGTGCGATGAGTGACCTGTTTATGCAACAACAGCTATTGATACTGGAACCCGGGACACTACTGTCACCAGAGGCCTGTAAAGCCAGGGACGCACTCCATTCCGTGCCTGATCAGGCGCTCTGCAGCGTCGCCAACTCAACAGGGCTCAAATACGCGATGGCGGCGACAACAAGCATTTTTCTACTGGCGTCACTGTGCTTTCTAGTGTGCGCGAGGACGCTAAAAGAGGACTTCGTGGCGCCACTGGGTCGCGGCACAGCATAGTTTGCTGCAGGTTTTTGTGTGGTAACTCATCAGGGACGAGCGCTGTGAACCCTGCAGACACAAGAACATGAGAAAACCGGTTAATTGATGAGGAGCGACCTATGGCCCAACATTACAAAGTAATATCGCCTACTGCATGGCTGATCGTGGTTACGCCATATATTGCAGCGGCGTTTGCGAGCATAAATGCGGAAGCGCAGTGCGTGGGAGACTGCGCCCCTATTGCGCAGAACGCGGCAGCCGAATCACTCCCTTCACAAGGGTCAGCGGGCAAGTGCGACAAGGTCAAAAAAGCCTCAGGCAGATATCTGCATCTCTCTAGCCAGGCGATGAAGAAGTCGCACAATGCGGAGGAGCCGCAGTCGAAAGCGACCTCGCTCAAAGCCAGCATGGCATTTAGCCAAATGGCGGCTAATACGGCCACCGTTTAGGAAGTGTTCTGCGCCCTAAAGACAGTCCGGCTGCGGTTGACACTGCCGGCCCTCAAGACATACTGAGTCGTGGCAGCCAAAAAGCTGTTGTACCAACAATAAAAGCGAGGGGAAAAATATGTCTGAACTGGATATGTGGAATATTCTGTCTGCCTTTATGTCAGGCAATGCCGTGTGGTTTTTAGGGTACGTAGTGGCGACCTGGCTCGGCTTTAGAATGACCAGCAATGTGTACGCCAACGGCGCACCGATTGTTGGAAAGGTACTCGTAAGCGTCTATTGCCTCAGCGTCAGCGCGTTTATGTGTACGCTCATGGTCAATACCAACGGCTTGTTCAGGGACGTTGCAGCGGGCCTGACCAACGTAGGAGAGACGCAGGCGCTTTCTGGCGCAGCACAAGCCTTTGTCGCCCAAGCGGGCAATGCTCCGGATATGAACCCGATTCAAATGGCGTTTATCGCCTCCATTATTCTGATGCAACTACTGCAAGTGTGGATAAAAAAGCCTGGCTAATCAGGTTTGAGCTCGCAAGCAGACTCACAAAACGGCGAGTGCGCTGTGTACCCGCCGTTTTACAAGGTATAACTAATGAAAATAACCAAGCTTGGCCCCATTTCCTTTATCTTGCTCACTTTTTCACTGTTGCAGGCACAGGGGTTGCTGGCGCACCAGCATGCGCCAACGGTGGACAGAGGGGCGCTGCTAAAGGGGTTCGGTTGGGATGCAGCCTCTGCCGAGATTACCAGCCAAAAGGTGGCCGATGGCCTCTACGTATTATTTGGCCTGGGCGGCAATATCGCCGTTTCAATCGGAACCGATGGCGTGCTGATAGTCGACGATCAGTTGCCCGAGCTTAAGGACAAGATCAAAGCAGCAATTGGCAAACTGGGTGGCGACGATATTGATTACGTAGTGAACACCCACTGGCATTTTGATCACGCTGATGGCAATACGGCCCTAGGGCCCGATGGCGCCACGATTCTGGCCCACAGCAATGCCCGCGCAGACATGGCTGATGGTGGCATGATCGACATGGTCGTCACCCAATATTGGCAAAAGCCCTACCCGGCTGCAGCCTTGCCACGAATGACATATACGCAGGAAATGTCACTGCATTTCAATGGCGGGACAATCGAACTCAGGCACTTTTCTCCGGCCCACACCAATGGTGACACTGCGGTATTTTTTCATGACCAGAACGCCGTGCACCTCGGTGATGTTTTTAACAACTCTGGATATCCGTTTATCGATGTAAGCAGTGGCGGAACCGTTGACGGCATGATCAACTTCTGTGATGTCGCGCTCGAAGCGATTAATGAGAAAACCATCGTTATCCCCGGACACGGACCGGTAACGGACTATCAGACGTTCAAACGTTATGTAGCGATGCTGCGAAGCGTGCGTGATCGCATTCAAATGATGATTGACGAGGGCAAGACACTGGACGAAGTGAGCGCGGCAAAGCCGACAGCAGACTTTGATACAGTGTATGGGCCCGAAACTGCTTCACTCGGTTTCGTGAATCGCGTCTATACAGATTTAACGCATGGGACCCAGCACGGCGAATAAGCCGGCAACTTAAGAACGGCGACTGGCCCGAGCCACTCTCAAGTCCGACCAATACGAGCCTGAGTCAGCGCCTACCGAAAAGAGGCAGTGAAGCGCGCGGGGACCCACCTATGGCCCCTTGCACTCGGCAGTACTAACTCGCGGTATAAATAATCTGGCAGTGCTCAAAGTTGTCCGAGACCACTTCGTCTACCAGCGCCATACCTTCGGCCCATAGGCTCATCCAGGCCGCTCCCGTGAACGCCTCATCAATGACCCTTCCCGAGGCGGCATAAGATGGGCTCACTGCCCTCAGGTGAATCGTTTCGTGCGCGCCCCCACCCAACGGCTGGAAAACGCCCACATTTATGTCGTGACCCGCGTCGCGGAGCGCCGCCTCCAGCTCAGTCATTTTGCTAACAAAGGCGCCAAGGTTTGCGGGCGCAATCTTCACCCGCCAGAGCCGCTCAGAGTTCGGCGCCAAGGTGAACGGCTTTAACGGCTTAAACATAACGTTGTACTTGACTTGTCTCATGGCGGCCAGTTCGGGTGGCACATCCAGGGGATCGTAGGCATCCGTTGCCGCCATTGCCTGTTCCAGTGAATCAAACGCATTCCAGATAAACATTTGCCCGGGATAGTCAGCGCCCGTTTTGGTCACGCAGGCTCCCGCCACTGATGAACCAAGCGCCTTGAAGGGTGCGGAGTTTTGCTTGACCATCTCAATGTAGGCATCAGGGTCCTTGGCCTGCACCATCAAAGCAACGAAAGCGCCTTCGCCAGCCATGGGCGCTGCTGCGTGATCATCTGCAAATGCCACAATGGACACGAACGCGGTAAAAAGAAATACGACAATTTTCATGGGTGTAGTCTTCCTACTAAGAAAATGTGAGGGTCAGTCTAAGGCAGCCGGCAGAGTGACATAAGGACCATCTGCGTTGCAAACGTACGAAACCGCGCTGTAGCAGCGTTGCGAGCAGCTCGCGAAATGGATTGGGTGCACCAGCAGTCATGCGCGAGGCCAGGGCTTGTAGAAGCATGAGGGCCCGGCGCGGTTTACCTAAGTCGATAAAGGCCGTAGCTTTTTTGATTGGTCGCTCAAAGCGCTAAACTTGAATGCGCGCGCGTCAAACAGCAACCCGATCATGTTGGCTGCGTCATTCACCAATACCCAGCGCCCCATACTCTTCGCGATGAGGCATGAAAGAAACTTACAGGAACTAAGAGATGCCGGAAGGCCCTGAGATACGTCGCGCGGCGGACAAAATTGAAGCGGTGCTCAAGGACAAAACGGTCGAGCGCATTGAATTTGGGCAGCAACCTTTAAAAAAATATGTCGACCACCTGCAAGGTAGCAAAGTGTTATCGCTGGAAACCCGCGGCAAAGCCTTACTGACTCACTTTGACTCGGGCTCCACCATTTATTCACACAACCAACTCTATGGCGTGTGGAGAGTGGTTAAGCGGGACAAATTGCCCAAAACCAATCGCCAGCTTCGATTAGCCATTCATACCAAACAGCACAGCGCGCTGCTCTACAGTGCCTCGGATATCAGCGTATGGGAAACACAGCACGTTGAATCGCACCCGTTTTTGCAGCGCATTGGCCCTGACATCCTCAACCCAAATCTGACCTGGCGTATGGTGGCCGAGCGGCTGCAAAGCACAGCTTTTGCCGGGAGAGCACTTAACTCTGTTTATCTTGATCAGGCGTTTCTCGCAGGATTGGGTAATTATCTCCGCAGCGAAATTCTCTTTATCGCGGGCATTCACCCGGGACAAAAAGCGCGCGACCTGACCAAAGGCCAAGTCGGCAAACTTGCGCGGACCACGCTCGACATCAGCCAGCGAAGCTATGCTTTGGGGGGCGTGACACTGCCGGAACGTCAATACAGAGCCTTGAGGCAACAAGGCATCACCTATGGCAAAGCACGCTTTTTCGTCTTTGGCCGCGCCGGCCAACCCTGCCGTAAATGTCGGAAAAAAATCAACCGCTCTACCGCCAATTCGCGAAGAATTTATACTTGCGCGGCTTGTCAGCCGGTTTGATGTATCGCTTTTTGACCGAAGCGAGTACAGCGCGTTCACGCGTGGAATTTCAGGGAGCTAAAAATTGATCGCTGCCATTCTCATGCTGGCCCTTTGGGAAGTCTATTGGACTTACCACGCCTGCTGGCTTGCTTCGAAGCGGGATGAAAAAAAATGGTTTTTATTTGTTCTAGTGTTCAGTTTATTCGGCATTCCCGAAATCATGTACATCGGTAAGCACAAATCACCGTAAGCTCCAGATAAAACAAAACTCAGGCCCTGCTAACATCCGGACCGGCTTGAGGATTGTTAAGGTGTCCCCGCTTGATGATCAATATAGGGTCACCCAGAACCGGGCCCCGTAATGATGTTTTTTTGACGCAGGTACATCACTGATGTGACCGTTAACTCATGGTTCTCAAGCTGTATTTTTTCGATCAAGCATCGCTACACGGGGAGTCTAATTTTCCCTTGAGGAGTCGTACCAGATGTACAGTAACAGTGATATTGATGGACGATTTGAAGGTTTGAAGGGATTAGCGCGGCGAGGGATTTTGATGGCCGCCATTGGCGGCCACGGTTAGCCAAAACCCAATCAGAGTTTAATCCTCATTCGAGACGACTATTGAGTTTGCCATATAGCTGCGCACCAGCCGGGCGGCATCTCCAGTTACCTCGTCATACTCTTGGAATTCAGGCGTCAGATAGAATTTCTCAAGAAAGTTCAAAGCCTCCACCGGCGTGTCAAACGCAGCCCAAACCTCGTGCGTAGCCCACCCTTGATTTCCTAACAAAGTCGTCTGTAATCCATAGGCCTTTGGAGCCCAAGGGTACTGACCAAAGCTATCAGACATTTTCTGCCATGCCGGCACAAACGTTACCGGATCAGCCACGTCGATAGTCCAAGTGACTTGGCTCCTTGTCCCTCTGGAGTCACCCTTAACAATGCTGTGAGTAGTCAAAGTTTCAGATCGATTTTCTACCCCAACGCTGGCGCCAGCGGCCAAAAATTGAGCAAACGCTGGCGACCCAGCAAAGGTTTGACCAGCCTCTAGATATCGTTCTGCACTCTTAAAATAGAAGGACACCATGTGAGTAGACTCGTCCCAGCCATTGTGTGCCAAGGCCATAAGGCTGACCTCATACCCTTTCTCAGCAATTTCAGGCGCCGTTAACATTTTCTTAAAAGCGGCGACGCATGCCATCGGTTCTGGGCAAGTAAAATAGTAATTGGATTGAAACTTTGAATAGTTCGGTTCCGAGTGGTTATCAGCGTAGACGTTGCTGAATGCAAAAAATGCTAAAGCGAATGTAATTCCAAACCGCATGTTTCCCCCTATTTAAAAGATTAGTTCTATCATTGCGCCCTAAGGCTACCCCAAGCTTACCATTCGGTAAAATCAGCCAGGTCGTTCTGAAAGTCCACGCAGGCGTAACAAAAATGCATCACTCGATGCCTAACCAACAGATTGCGACGGCATTCGGTCCGCCTCTGGGAGGTTATTTGACTGACAGGATTCAAAAACACCCGCGCTGACCCTGATATATTCACTTCTACATTCGTCACAGATGGCTGTGAATATGAAAGCGGAACTTCAAGAAGTCATGAACATGATGCGTAAACTTCAAGGAGCAATCGACTTCGGCAATGCACCAGTAGCTGAGCGAGAAGAGCTAGCCGGTGACGTGAACGAGATCATGGATGCCCTGTTTGTCGTGATGAAGAAGCTACCCGACGAGTGACCAAGCCCCATCTATACTCCCGAAATTGAGGCTCATGAGCGTGAATATTAGGAAGTTTGTTGGGGAAAGAGCATACTGATCCCCGCATAACCCGCTGAGTGCTAACTGCCCTGTCTACACCAACGCTCGCGAAGGCGAGGCGCAGATTGCATTAAACTAAGACGCAGGAGAGTGCGCGCTATGGCAAACAAAAGCAGCTGGATCTACGTCTTCGTCGCTGGCCCTGTCGCGATAGCAGCCGCGTACGGCATCAGCTCGGTGTTGACAGGTGGCGACTCTGCGGGCGAGGCGGATTCCGCCGGCATGTCTCTCGCATACGGGGTAATGCTCTGGATCGGCGCGCCCATCGCGTTTGTGGCAGTTGTGCCAATACTCGCCGGCATCGTCAAGGCCTTCACCAAATCCTAGGCACGCCCACCGCAGACGGCAGCTGAACACGCCTCTCACATTTGCTCTGACATGACCTCTCCAATTGAGACAACCCTTTGGTAAGCTGAGGGCATGACTAAACCATTCCTCGCCATTATGCTGTTACTGCCATTATCCGCACAAGCGCAGACACAGGTGCGAAACGTGTTTGATGAAGGCACCCCCGCGATAGCGTCGGCTGGGCATGGACCTGTTGCCTCTAACGGCTCACGCCGAGTGCCTGCAGAATGGGAGCCTCAGGAAGCGATTTGGCTTCAGTGGCCCGGTGCTTGGGAAAAGACCTACGAGGAAGCTTTTGCCGCCTTCAGCTGCATCATTATTAATTATGAAAAGCTGCATGTGCTTTACCAGTCTTCCGAGGTGCTTCGTGATGCAAAGGCGTCGCTTGTAAAATCAGGTTGCAACCCAGACCATGAACTCATTACTTGGCACGATATACCTAACGACAGCGCATGGATGCGTGATAACGGCCCTGTATTTGTGACAGAGGCCGGGGAAATCCGTGTGCAGAACTGGCAGTTTGATGCATGGGGTGGTCGATTCGGAGACGACGTCCCTTACACGCTAGACGATTTGGTGCCTCTGCGTGTGGCTGAGTACCTCGATATGCCGCTGGATAAGATAAGCATCGTACATGAGCGCGGTAATCTGGAATTCAACGGCGATGACGCCGTGATTCTGAATTGGAGCGCCCTCGGTGATCCAGAACGTAACCCGGGATATACCCAAGCTCAAGCAGAGCAGGACCTAAAACATTGGTTTGGCGTTAGTAAGGTGGTTTTTATTGCGGGTGTGCCCGAGGGCGATCGCACCAACGGTCATATAGATGGCATCGCCAGATTTATTAACACCGATACGGTTGTCGTGGGGCAGTGTACGGTAGCATCCCTGTGCAAACCTGGTGATGGTAAGACAGGCTCTGTGCTCGATGCGGCTGCGCAGGTAATCAATGATGCCGGTTTTACTGTGATCCGCGAACCCATGGAAGGGATTGCCGAGGTTGCTGGGCAGCGATTCGACACCAATTATTTGAACTGGCTGGTTGGGAATGGCTTTGTCATCACGACGGGCTACGGGGTGGAGCGTTTGGACCTTCGGGCCAAGGCCCGCTTGCAGAGCTATTTTCCCGATCGTGATATCTACGTTTTGCCCATGTTGAAGTCATGGGCTGCTGGCGGCGGAGTCCATTGCCATACCAATGATCAACCAGCGTCACCGAGTAAATTGCCATAATTGCGGTAGCGAGGTGCATTTCTTTCCATAGTATCTGGGCGGCCACTATCACCATCGCAACGGCAGTTAGCTCTCAGGCTCTTTACAAGATTAATTCTTGATTACTGACAGACGGGTGAAAGTGACAACCCCTTCTTGTGTGAATTCACGGGAGCGGACATGCTCCTCGTCCTGAGGTTTGCTCGTAATTTTTTACAGAGGCGCTCACATCACATTGCCAGAAGCACGTGGTAACTCCATTCGCATCTTGCTGACTATTTTTTATCCAGCCATTGGCACATGGCTTGCCGAGGCTTGTTTTTGTGCTGTTTGAAACAGAAACACTGTTGTTAATGACCGAGGATGGCTGTCTTTGGCAATTCTCGTAGAACCCACCGTAGGCATAGCTGACGGTTCCGCCCGATTTAACACACTCAAGCTCGAGCGTTTCAAGCCTGACCTGCTCAGAAGAGGATGCGCACTTCACTACGGTGCTCATGCCCACATATGCCTTGCCTCCTTCTGTCTCACAGGCTGATATTTCTGCGTCGAGTTTCTCTTGCTCTTCGGGGCTAAGCGCACAGCTAACCATTCCGAATAAGCAAACCACCAAGACGATTTTGAAAGCAAGATTCACGACGCTAAGCTCCCACAGATTTTATTTGTCATGGGCTGTCACCTCTATGCTTATGAAGGTAACGTGGCTCTATCGGTATTGCAATTATTGAGGAGTAAGAGAAGCCGAATTTCGTTCTCTAGTGTGCAGGAGCGGCACCTCCCGCTAATAAACAAAGCCAAACCTCTTCGCCGCGGGGGGCAATCTCTAGCAATTCATTGATAGGTACAGTCTAAGCACATCAATCAACAGGCAAATTCCTACACCCCAAATCGAGGCTCTTGAACCCGAATATTGGGGGGTGAATTGGGGGGTGCGACCACTGAAGCAATCATAAACCATTAATATTTATGGATTATTGCTATAAATATTGGAGGCTCGGGTCGGAATTTGTCCGTAACTAGTTGTTTTAGCTCTATTTACTACTACTTAGTGCTATTTGGGTTACCGCGTATTTCTACTTATTTCTACATGGTTCGACATCAACTGCGTCAAAAACTGCGTCATTACCAAGTGATTGCGTCAAGCTCAGTTTCAGTTTGCGGCATTAACTTCTATTGTTAACTTCATCTAACCCAATATGTGGGGGCGGATAATCAAAACCGTCAGGTATAAACTCTATGGACTCTTCAAATGCCTTTCGTGCGCTTTCTAAGTCTCCAGATTCGAGATAGATGCCCCCTATATTGTTAAGGACTGTGCAGTAGTCTGGAGACGACTTAAGTGTTAAATAAATTTGTTCTGGGTCTGTATGAAGCGCGCTTGTTCCATCCTCGAGTTTTATCGTCTCGGAGTGCTGCTTGGATGCTACAGAAACTATGATCTCTTGAGCGGCATAATAAGCATTTACAGCTGCGCGCAAATTGTTCATATACTTGTAAGTAAGCCCAAGAGAATTGTGAAGCCTCCACGCTTCAGGACATAGATTTATGCCAGCTAAAAAGGCGTCTACAGCTCTCTCAAATTCTTGATTTTCTTGGCAGGCAATCCCTAGTGCCAAATACACTGTTTGAGACCTTTCCTCTGATTCACTGATCCTTACCAGTTCTTCAGATCTTTCGAGTGATTCTATGGCTTCTGTCAATTGCCCGTTAAATTTGTAACATTGCCCAAGCATGTAATGGACAGAAAAATCATTTGAATCCGACTTAAGTACTTCTAGAAAAAAAGGAATAGCTGTGCCGAATTGTGCGCTCCGCATTAAGTCGATTGCCCTTTCTCTTGCGCCTCTCAAATATCAGTCCTTCTGCGTAAAAACGCACGTTGCGATTACGTATTGATGCCACGCCCTCATGAAGTGCGTCAAAACTGCTTCATTGCATGAAAAAAACGATAGCAAGATTTTTTGTGTCAGTAAAACAGTTACTTACGAGCGCTATTTTTGATGGAGGCTCGAGTCGGGATTTAGCCGTAATTAGTTGTTTTTATTCTACTAATCCTTTAGCTCACCAAACTTCGCAGCCATAGTTGGGTTTTTGCGAGTGAGTTTTGGCAGAAATCGATTTTCAATCATTCTAGAATTTT
>JAQWUD010000031.1 GCA_029242325.1 Luminiphilus sp.
TAAAGTGAGTCATGGAGACAAACGTACCCCCAAAATGCAGGGTGCCGGTGATGGGCTGCGTGAATGCGTTGTGGAACATGGGTAGCGGGCTCCACATCACATCGCCCTAGTTCAAGCGCAAGCGGTCGGCACCTCCCACCACACCAGCATGTTGCAGCACAATATGATCAAGAGGGCATCCCTTGGGCATCGCCGTCGTGCCCGAGGTATAAAACATGAGTGCGGTGTCCGTCACACGAGTGCCCGCATGGCGCCCGTCAACCGCAATAGGATCCACAGCGTCTGCATGGCTGTAGAAGGTGTCGCGGTCCATGAAGTCGTCGCGGTGCCCATCACCCAGAAATACCTGAGCCTTGAATCGTGCGTTATAGAGTACGGGGATGGCGCCGATCAGAGATGCACCGAATAGGATATCGGTATAGTCGAGGCTATTGGCCATGAGAATACCCACGCGATCGCCGCGCTGAATACCGAGCGCGATGAAGGAACGGCGGACCACTCTAGCTCGAGCCTCGAGCGCGCCGCAGGTCACGCGGTCATTGCTGACAACAATGCAGTCTCGGTCTGGGTGGACCTCCGCACCGCGCAATAACGCCTCGGCAAAGGGAATTGTCTCAAATTCAAGCCATGACAACTGGGTACCTCGTCCCGTTATTGGGCAGCGCGGGGCGCTCCCGGAATGCTCTCTGAGATCTGTGTTGGTGCATATCGGATCTCACTCTACCCGCATCCAGCCATGCTCGCTATTACCTGCTTGGTGTGCAGCCTACTTGTTGGTGCGCGCTCATCCTTGGGGCACAATGTGTAACCCCACGCGCGCAGACGAATTGCGCTCTGGATCAACCTACCATCAGACGGGAAAACCACCATGGCACGCACCGTTCTTATCAAGTTGCATCTCTATTTTTCTGCTTTTTTCGCCGCGGCGATCGTATTGGTGGCCGTCTCCGGTGGCCTCTACCTGGTGGGTATTAAGGGGAGCGTGGATCAGACGCTTGTCGGTTCTGTGGATTCCGGTGAAGCTCTGCTGGCTGATCCCAGCCCTGCCGGCGTGGAGGCAGTGCTTGCTGCGGTGGGCGTGACGGATTTCACGTTTGATTACGTCAAAAAGAGTGGTTCGCGCTTGATGACGCGGCCCACTACACGACCGTTTTATACCCTCGATATTGAAGCGGAGCGGGTGGCGGTGCACCTCAACACGCCGTCACTGCAAAAGCGAATGATCGAATTACACATGGGGCATGGCCCGTCTGCCTACAAGACCTACCAGCAGTTTTTTGCATTGGGCATGCTGTTTGTGATGCTCAGCGGCTTGTGGTTGGGGTTGTCATCCGACCGTTTGCGCGCGACCACACTACTCACCTCAGGTAGCGGGTTGCTGTTGTTCGTGGTACTGGTGCTGTCCTGAAACTCGGCGCTCGCTGTGTAATCTGGGTGTCATTTTCAGTTTAATGAGCCGTTTGCGGGGCAGCGCTTATCAAACTCGCCTTCGTCAGCTTCACCACGCAATCGTGCAGCGCTGCCTTAAGCGATACTTTTTTATTGGCTCCCTTTGTGGTTGGTTAACGCCATGAAAGCGCTCCGCTACGGCACATTGGCAATCGTGTTGTCCGGCTCATCTGTCGCGAGTGAACTCGAAGAGGTCGTGATTCTCGGTGCACGCAATGAGCTCTCGCAGGCGCTGTCCGGGGTTGCCAACCTGCCTAACCTGACGGGCGCTGAACAGGTCTCTCTCGATCGCACGATTGCAGATTGGCTGGCCACCGCCCCCGGTGTCAGCCTGAACGGGCAGGGTGGTTTATTTCAAAGCTATAGCCTTCGTGGGCTCAGCCGCGCGCGCATTCGCACCGAGATCGACGGGGTGCCGATGGTGACGGACCGCCCTGCAGGTAATGCCATTTCATTTCTGCCGTCCTTTCAGGTGGCGGCTATTGCCGGGGTTATCGGTCCAGTATCGGCTTTGTATGGATCCGAGGCGATGGGGGGAGTGATCAGCGTTACATCAAAATGGTTTGAGGGCCCGATAGTTCGTGCGTCAGTTCAGACCAATGACACCGCAAGGAGCGTCTCTATTGGTACCCCCTTGGGAGATGACACGAGCCTCGGGTTGACGCTGCGTGAGGCCAGCGACGCCGACGCGCCCAATGGCATGCCGCTTCACTCTCAATATCAACAGACCGCGATACAGCTGCAGCATCGCGAGCGATGGGACGATCTCACTGCAAGTATCAGTGCTCTGGGCAGTTGGGGTCAGGATATAGGCAAGTCAACCAGGGCGTACCCCGATGCCCAGGTCACCGACTACCCACACGAACGTCACAGTGTGCTCAAGTTTGAGTTGGAGCGCCGGCAAAAGTGGTTGTGGCGCGTTTATCAACACGCACAGGACTGGCAGTCCCGCAGCAGCAGATTGGAGGGCATGACTGCAGAGAATCACTATCAAGCGCAGACTTTTGGGTCGCTGTTTTATCTTGCTAACGACCTCGCCGGTGGCACAGGTCGCATCGGTATTGAGTGGGTGGGCCGCAGGGGGGTCGAGATCCGCTATCGCGAGTGGGACGCCGAAGGCAATGCCACCCAGAGTGATACAGCCATTGATGGTCGCCAGGACAACGCCGGGCTGTTTGTCGATCAACAGTGGGGCCTCGGTTCTTTGCACTTGGGGATGGGCTTTCGGTTTGACCACATTAGCCAGGAGGCCAATGGTTCGGTGCGACGCCACACGGCGCCAAGTGCCAGTCTCAGATTAGACGGACGCCTCTCGCCATACTGGTCGGTGTTTGCCCATGCCGGTTCGGGGTTCCGCTTCCCTGCATTAAGTGAGCTTTATTACCGGGGCGTGACCGCGCGCGGTGCGATTGAAGGGAATCCCACCTTAGACAGAGAGCGCAGCCGTTCAATCGAGGCAGGTGTGGTGGGCGTCATTGATTTGCTCACCGTCTCTCTCAATGCCTATCGCACTGATGTCAGCGACTACATAGAGCGCTACACCATCGATGCGGATCGCCGCAGTTACCGGAACCTCGCGGAAGGTAGCATTGAGGGTTATGAGTTGAAGTTGGATTATCGGCCCAGCGTTAAGTGGCGTCATAATGTGAGTTACCAATATCAAACGGGCCATGACACAGGCGAAAACAAGCGGCTGGCCGATTTGAACCCACCCGGCTGGCGCTATTTTGGGGCTTATCAGGGTGCCGCTTTTTCCGCCTCGTTCGATGTGCTGCGCAGGCAACAGCGGTCCTGGTTTGGGCCGGGGGAGGTGCGCCTCGACGCCGCGACGGTGATCAACCTTGGTGTTTCCTGGAAAGTCAGCGCCCAATGGCAATGGGGCCTTGCCTGCTTGAATTGCACGGATCAGCTATTTTTCGCAACAGCCGACGATCTGGCGCCATTGCAACCGGGACGGACCGTTTCTCTCCATCTTACCTGGACGCCTTGGCAGGGATGAACATCACGCTTGTTTGATACAGCAAAATGACACGCTCACGCCAGTTGTTTGAACCGGTGTTATGCTCATCGTTTGTGAACCAAATCAACAGGATTGTAAGATGAAGGCTTGCTGGCGTCGCTCTGTAATCTCTATTTGCATTTCACTTTTGGTGTACACGACCGGCGGGCACGCTGAGTCAGAGGATGCTCCGCTGTCCGGATTGCAATGGCGCAGCATTGGGCCCGCTTTCATGTCTGGAAGAATTGCCGATGTCGATTGGGATCCCAAGGATCTGAGCACCTGGTATGTCGCCGTGGGATCAGGCGGTGTCTGGAAGACGACTAACGCGGGCGTCACATGGGATCCGATCTTTGATGAGCAAACCAGCTATTCCATTGGGAATGTGACAGTCGATCCCTCCAACCCTCACATCGTATGGGTAGGCACAGGAGAGGACGTAGGCGGTCGACATGTAGGCTTTGGCGATGGGATTTATCGCTCGGAGGATGGCGGTAAAACCTGGGCCAACATGGGCCTTGAGGATTCGCAACATATTTCAACAATCCTGGTCCACCCTACCGACTCGAATATTGTCTGGGCGGCCGTGCATGGCCCGTTGTGGTCTCCGGGCGGGGACAGGGGCCTGTTTCTTACCACTGATGGCGGTGCAAGCTGGAATAAAACCCTCGGCGGTGGCGATTGGACCGGCGTCTCTGACCTCGTAATGGATCCGCGTGACCCTGACGTTTTGTATGCGGCGACCTGGCAGCATCACCGGACGGTTGCGGCTTATATGGGGGGAGGGCCCGAGACTGGAATTCATCGGTCGACGGATGGGGGCCTTACCTGGACTGAGCTGAGTACCGGCTTACCCGAGGGTGATCTCGGTAAGATCGGACTGGCTATCTCACCTCAGGATCCAGACGTCATATACGCCGCAATTGAATTGGAGCGTCGGCAGGGCGGCGTGTGGCGTTCTGCAGACCGAGGTGCGAGTTGGACCGAGGGCGCCGATGCTGTAGGCGGTGGTACTGGGCCGCACTACTATCAGGAGATTTTTGCCAGCCCACATCAATTTGATCGGCTGTATCTGGTTGGCCCGACCGTTCAGAAGTCCGAGGATGGTGGCAAGACGTTCGAGCCAATGCCGCACCCCAACCAGCATGGGGACATGCATGCGATTGTGTTCCATCCGGGGGACCCTGATTACATCATGATGGGCACGGACGGCGGCTTATATGAGAGCTTTGATCTGGGTGCAACGTGGCGCTACATGGAGAATTTGCCGGTCACGCAGTATTACAAGCTGGCGCTGGATGACAGCAAGCCGTTTTACAACATTTATGGCGGTACACAAGACAACAACACTCAGGGTGGGCCGTCTCGAACAGACAATGTGCACGGTATCCGCACCGCAGACTGGCGTGTGGTGCTGGGGGGGGATGGCCATCAACCGGCCACCGAGCCTGGCAATCCCGATGTGCTGTACGCACAATGGCAGCAAGGTAACCTGACTCGTGTGGACCTGCCCACGAGCGAGTCGGTGTATATCAAGCCTCAACCGGCGCCCGGTGATCCGCCTGAACGGTACAACTGGGATTCACCCATTGTCGTAAGTGCACACGATCCCAAGCGCTTGTATTTCGCGTCTCAGCGCGTGTGGCGCTCCGACAATCGAGGCGATGAGTGGACCGCAATTTCAGGCGATTTGACCCGCGATCAGGATCGCATGATACTGCCTCTGATGGGGCAGACATGGAGCTGGGACGCGTCGTGGGACATGTTAGCCATGTCGGATTACAACACCATTACCTCGCTCGCCGAGTCACCGCTGGTGGAGGATTTACTCTACGCAGGCACTGACGATGGCTTGATCCATATCTCTGACGACGGCGGTGGCTCGTGGCGTAAAATCGAGGTGGGGAGCTTGCCGGGCGTGCCCAAAACCGCTTTTGTGAACGACCTGCGTGCAGATCTGCACGACCCGGATACGGTTTATGTTGCGCTGGATAACCACAAATATGGGGACTTCAATCCTTACTTGTTGGTGAGCCGCAATCGCGGGCGTAGCTGGAAGTCTATTGCTCACGGCATACCCGAGCGGCATCTTGTCTGGCGCATGGTGCAGGATCATGAGCAGGCCGATCTACTGTTTGCAGCCACCGAATTTGGCGTCTTTGCCAGTTATGATGCCGGAAAACACTGGCAGGTGCTCAATGCAGGTATGCCTACGATCTCGGTACGCGATATTCGTATTCAACGACGAGAAAACGATCTGGTCGCCGCGAGTTTTGGTAGAGGCTTTTTTATCCTGGATGATTACTCGCCGCTGCGCAGTGTGCCCGACAACGATGCGGCTCCAGAGGCAACCTTATTCACCCCGCGGCCAGCGCTTTGGTATTTTGAGCGGCCGGTTCTGGGTGCTACGCGCAAAGGTTCTCAGGGGGATCAGCTCTACGTTGCGGACAATCCACCCTTTGGGGCGGTGATCACCTATCACCTGCGAGATGGGTTCCAGACATTGACTGATCAACGAAAGGCTTCAGAGGCAGAGGCGCTGGAGCAGGACAAAGATGTGTCCTTTGCGGGCTGGGAAGCGGTTGAAGCGGAGCGGCGGGCTAACGACCCTGCCGTAAAGCTGGTCATTCGCAATGAGCAAGGTACGGTGATTAGACGCCTGGATGCGCCAGCCGAGGCCGGTACCCATCGCGTTGCCTGGGACCTCCGACATCCTTATTACGGCTCGGTCGAAACCCCCCCGAACTGGCAGGGGCTGTCCCCCAAGGGCTTTTTGGTCATGCCCGATACCGCCTATACCGCCGAACTGACCCTAGTGGAAGGTGGTTTCAGCCGTATTTTGGATCGGCCCGTCGACATTGAGGTCAATCGAATGACTGCGCCTGCGTTGCAAGGCGCCGACATGGCAGAAGTCGTTCAGTTTTGGGAGGAGTTTGCTGCCGTGGGCGGGCAAGTGAGCGCCGCTCAGTATGCACTGGGAGATATATTCGATGACATTGCCACGCTCGAAAAGGTGATCGCGGCAACGCCTGCGGCCCCGGGTGACTTCGACGCGCGGTTGGCGAAATTGAAGTCGGTAGCCTTTGACCTTGATCAAGCGCTGTCGGGCCATAAGTCTAAATCTGAAGTCGGGGAATACGACGTGCACCGCATCACAAGCTGGCTCTTGCATGCCTATGGCGGAGTGTCGAACGCCTCCTATGGCCCCACGCCGTCTCACCGCTCCAGCCTGAACAACGCCCAGCAAGCGCTGGAGCCGGTTAGGCTATTGCTGAACCAGATGCTAGAGCAAGAGCTGCCGGCCTTGCGGTCCGCCCTCACTGGCAGTGACGCGCCATGGGGCAGGGGACAGGTGATACCGCAATCAGCACCGCTATTCAATAAAGCTCCGCGCGCGGGAGCGGGTTAGCCCGAGCACCGACTTGAGTGGTGAGCTCGCTCGCGGGGATAAGACGGGTTGGCTATTGGCTTAAGAAGCCCACAAAAAAGCCGGGCAATGCCCGGCTTTTTTGTACCGTATTACGATCCTAGAAGTTCCACTGCACCTCTACACCCGCTGTGCGGTAAGCGCCTGGCGTCACAAAGGCACCTCCGAACTCTGGAGCCATGATGACCTCTGCGACGAACTTTTCATCGAACAGGTTACGTGCGAAAGCGGTGACTCTCCATCGCTCTCCGCTCAAACCAACGCGGAGATTCGTAATGCCATACCCATCAACTTTGGTTTTCGAGTAGCTGGTCGCGAGCCCACCGAACAATGTCGCGGGCACTTCATAAGGCAGCCCCTCAAAGTCATACGACTTGGGTGTATCAAGATCGCTACCCTGCACTACGTGGTAGAAAATATCGCCCTGGTAGGCATATTCCAGTCGCGCCATGAGGTTAAGATTGCCGATGTTCTGATCCCAGGTCAGTGCCAGGTTGGCCGTGAATTCCGCCGCATTGGGTACGTCATTTCCGGCCACGTATGGTCGCACCGTCATGGCATCGATTTCTCCGTCAATCGTGCTGTAGCCGGCATCAAGGCGAAGACCATCGGTCATCTGCCACGAGGCGCCGACTTCAAAGCCCTGAATTGTGACTTCATCGATACCTTCTACCGTACGCAGCAGGCCAAACGGTCCGACGTAGAACTCAAAGAACTGCATGTCATCGACTGCAGTATGGTAGGCCGCGGCGTTTAGCTGCAGATTGCCATCCAGAAGCGTAGAGCGGACACCTACCTCAAAGGAGCTGGAGGTTTCCTCCTCGTAGATCTCTGGCGGCGCAACTGGGAGTCCATCTGGGTTCACGAGGAACAGACTGATGATCTCTGTACCACCCAAGTTATTGAAGCCGCCCGTTTTGAAGCCAACACCCCAGCTACCAAACAAAGTGGTGTTGTCAGAGAGGTCATAGCTCAGACTGAGCTTAGGCTGAATGGCGTCGAATTCCTCGCTTCGCTTGTCTACGCGAGCGCTCACTGCGCCGCTGCTTAGATCAATGAAAGCGGGGTTCCAAGGGGTACCGCCCAGAGGCGCGCCATTGAGTGTGCAGCCATTGTCAAAAAACGCGCCGCAGTAGTCAATGTTAGTAGACACGTTGCCGTCAGCGGGGCTGGGCACCCCATTGCGGACTTCGCGATCCTCGATGTCATATCTGAGGGCAAACGAAAGCTCCATTCGATCTGTAATGTCGTAGTTGATGGAGCCAAAGCCCGACAATACCGTGGTTTCAAAATCATCGAGTACCATAGCGTCGGTCAGTTCGTTAACAAACGAACGGGGGAGATTTGCGCGGCCATCATCCTCAAGCTGTGCTAAGCCCACACGCCGGTCAATATTGAGGAAATACATGCCCGCCTGCCAACGAAGTCGCTGATCGGCGTCAGACGTCCACTGCAGTTGAAAGCTAATGTCGCGCTGGTTCCGTTCTTGATACTGATAACCATCACAGGTCGTGGGGCTATAGGGAGGGAGAAATCGCCCCGCAGCGGTGCCGTCCAAATTAAAAGTCGGTGCTTGCATGGGCGTGTTGTCTCCTAAGAAGAGCGACCTTGCCGCTGCGCTCTCCTGACAATGAGACAGACCGTCATAAAAACCGAACGCCCCGGACGTACCGTCGGCCAGAAAGTATTGCTCTTGGTCTGAGAAGAGTGCCCACGCTGTGAGGGTTCCATTGTCTAGCTGTTTATCGATCTTGATGGATAATTCGACAGTCTCTTGCTCGTTTTCAGGGTCAACGTTCGGGCTGTAAACCCACTCGAAATCGTTTACGTCGATTGAGGCTGCCGTGTTGTCCACTCCGAAGCCAGTTACACCCTCAAGCGCGCCCACGAAATACGGGAGTTCGAACGCCGCATTAAATGCAATCGATGCGGCAGAGACCTCGGATACGCGGAGCTTGGTGTCCACCGTCATGGTATCGCTCGCATCCCACACCAGGCGAGCACTCACGCTGGTTTCCTCGTAGTTATTCACTACGTCGTCTCTCAAGTAGACGTTATTGAGGGATCCGTCGGTCTGGCGGTGACTGAGAGTCACCCGACCCGCAACATCTTCCCCCAGGCCGCCGGCGACGCTGGCCGTGCCATAGTAAGTGCCGTACTCGGCGGCGCCGACTTTCACGCTACCCTCGAATTCTTGCGTAGGTCGCTTGGTGGACATGATGACCGCGCCTGCTGCAGCCGATCGGCCATAGAGTGCGCCCTGCGGGCCCTTTAGCACTTCGATCTGTGCAAGATCGGGGTACTCTCGGTTGAAGGCAGACGGATTGGTATAAAGCACACCGTCTACGATAAACGCAAAGTTGGTTTCAGCGTCCCGTGCGCCATTAATACCCCGGATACTGAGAGAGCTGTCGCCGACCTCAACGGTGTTCACGAAGGTCACGCCGGGCGTCATATAAATAAAGTCTTCCGCGCGCTCCACACCCATGTTTTCGATCTGACCCTCGGTGAAGGCGGTCACGGTGGCAGGAACATCTTGCAGCGATTCTGCCCGCGCTCGCGCGGTGACCACAACTTCTTCAAGTTGGGCCATGGCCACTGAGGGCAGAAACGCCGCTGTCGCGGAGATCGCCGCGGATACTGCGGCAGTCAAGGGAAGTGTCGTCAAGGCCTGACGACGTCGATAACGTGGGGTAAAGCTCCTCATGGGTAGCCTCCGTTGAAATAACCAGCCCCTGGGGGACCTATTTGTTGTGTTTACAGCTTGCATCTCGCGTTGGATTACCGCGGGCAGCGCAATTGCTGAGTTTTGTCCGGACAATCTAATCTAGAGCGTCCAATATCGCCGTGCGATCGGCCTCAGTCAAGCCCAGTTCAGAGATAATTTTGCCGGTCTCTGCGCCTATCGCCGGCAAATGAGTGTCGATCTGAGCGGGTTCTAGAGCAAACCGGATAGCGGAGCCGACGTGGTCGTTTCCCTCTGAGTCCCTGAATCGCATGCCGCGTTCCCAGACGTGATTGGTATCCCACGCTTCTTTTAATGTTACGACCGGGCTCCAGCAAATATCCCGGCCTGAGAACCATTGCTCCCATTCGCTCCGGGTGCGCGACCGGAAAGCGCCCCGCAGGAACTCGATCGCAGGCCAGTGCCCCTCACCCGCGGGTCCGGTGACATCTTCGATCAATTCTGGTTTGTCCAGTCCCTCGAAGAGTTCGGTAACGAATTTGTGCTCGCCGCCTCCCAGCGCAATGTATTGCTGGTCGGCGGTTTCATAAACGTTCAGCATGGCATTGCCGCCATGAGTTCGCTCTTTGAGGCGCTCGGGTGCCTGGTCACCGCCGAAAACGGGGCCGAGAATATTCGGGCTGGCCGCCAAAACGGCCTCAAACATACTGATGTCGATAAAATCACCCTGACCCGTCGTGTGTCGGCGGTGCAGAGCCATCAGCACGCCCGAGAGCGCAAGATATGAGGAGAGCATGTCTGCCATAGGCACCCCGATGATGGCAGGGCCTGAATGGCCCTCAGGCGAGCGAGTGACATCGAGAATGCCGGCAGCCGCAACTGTCGCAGTGTCATGGGCGGGTCGGCTCCGCCACGGACCGGTCTGCCCGAAAGCGGAAATGGAGCAATAGACCAGGCCGGGATTTTCTGCAGAAAGCGCCGCGTAGTCGATGCCTAATCGCTCTGCAACACCGGGCCGAAAGGCTTCGACGACGACATCTACCTTTTGGGCCAGGGCTAAAAGAGCTTTTTTGCCAGCCTCGGTTTTAAGATCCAGCGCAATGCTTTCTTTGCCGCGCTGGGTGTTTCGGAACATGACCGTCTCACCGCCCTGTTGCCAGGGAAAGGCCTGAGCTGATCGAGTGGGCTCTGGTGCCCGCGGGTTCTCCACTTTAATCACGCGAGCGCCATGGTCGGCCATCAATTGTGTGGCGGCAGGCCCTGGCAAAAAGAGGGAGAGGTCGAGGACCGTGAGTCCATCGAGTTTCATTGTGCGTTGGTCAGCTGGTGATCCCGTCCGCGCTGAGGCCACTCAGATCCTCTGCTGACAATCCAAGCAGATCGCCAAGAATCTCTGCGTTGTGTGCACCTATTTTGACTCCGGGCCAATCCGTGCGTCCCGGCGTCTCGCTCAGCTTTGGTAGGATCGCCGGTATCTTGAGGGGCTCGCCGTCAATCTCGACGGTCTCGAACATGTCACGGGCGATGTAGTGTGGATCCGTCATCATATCTTCCACGCTGTATATCGGACCAACCGGGACCCTCGCGCCTTCGAGTTTGGCGATGATCTCGACAGAAGTATGTGCGCTACACCAAGCTGCGAGGGCTTCGTCTATGCGTCGCTCGTGGATTACGCGTCCCTGGTTATGTTCCAGTTCGGGATCACTGGCCATGTCTGCGCGTCCGGCCTCAGTCATCAAGCGCTTGAATATGGAGTCTCCGTTGCCACCGATAACTACGTGTTTGCTATCGGAGCAGAGGTAGGTATTGGTAGGAACGATACCGGTGATCGTTGTCCCGGAGGGTTCGCGCACCACTCCGGCCCCATCGTATTCGGGCACAATTCCTTCCAGCAGGTTGAAGATGGATTCATACAATGCCACGTCGACTACCTGGCCCTTACCGCTCTTGTTGCGTTCAATGATGGCAAAAGCGACACCCAGCGCTGCGTGGATGGCTGCGACAGTGTCGCCGAGCGAGATATTGGGACGAACGGGCGCTTTACCCGGCTCTCCATTGATGTAACGAAAGCCGCCATAGCCCTCAGTCACCGATGCGTAACCGGGTTTTTCAGAGAACGGGCCGCTCTGGCCATAACCTGAGATGCGGGCATAGATGATGCCGGGATTTTTCTCTTTGACCTGCTCCGGTCCCAGCCCCCAGCTTTCCATCGCGCCGGGGCGGAAGTTTTCTACCACGACATCCGCTTTGGTCAGCAACTCGAAGGCGAGCTCGCGTCCGCGTTCAGACTTTAGATCAAGCGTGACGCTTTTTTTATTTCTGGCAAGAGAGTGGTACCAGAGTGACATTCCGTTTCGGACCTCACGCCATTGCCGAATCGGATCGCCTGTCGGCGGCTCGACTTTGATCACCTCGGCACCGAAGTAGCCCAGTATGGTGCCGGCAAAAGGCCCCGCTAACAGTTGGCCTAACTCAACGACCCGGAGGCCTTCAAGTGGTCGCGATCCTGACATGAACGTCTCCCGGGCATGATTTGTTTCGTCAACGAGAATAGTACGGACATTCGATTCCAAAGGGAATGAACATATCGATCCTGCTGAGCAGGATAACCACATGGCATGATGTGCACCTTGAACTCAACGGACTGTGAGGGTGAATATGCTGATCCCAAAGCGAGGTCGAAATCCGCGGCGTTGGCATCAGGCTCTGATGTGGGGGGTGGCCCTCATTTGGAGTCAAGCTGCGAGCGCTGCGGCAGATTGGGTGCTGCGGGGTGGCACGGTTTACTCCCTCGATGCGTCTTCAGCCGACTACTCCGCGTTGGCGATGACAGGTAATCGCATCACATGGATGGGTGATAGCGATGCGGCTGCCCAGCATATCGGGCCCGACACTGAGGTCGTCGAACTTGCGGGCCGGGTGGTCTTCCCAGGGTTTATCGATACGCACATCCACAGCATGGATACCTTACCGCTGGTTAATGGTGCCATGCTGAGTCCTTATCAGAGCGCGGAGGAGGTGATGGCCACGCTCGCCGAGCATGCGCGCAAGCATCCTTATCAGAATCCTGTTTTGGGATCGGGGTTTCTGGCTCCTGCGTTTGGAGTGGGCGGCCCCACTGCGGCACAACTTGATGCCATCGTCCCGGATCGACCGGCGCTGATTATCGACGAAGGTGGCCACACTGCCTGGGCCAACACGCTGGCATTGGCGGCCGCGGGCATTGATCGGGATACCCCTGACCCCATACCCGGCGCTCATTTTTACAAGAGAGATGAAGATGGCGTTCCCACCGGTTGGTTAGTAGAAGGTGCTGCCATCGCACCTGTCAGCGAGGCGCTGAAATTGGTCAGTGAGGAGGCGCTGGCGCTGGCTGCACCCGCCTTCTTCAGAGAGATGTCCGCTGTCGGGCTGACAGCCGCCTTTGATGCCGGCATGATCGAAACGGGCGAGCTCGGGCGACAACTGGGTCTCAAAATGGCGGAGTCTGGGGCGTTGCCGCTGCGGATGGTCGCTTCCCTCTATGTCAATCAACCAGAGCAGCTGACTGACGCACTGCTCAGATTATCAGCCTTGAATAGGCGTTATCAGCATGAGCTGTTTGCTGTCACAACCCTGAAACTGTCCCTTGACGGAACGGTGGAGGCCAGAACCGCGGTGATGCTGGAACCTTACATCCTTCCGGAGGGGCACCAAGCCCAACCACTTTTACCGAACCCCGCAATGTTCGACGCAGTGGACGCCGCCCACGCGGCCAATATCGATCTGCATTTGCACGCCATTGGTGACGGTGCTGTCCGCGCAGCTCTTGATGCCATTGAACGCGCTAAGGACCGGCATCCCGCGAGTGTTACGCGGACCGCGATTTGTCATATCGAAATCGTCAGTGCTCCTGATGTGGCGCGTTTCTCCGAGCTGGGCGCGGTGGCCCAGACGACGCCTACCTGGTTTTATTACGACGACTTGGCGTTGGAGTATCTTGGCACCGATCGCTTCAATCAGATGTATCCGCTGGAGTCGATCTTGAGGCACGGTGGCAAAGTGACCTTGGGGAGTGATTACCCCGTCAGTTGGATTGGGAAAGACGCGCTGAACCCCATGTTTAACATCGAAATGGCAGTGACCCGTCAACAGGCGGGTAACCCAGAGGTGCCTGTCCAGCCTCGAGCCAGTGAGCGGTTAAGCGTGGATCAGGCGATTCGCGCCCATACGGTAGATGCCGCCTGGCAGCTTCGTTTGGAGGATCAGATAGGGACTCTCGAGGTGGGAAAGCTGGCCGATATTGTGGTGCTTGATCGTGATCCGTACCTCAGCGACCCTTATGCATTGCATCGGGTCCTTGTAGACCACACGTTTTCGAACGGCCGGCTGGTTTTTTCCCGTCCGTAGCCCCCAGCCTGTCTGTGCGGGCCTTTAACAAGAACCGTTCTTATTAACATTGCATATGAGAATAATTCGCATTATTATTCTCATTTCTTAGCGATCCAAGTTCATCACGATGACCGATCAGGCTTCACATTTTGCACCGCTTACCCTGGCCTTGGTTAGCACCCTGGCGGCTATGTCTGCTGTGTCTGCAGCGCAGCTTGAGGAAGTCACTATTATTGGTAATCGGGAAGCTGTGCGTGATATCGCGGGTTCCGGTGCACTGATCGACTCGTTACAAATTCGTGATGAACTCGCCACTGACATCAACCAGCTGCTGAAGACCGTGCCGGGCACCTATATCCGTGAAGAGGACGGTTATGGGTTGCGGCCCAACATTGGGATTCGGGGCGCGACTGCCGAGCGAAGCGCGAAAATTACGTTGATGGAAGACGGTGTGTTGGTCGCCCCCGCACCTTATGCGGCACCCGAGGCTTATTACTTCCCAACCTTGGCGCGTATGCAGGCGGTGGAGGTGCTCAAGGGCGCGGCTCAGCTACGTTACGGCCCTCAAACGACTGGTGGTGTGATCAACTTGGTTTCTACGCCTCGACCAATAGAGGGCGGTGGACGCTTGCAGTTGGTGTATGGCCAGAATCAACAGACCGATATGCTCGCCAGTTACGGTGGGAAAATTGGCAATGTCGGCTTCAATCTTGAGACCGTGCAGCGGCTCAGTGAGGGTTTCAAGTCAATTGACCGCTCCGATCAGGACGCCGGCTATCAGATTGCCGACTACGTCGCCAAAGTCGGCTGGGAGGGTGCTCAACACTCGCTCAATCTGAAGGCTCAGTACTCTGACGAAACGTCGAACGAGACCTACCTGGGATTGACCGACGCAGATTTCCAGCGCGATCCGGATCGTCGTTATGGATTGTCCCAACCGGACGAAATGACCAACCAGCATAAAGCGTTGTCGCTGGGCTGGGATTGGGACTTGAGCGCCGAAGCGACAGTGAGCACCACCGCTTACCGCAACGAGTTTCATCGCGATTGGTTCAAATTGTCTGGAGGGGGCAATTTGGTTGAGGCCGCCAATGCGGGTGATGTGACCGCGCAGGCGATTCTTGATGGCGAGGCGGATACGACAGGCTTGAGGTTCAAGCACAATAACCGCCGGTATGTTTCGCAGGGTGTTCAAACCAATCTGGATTGGAATTGGAGCGCGCATCGTTTGGCCTTCGGGGTACGCTACCACGAGGATGAAGTGGACCGGCTGCAACCCACTGAGCGATTCGACCAAGTCAACGGTGATTTGGTGTTTAGCAGCGTCATTCAGCCCAATTCCAGTAATAACCGACTTCAGGGCGCGGAAGCACTGGCAGTGTGGTTAACGGACGTGTGGCAGGTGAGTGACGCGTTACGCCTGGACCTGGCCCTGCGGCATGAGCGTGTTGATACGTGGGAAAATCGCTATAGCCAGCTGGACAGAGCTGTCGTCTCGTCGTCACGCCGTAACGACATTGTGATCTGGTTACCCGGCCTCGCTGCGCTGTACCAGTTCAATGAGCGATGGTCAGTGTTGGCGGGCGTGCATCGTGGATTCTCTCCGCTGGGAGGGGGAGCCCAGTCCTGGGAAAAACCTGAAACCAGCATGAATTACGAATTTGGAGTGCGGTATGAGGGTCCGGTATTCGCAGAGGTGATTGGTTTTTACAGTGACTTCTCCAATAAGGGGGAGAGCTGTTCCAACGCTTACCCCTGCTCAAATGGTGCGACCAGCGGGACGTTCGTCACTGGAGAAGCGGTGGTGGCGGGCATAGAGGTTCAGGTAGGGCATGTGTTCGAGACCGGTGCCGTCACATGGCCCGTCGCGCTGGCATATACCTTTTCCGAGGCGGAGGCGGGGGGCAATGGTGGCACGGAAAATATTCGGGCAGGCGATACTTTGGCCTCAGTACCCGAGCACATCGTGAGCCTGCGGGTCGGCGCCCAGCTAGGCAGTCGCTGGGACAGCTACGCCGTACTCAAATATACAGACGTTATGTGTGTCGAGATTGGATGTAACCGCAATCCCTCACCATTTGTTAAAACCGACAGTTTCATGAGTGTCGATATCGGTGCCCGCTATGCAGTGAGTGCGGGTGTCTCGGCTTTCGTCAAGCTGGAGAATGCGCTGGACAAGCGAGCCATCGTGTCTCGCCAGCCCGATGGCGCTCGGCCGAATAAGCCGCTCACTGCCCTCGTGGGTGTTGAATGGTTGTTCTGAACTTGCGCCCGCCCCTTCAGGGGGGGGCGCTCTATTGCGGGCGTGCAGGCAGCACCTGATTGGGGGCGAGGTGGGTGGGCGCTTTGGCGCAACAGGCACTCATCGCGCCGTGGTAGGATCGTAGCTTACCGTCACCAGTATCCACCGCTGCGTCCCGGATGGAGTTTCAAGCAGCACTTCCGTATCAATCTCTTTGCCCAACAGGGCGCGCCCGAGTGGCGAGTCGCAGGAAATGGTGCCTCGACTCACATCGAACTCGTCTGGCCCCACAATTCTCCATACATGTTCCTTGCCTGCTTCATCTTCGACGGTGACACGTGCGCCAAACCAGGTCTTTGCAGGATCCCCAAGGGGTTCGGCAACGACTTGTAAAACATCTAGACGTTTACGCAGGAACCTGACCCGCGAGTCAATCTCTCGCAGACGTTTTTTACCGTAGATGTAGTCGCCATTTTCTGAGCGGTCACCATTCGCCGCGGCTGCGCTCACGGCCTTGGTGACTTCTGGGCGCTCAACTTTCCACAAATTATGTAGCTCAGCGCGCAGTGCGGCCTCACCTTCGGGGGTGATGTACGGTGAACCGGCTTTTCTGGGCGGCCTGTATCTGCTCATAAGAGTGAGTGTAGAGTCAGCAGACTGCGGGGGAAATACCTGATGGGCTATCGAGTCGGGCAGGGGCGGGGTCCGTTGACGATATCTGAGACGGTGCCCTCCTTATGTCGTCGAAGTCGCGCTGTTGAAGCTACTGTGTTATAGACATGCCGCCCGAGTCGCGGAGTGCGAGTGACCGTCACTCTGGCACGACGCTTTAATACCATGCAGTATGAAGAGCATTGAGCCCGCGGCAAGACGCGGATGTATGCCGGGATCGGGCGGGCAAGGCTCATGACACTGGCTGATCGCAAAGGAGCTGGCATGGCATCCCTCGCATCCTATTTTCGAGCACCTTTAGCCGTCTGCCTGGCGGCCGGAGGATTTCCACATCTTGTTCAAGCAGAGACCTGTTCTATTTTGCAGGGTAATGCGATTCAGGGTGGCGTTCTTTGGGGTCAGGTTACCGTTGATGCGGCAGTCACATTTGCGGGTCACTCGGTGCCTCTCTTGGCTGACGGCTATTTTTTGATCGGCCTCGGGCGCGACATGCCGGCATCCAACCTACTAGAGGTCAACGCTGACGCTGTATGTAGTCAGGAGGTCGGCGTGAGCCGGCGCGAGTATCGAACACAATCTGTGACCGGTGTGCCGCAGCAGACGGTGACGCCGAGCGAGGCGCATCTGGAACGCATTCGGCGCGAGCGAGCGCTGGTGCGCGCAGCGAAAAACCGACGTATCGAGGCAAAAGACGGACTGGTGGCGGTGCAACAGGGGTTCAGCTGGCCTGTGACAGGCCGCATCAGTGGGGTCTATGGCAGCCAGCGGATTTACAATGGCACGCCAGGCACGCCCCATTATGGGGTCGATGTGGCGCGACCGACGGGTACTCCCGTCACGGCACCCGCACCGGGCGAGGTCACCTTGGCTGAGCCTGATCTGTTCTACTCTGGCGGCACCGTGATTCTGGATCATGGCTATGGATTTTCCTCGTCTTTTTTGCATTTGAGCGAGGTCTCGGTTGAGGTTGGCGATCGTCTGCAGACTGGAGACGTATTGGGGGCGATCGGTGCCACGGGCCGTGCAACCGGCCCCCATCTTGACTGGCGTATGAGTTGGCTTAATCAGCGTATTGACCCGCAATTGCTGGTGCCTGCCATGCCTGATTGATGTGTGACTGATCAGACGGCGTATTCGTCAAGCGGTGCTCTCGCGCCCCGTAGGGCTTATACTGTGTTTTTAAACTCAGGGAAGTGGGTGTGCTGGACCCTAAACTGCTCAATATTTTAGTCTGCCCGGTCAGTAAGGCGCCCTTGGTCTTTGACGAGGACAAGCAGGAGCTCTTGTGTAAGGCGAGTGGGCTCGCATACCCCGTGCGCGACGGTATTCCCGTGATGCTGGAGGAAGAGGCGCGCGCGATGACGGCCGATGAGAAGCTGAACTGAGTCTGAAAAATGACCGATACCATATTTGGCAAAATTACGCGGGGCGAGATCCCAACCGAATTCCTCCACGAGGATGACCATTGCGTAGTGATTAGAGATATCCACCCCCAGGCTACGACCCACGTACTCATCATCCCACGTAAGCCCATTCCCAAACTCTCCGACGCCGCACCCGAGGATCAAGCACTGCTGGGGCATTTACTCCTGGTAGCAGGCAAGGTAGCCCAGCAGCTGTCGGTGGATAACGCTTTCCGGCTGGTAATCAACAATGGTGAGGAAGGTGGGCAGACGGTGTTCCATCTCCACCTCCATATACTGGCAGGACGCAACATGACCGAGGGTGAATTGGCCACCGGGCTTCACTGAACACTGCGCACTCCAACACCCGAACAACCCGAGAAGATTGCATGAAAACGGCCGATATCCGCGAAGCATTCCTGAGCTACTTTGAGGCAAAAGGCCATACTCGTGTGGCGTCCAGCTCGTTAGCCCCCGCAGATGATCCGACGCTCCTGTTCACCAATGCCGGTATGAACCAGTTCAAAGAGACTTTTCTTGGCCTGGAGCAGCGGCCTTACCAGCGTGCCGTGACCGCACAAAAATGTGTCCGTGCCGGGGGCAAACATAACGATCTTGAAAACGTGGGTTACACCGCGCGCCATCACACCTTTTTTGAAATGTTGGGTAATTTCAGCTTTGGAGACTACTTCAAGCGTGAGGCGATTGAGTTCGCGTGGGAGTTCCTCACAGAGACACTCAAGCTGCCCCGCGACAGACTCTGGATTACGGTGCACATCAGCGATGACGAGGCGGCCCGGATTTGGATAGATGAGATTGGAATCGATCCCGCCAGATTGTCGCGGCTGGATGAAGATAATTTCTGGCAGATGGGCGACACCGGTCCTTGCGGGCCCTGCTCCGAAGTCTTTTATGACCACGGTCCGGACGTACCCGGTGGGCCGCCTGGCAGTGAAGATGACGATCTGGATCGTTACATCGAGATTTGGAACCTGGTGTTCATGCAATACAACCGGGATGCGCAGGGTGAACTGCACCCGTTGCCGGCGCCTTCTGTGGATACGGGTATGGGGCTCGAGCGCATTGCAGCGGTGCTCCAGCATGTGCATTCCAACTACGAAATTGACCTGTTCACCGCGCTTATCGCGGCGGCAGCCAAGCAATTGGGTTTAACAGATACCGAGGACAAATCCCTGCGAGTCATCGCTGATCACTTGCGTTCAACAGCTTTTTTGATTGCTGATGGCGTGCTACCGGGTAACGAGGGTCGGGGCTACGTTTTGCGGCGCATCATTCGCCGCGCGATTCGTCACGGTAACAAGCTGGGGGCGCAGTCTTCTTTTTTTGCCGCCTTGGTGCCTGAATTGATGGTCCAGATGGGCGACGCCTACCCGCAACTTTTAGCTCAGGAATCCGCTATCACTAAGGCATTGCAGGCAGAAGAAGCGCAGTTTGCCCGCACTCTCGACAACGGACTGGCGATTCTTGAGGAGTCGTTGCAGGGTGTCGGCGATGACACCATTTCCGGCGATATCATTTTCATGCTCTACGATACCTATGGTTTCCCTGTCGATCTGACCAATGACATTGCTCGTGAGCGAGGCTTGCGCCTCGATCTCGATGGTTACGAGGCAGCTATGGCGGCTCAGCGGCAGCGCTCTCAGGATCGCGCGGGCTTCAAGGTTGATTATAGCCAGAGCCTCAATGTTGAGGGAGAGACCGCGTTTCTCGGTTATGAAAGTGACCGTGCCGAGGGAGTGATCAAAACGATCGTCGTCGATGGTGGCGCAGTAGATGTGCTTGAAGCAGATCAGTCCGGGGTCGTCATTTTGGACCGCACGCCTTTTTACGGTGAGAGTGGGGGTCAGGTCGGGGATTGTGGACGGCTGATTTCGGCAAATGCCGCTGCTGACGTGACTGACACCAGCAAGGCCCAGGGCCACCACTTGCATCACGTCACGGTGACATCAGGAACCTTGAGGGCAGGGGACCGGGTCGATGCAATGATTGACTCAGATCTTCGCAACCAGACTCGTCTGAATCACTCCGCAACGCATTTGTTGCACGAGGCACTGAGGAGGGAGCTGGGAGACCACATTCTGCAAAAAGGCTCCTTGGTTGATTCGCAGCGCCTACGATTTGATTTTTCGCATGGAGAGCCGGTTTCGGCAAAGACCTTGTCCGTCATTACTGAAATCGTGAACGCGCAGGTGCGCGTTAATGCTCAGGTCAGCACTGAGCTCATGAGCATGGATGCGGCGATTGAGGCAGGCGCGATGGCGCTCTTTGGCGAAAAGTATGGTGACGAAGTGAGGGTGCTGACCATGGGGTCCGACCGGTTTTCAGTCGAACTGTGCGGAGGCACTCATGTAGCGAGCACCGGGGACATCGGCCTGTTTTGGATCACTGGTGAGTCGGGCGTGGCAAGTGGTGTGCGCCGTATTGAGGCGGTGACCGGGGAAGCGGCGCTGGCTCATGTGTCGGCGTTATCGCGTGAAATGCAGTCTATTTGCGGGGTCTTGAAAGCGACTCCCGAAACTGCCTCTGCAAAGGTGGATGCGCTTCGCGCGGAGGTGCGTGAACTCGAGAAAGAGTCTGCAAGACTGCGTCAAAAACTGGCCACCTCGACCGGAGGCGATCTCACGCAGGACGCCGTCGAAGTCAAGGGCCTCAAAGTACTGGCGGCGCAAATCGAGGGCGCCACAGGATCGACGCTGCGTGACACGCTGGATCAGTGCAAAAACAAACTGGGCTCGGGCGTCATCCTTCTCGCTGCCGTTGAAGACGACAAGATTGCTTTGGTGGCTGGGGTGACACAGGATGCGACCGACCGAATCAAAGCGGGCGATGTGATCAAGCATTTTGCCGGTCAACTCGGTGGCAAGGGCGGTGGCCGCCCGGACATGGCACAGGGTGGCGGATCCGATGTAGCTGCGCTGTCCAGCGTACTGGGTTCTTTGCCCGAGTGGGTGGCGGGACAACTCGGATGAGTCGGCTTTGTCAGGTATGTTCCTGACGCAAGTTGACCAGGTTACACGCGTATTTGCTGATCGATCCAGTCGCTGTAGCGTGGGTCGACACCTGTCATGACGGACTACGGCTTCTTTATTGTGGATCCTGATAGCGTAGAGGATCAACTTAAAGCGCTCCACTATCACCAAAACCGGTTCTCAGTGGGCGCTGAATCGTGTTAAATACGCGCCCCTTGGATAACACTTCCCACGTGGCATGGCGCTAATTGTCCAGAAATACGGCGGCACATCTGTAGGCTCGACAGAGCGGATCGGAGCTGTGGCCGACAGAGTGGCTCGTTTTAAAAGCGAGGGCCACGACGTGGTCGTAGTAGTGTCAGCCATGTCTGGAGAGACAAATCGGTTGTTGGGTCTTGCCCGCGAAATCCAAACGAACCCCGCGCCGCGAGAGCTCGATGCACTCCTCAGTACAGGGGAAAAAGTAACCACAGCACTGTTGAGTATGGCGCTGAGCGAGCGCTCTGTGTCTGCCCGTTCCTTCAGCGGCAATCAAGTGGGTATTCTCACAGACAGCGCGCACAACAAAGCACGCATTCAGGACATCAAGCTCGAAACATTGCAGGCGGCGTTGCAGGCGGGCGATGTGCCCGTGGTGGCTGGGTTTCAGGGTGTGGATGTGCAAGGTAATGTCACGACACTCGGTCGCGGTGGCTCCGATACTACCGCTGTGGCACTGGCAGCGGCGCTCAAAGCCAATGAATGTCAGATCTACACGGACGTGGACGGCGTCTACACCACGGATCCCCGAATGGTGGATGGCGCCAGACGTTTGGACCACATTACTTTTGAGGAAATGCTCGAAATGTCGAGCATGGGCTCCAAGGTACTGCAGATCCGATCAGTAGAGTTCGCTGGCAAATATAAAGTTCCGCTCCGGGTGCTCAGCAGTTTTGAGGACGGCCCTGGCACATTGATTTCTACTGAGGAGGATGCCTCCATGGAAGCGCCCGTTATTGCAGGGATAGCCTTTAACAGAGATGAGGCGAAATTAACGGTAGTCGGAGTGCCGGATAATCCCGGTATGGCCTATCGGATTCTGGGTCCGGTCGGTGATGCCAACATTGAGGTTGATGTGATTCTCCAGAATAGCCGCGGAGAGAATGCTACCGATTTCACGTTTACCGTTGCCCGAAGTGACATGGAACAAGCGGCAGCCGTACTGCAACCCGTGGCCAAAGACCTGGGTGCGGGTGAAGTGCTCACCGACGACCACATAGCGAAAGTCTCGGTGGTCGGTGTGGGTATGCGATCGCACTCTGGTGTTGCCGCCACGATGTTCAAGGCGTTGGCAGAGGTCGGGGTGAACATTCAGATGATCAGCACCTCTGAAATCAAAATCTCGGTCATCATCGAAGAAAAATACCTTGAACTGGCTGTACGGAGCCTGCATTCTGCGTTCGGCCTTGATACAGTTGAGGCCGGCTGAGGAGCGCTCCTCGGGGGTGCCACGGTTGGCCGACGCGTGAGTGTGTGGGTGAATGCGACAAGGATGTGAGCCATGCTGATTTTGACGCGACGAGTAGGTGAATCCCTCATGATTGGTGATGATGTCACCATCACGGTGCTCGGAGTCAAAGGCAATCAGGTGCGGATAGGTATTGATGCCCCCAAAGATGTAGCGGTGCACCGAGAAGAGATATTGAATCGCATTGAGGCGGCCGCTGGTGATGGAGCGGAACAAGACGCCTGAGAATTAGGAGAAGTGGCCGAGTGGCTGAAGGCGCTCCCCTGCTAAGTCTACAAACGAGTTAACTGTCGCTCACCGAGTGTCCCCAAGACCAACGTTCTAGCCGGTTTCCTCCGGGCTGTTAGTTCCCAACTCATTTCCCATCACTGCCTTTCACCTGCATTTTCTAGCCAGTTGTGTAGCCACTTTGACACCCCCCCACCCCCCCCTTTTTTCAAAGTAGGAGTCCCATATTCTCTTGCATAGGAATTCGGGCGAGCGAGTAGCCAAATCCACCGGTTTGATTGATTACCAGTAGGCCTGTTGAGATGATAACCATGTTAATTGTGTGGATGTTGCCGCGGGTTCGGGGAGGGTATTCGGAGTGGCTCAACTCACATCTAAACAGGAAGCGTTCTGCTCACAAATAGCCGCAGGCAGAACCAAATCCCAAGCATACAGAGAGTCCTATGACGCTCGAGGTATGTCTGAGCAATCCATATGGTGCGAAGCACACCGGCTAAGTGTCCACCCCAAGGTGGCCCCAAGGCTTGCAGAGATACAGTCTGAATGTAGCGAGCGACTTGTGTCATCAGCGATTGCTGATCGGGAAGAGGTGCTTGTCGCAGTGACAGACATACTCCGGTCTGATGATAGTTCGGACAACGCCAAGCTGAAGAGTGCCGAGATACTGGGTAAATACTATTCGCTGTTCGATGGCGCCTTTGGCGATGAGCCACGGCGCTCATCAGACGATCTTCTGCAGGAGCTAGAGCAGTTGCTTTAGGGGGCTGTAGCCTAGGCGTGAGATTCGACCTCTGCTGGTGTAGATTATCGGATGTATAAGACTGACGTCCCAGTGAGGTCATCTATCGTGTTAAAGCTCACCCTGTCGCTGATACTAGCTATTTGCTTGACCGCATTTCAGTTTTAGCCATGTTTGCTCTGAAAATGCCAGGTCAACGTTTGTTAAGAAGGGCGTCTGAACGTGATTGGAGTTGATCATGGCTATCGAGATTGGACAAATGAGCCAATCGGTCGACTGGGAAGTCGATATGCCACAGCGTGAACTCACCGAACAAGAAGTCACCCGCTTTTCCGAGGATGGCGTCATTAAAGTCGATCAGGCAGTCGAAAGCGATTGGATTCCCAAATTGCTTGCAGTCGCAGAGCAACAACTCAAAAAACCCAGTAAATGGGTTAACGACGTCAATAGCGGCGCCTCTGAAGATCGGCTGTTCACCGATCGCTACCTCTGGCGTAGCAATGATGTTATCCATCAGTTTATTCGGGAGTCGGGTTGTGCTCGTCTTGCAGCGCAAGCCATGAACAGCCAATCGTCACGCTTTTATTTTGATCACCTGCTGATCAAAAAGGTAAAGACCAAAGCTCCCACACCTTGGCATCAGGATGCGCCCTATTGGCCTTTCGCCGGGAAACAAATTGCCTCCATTTGGTTAGCCCTGACGCCGGTCACCGTGGCGGGCAGTTCTCTAGAATTTATACGTGGCTCACATCGTGATGAAGTCTATTATCTACCTGCTGTATTTGGTGGTGCAGAAAATACATCAGGCCAGTGGGCCAATACACAGCAAGGTGTCCCGGTACCCGACATTGAGGCCGAGCGTGACAAATACGATATTGTTGGGTTCGATTTAGAACCGGGTGACGCTTTAATATTTTCGGCTTGGATGCTCCACGGAGCACCCGGAAACCAGTCCGCAACGCAGGATCGAATCGCACTATCGACGCGCTGGCTTGGCGATGATGTTCTATGGGACCCCAGAGAGGGTGTGGACCCTTCCGTAAACCCCGAGCACGTCGCTGTGCAGCCGGGCGCTCCGGTTCACGACAACGCTTTTTTTCCTGAGCTATATCGCGCATAACCGCGCTCTGACCTCGGCTAATCCCAACCCAATCTGTGACGCATTGAGCACCTAACTTGGCAGGTGGTTACGCAAGCGGTTGGTGCTATCCTACCGTCTCTATCTAAAGCCCTATGTGAGAATGGTCTTTACCATCCAAGGAGATAGAGCTATCGCCATATCCCTTCATAGTTTTATCGCACTGCGCGAGCCTCAGAAGTGAGGAAGACCAATTACTCTTTTGAAAAGAGACAGCGCGAGATTGCTAAGCAAAAAAAGCAAGAAGCTAAGCGCCTGAAGAAAACTGAGAAGGTTGACCAACGTGACAAAGAAGAAACCCCTCAAAGCGTCCTCTGACACAAAGCGTGAGTTGATAGCTAAGGAAACTCAAGCGTTTCTGAAGGCTGGGTATGAAATCAATCACATACC
>JAQWUD010000007.1 GCA_029242325.1 Luminiphilus sp.
ACAAGCGCTGGGTTTAGTTGTCTTTTTCCATGGCGGCAGAGCCGGAATTGAACCCGAGTCATCTCATCGCTACGCCCTGCCCCGGCACTACGAAGCAGCGCTGGCCGAATTTCCAAACCTGCAATTTATTCTCGGGCATGCAGGTGCCCGTGACAGCGAGGCAATGATCGCCCTCGCGGCACGCTACGATAACGCGTGGCTGGGGATCCATGGGCAAAGCCTGACCATGCTGGAAGCCATGATTCAAAATACCGATGTAGATCGCTTGCTGTTTGGCACCGACTGGCCGTTTTATCATCTAGGAGCCTCGCTGGCGAAGGTGCTCATCACCACTGCCACACCCGAGCGAAAGACCCTTCGGCAAAAGATTTTGCGCGACAATGCGATCCATCTTTTCCCCGGGCTATGGAATAACCGCTGAAAATCGCGTTGCAATTGCGACACTACAATTAGCAAAAGGTGACAGCAACGGCTCAAAAAAGGCGCGCTCTAGAGCTTAGAAGTGGAATCTGCGCTAGTTTCTTAGACAATGTCTCTAAATTTTCTACAAAAGAGGACTTGATCATGAAGAATCTCATGCTCGGAAGCCTTTGCTGTTTAACGCTCAGCCTCGCTGTTGCCGATGACCAACCGACACGGGCCTACTTCGGCGATACCCACCTCCATACCTCTTTCTCGCCTGACGCCGGCATGGCCGGCACCAAAGTCGGTCCTAATGACGCTTATCGCTTTGTCCTAGGTGAGACGGTTACCAGCAGTACAGGACAAGCGGCGACGATCTCGCGACCGCTCGACTTCGTTGTGATCGCGGACCACGCCGAAAATCTAGGGCTGGCAGACGCTATCGCCAATTCGGACCCAGGCTTGCTCTCGGATCCCTTCGGCAAGGAACTTTATGATCTTGTCATAGCGGGTAAAGGCGTCGATGCTTTTAACGCGCTGGTTCAGAAAATGGCCAAAGGCGCAGAAGCGAAAATCAAGAGCGAATCCATGTTGCGCAACGCATGGACCAAAATCATGGAACTGGCAGACCAGTACAATGATCCGGGCGAATTCACCGCTTTTATCGGGTACGAGTGGACCTCGCAACCCGGCGGCAACAATCTACATCGGGTAGTGGTTTTTCGCGGCGATAAAGCGAGCGTCGACCCTGTATTACCGTTCTCGCTCTTTGACTCGGAAAACGCGGAAGATCTCTGGGACTATATGGCAGCCTATGAGAAAGACACCGGTGGTCAGGTACTAGCCATCCCTCACAACGGCAATCTTTCCAGCGGCATGATGTTTGCGCCGCAGTACCAGACAGATGGCAAACCAATCGATAAGGACTACGCCGAAATGCGGTCCCGTTGGGAGCCCATTATGGAGGTCACCCAATCCAAGGGCACGAGTGAGGCACACCCTTTCCTGTCACCCGACGATGAGTTCGCCGATTTCGAAATCGTAGATACGACTAACCTGGGTGGCACCGTTCAGCGAACCACTGACATGATTCAATACGAATATGCCCGCTCCGCCCTCAAGATGGGCCTCGAGTTCGAGCAAAGTCTTGGCGCCAATCCGTTCAAATTCGGCATGGTGGGCAGCACAGATAGCCACGCAGGATTACCCGCAACCCGGGAAGATAACTGGTGGGGCAAAGCACCCTTCCTGGAGCCCAGCCCCAATCGCTGGAAAGATGTACTGATTCGATCCTCCCTTGACCCGGCTCTTGACCTGACCGCATTGCAGCTCGCCGCATCCGGTTTGGCAGGCGTATGGGCCACTGACAATACGCGAGAAGCCATATGGGACGCCATGGCGCGAAGAGAGGTATTCGGCACCACCGGTACCCGCTTGCAGATTCGGGTCTTTGGCGGCTATGGCTTCGGTTCCGATGATCTGTCTCAAACCGACCTCGCTACCAAGGGCTATGCAGCAGGTGTGCCCATGGGTAGCGATCTGACCGATGCACCCGCGGGCGCCAGCCCCGGCTTTCTGGTCGAGGCCATGCGTGATCCCTTTGGCGCTAATCTGGATCGAATCCAGATCGTAAAAGGCTGGCTCGATGAAAATGGTGCCGCGCAGGAGGAGGTGCACAACGTCGTTTGGAGCAATGCGGACGTCCGGGCGCTGGATGCCCAGGGCAACCTCACCTCCGTCGGTTCTACCGTGAACGAGATGGAAGCCACTTACAGCAACTCCATTGGCGCGGACGCCCTCAGAGGATTCTGGCAGGACCCCGATTTTGACCCCGCGCAAAAAGCTTTTTACTACGCGAGGGTTATGGAGATCCCCACGCCGAGATGGCTAGCGTACGATCGCAAGAATTACGACCTCTATGACGACATGCCAGAGGATGTTCGCTATAGCTCTCAGGAGCGTGCCTACAGCAGTCCGATTTGGTATTCACCTCGCTGACAGCGAGGCGCAGAACTCTGGGACGTCGGCAATGTGGTGCCTGCGTCTCGGCCTCCACCACATGATCCGCCAGCAATCGCTGGTTTTGATCGCACCACCGGCTGCCCGACCCCCGCTCTTTAACAGTTAGTTCAAGAAATTCCCCAAGCGGGCAGCTTGCGAGGACTAAGCCGGCCTCAGCCTGTTTTAGGTAATCCGCCTTGTCCCACCCGATGTGTTCATCCCTGTTTTTATTTAATTTCTTGCTTTTCGAAACTGTCTGTTCACATTTACGATCTATTATTGAGGAAAGAGTCTGGTCTTCACCCACCTGATATGGTGGCCCTCGTCGTATCACTCGTTTTACAGAGTAAGCAAGATATGCAAAGTTCGGCAGAATCGGTCGACGTGCTCATTATTGGCGCAGGTCTGTCAGGTATTGGTGGCGCGTGCCAGTTACGGTCTAAGTGCCCCAATCAGAGTTTCATGATCCTCGAGTCGCGAGACGCTAGCGGCGGCACATGGGATCTCTTCCGATACCCTGGCATCCGCTCTGACAGCGACATGTACACCATGAGCTATGGCTTCAAGCCTTGGCGCGATGCCGCCGCCATTGCCGATGGCGATAAAATTCTTCGCTACATCCGAGAAACCGCCGCGGAGTATGACGTCGAGCAGCACATTCGCTACCAGCATAAGGTCGTTTCCGCGCACTGGTCCTCACTCGAGAAACGCTGGCGGGTGACCGCTGAGCGCGGCGATACCGGTGAGCAAATCACTGTGAGCTGCAAGTTCATCTTTAGTTGCAGTGGCTACTACGACTATGAGTCGGGTTATACACCGGATTTCGCGGGCGTCGATCAATTTCAGGGGCAGCTGTTTCATGCCCAGCATTGGCCCGAAGCGCTCGATTACGCGGGCAAACGCGTTGTGGTGGTCGGTAGCGGCGCGACCGCGGTCACTCTGGTACCCACCATGTCTCATCACACGAGCCACCTTGTGATGCTGCAACGCTCACCGACCTACATCGCCAGCGTCCCGCAGGAAGATCCGACTGCCCGAGTGTTGCGAAAATTCTTGCCCATTAGCTGGGCCTTTCGCCTGACCCGTTGGAAGAAAGTCCTTTTCCAAATTTACCTGTATCGGCTCTCGCGGAGACGACCAAAAGGCTTGCGCCGCTTTCTCCTTGATCAAGTTCGCGAGGAACTGGGCCCCGACTACGATGTGGCGACGCACTTTACGCCTAACTACAACCCCTGGGATCAGCGTCTGTGCGCGGTGCCCGACGGCGACATGTTTGCCGCTATTCGTGAGGGGCGCGCAGAAGTGGTAACCGATCATATCGACCATTTCACCGCCACGGGGTTGCAGCTCAAGTCAGGCGCGCACCTTGAAGCCGATATTGTGGTGCTCGCGACGGGACTCAACCTCAAGTTTGCGGGCGGGGTCGAGTATCAAATCGACGAGAAGCCCGTCGACTTTACCGAGCACTATATTTATCGCGGCATGATGTTCTCCGATATGCCCAACATGGCCTTTACGGTTGGCTATACCAACTCTTCCTGGACACTCAAAGTGGAGCTCACCGCAAACTACCTGTGTCGGCTGCTCAATCATATGCAAAATCAGGGGCTCGATTATGTTGTGCCACGATTGAAAGACAGCATCAAAGAGGAGCCCTTTCTCGATTTTAATGCAGGATACGTGTTGCGCTCCCGGGACCGTTTTCCAAAACAGGGCAACCGGTTACCGTGGAAAAACTATCAGAATTACATCAAGGATTTTATTAGCTTGCGCCTTGGCAAACTGCGCGACAAGGAACTGGAGTTCCGCTAATGAGGCGCTTGAACAAAAATATCCAAAGGCAGAATGGCCGTCACCCCAACATTGGGTGCGTCAACTAGCTGAGTAATACGCAGGTCAACGGCAACGCTAGCGATCACATAAGCCTGATTTCTTGAATAACCATAAGTCGCTACGATATGGTCGATTATTCCATCGAGCGCGTTTCTGGCCGCCAATGAAATATCGTTGGGTAGATTACCTAGATCACGCGCTATATCGCTGCCAAGATAGTGCAAGTCAAGATAACTTGTTCCTGGTGTTTTCAAAGGCAGGCCCGTGACAGCATAAAAGCGCTTCGAGGGGATCTGCAGCACTGACGCATCACCCTCATAGTGAGGTCCTGTCCGCAACGTCGAATATCCCTTGATGACCTCAGTGGTAACCGTCACGTTGGCTGACATTTCAATGGCCGTGCCGGATACTTCGCCGTCCCCCTGAGCATAATGCAAATCGCCAATCATCAAGCCACAACCAGCTACCTGACAGGGCAAGTACACAGTTACACCCTCACCCAAATGACGAATGTCCATGTTGCCGCCCTGTTCACGGGGAGGAATAGTCCGGAGACACGCATTCGCAGCGCTGCCATCTTTGCCACACAACGCAACGGGCGACGCGTCTTCCGGGTATGGCAAGAACACTGTGCCACCTGCATCGTGAAGCTGCTGCTCCCGAGTCAAAATGGCCTCAAGGTCTCTTCTGCCAGGCAGCGTGGCGACAATCCCAGGAAAGCTGCCATTGGGTATTTGTACGCCTGGTATATCTAAACTAGTGGCAAACCGGTCTGTCAGCCTCCAAACCGCCACAAACCCCCCATCAACCAAATCACTCATAAATCCACTGCGGCCTGCAAAGGTATAACCGTACTGTCCTGCGTTGATTTCAAGAATCGTTATTTTCAGGGTATCGCCAACATCAGCTCCCGCTATATGGACCGGTCCAGCCATGGGATGCGCAATACCAAAGCTGCTCCGTAGGGTCATGAAGCGCTCGGAATCGAGGTCCTGCTCCGCGTCTCGCTGTTGGTCAACAGTTCCCAATACGTCTAATGCATCCCGAGTCTTGAAAATAAGCGTTTGCCCCTGCTGCGCTATACGCTTCATCGGGATATCCGGGTGGAAGCGATTGATACAGTCCGGGTCAGCGAGGCAATTGGACCCTGCACCTCCAATCACCAAATGGGTGACGGAGGCCGTATGTTCAATCTGCTCATGCTCGGCTATCGTCAAATGAGATAAACACAGCGCAAAAACCGCAGCAACAATCTCAGATTTCAATAACACCCGCATTATTTGAACACCTGTATCTGAAAAGCAGCGTGCCACCTTCCCACAAACATATCACTTTGTCGTGGGTGATTTATAAAATCGCAGTAACGCTGGGCGACATCTATTAGTGACCCACGAATTGGCTAACTGAACAACTCAATATTGGAGTACGGATTCCAAATTTTGGATGTAAATGCCCAAGGCCGCTTCGCGAGTCTTAGTGCGTCCAATCAGCATTGACATGACGTCGAAGGTCAGCGGCTGAGAACGCAGGTGCTGAATTCGCAGGGGTAGCAGAGTGATTGAGTTATCTGGTGATAACACGCATCAAGGCTGGGGCAGCGCAAACCAGCGCAATCTCTCTGCCTCGCCTGACAAATTTAAAGCTGTAGCCGACTGTTTAGGCCTCGAGGTCGTCATAGCTTGCTCCGCTCGAACCAGTAGGTCGCGCAGATTCCATGGCGGCGGACACGCTGCACTCTTCGACTCCAACCGATCGAAGGACAAGTCCTGTAGGCTAACCGGTAACGACCTAGCTTCATTGTGGAATCGCCACACGCCAGTAGCCATATCAAAATCGTAATAAGACAACAGGCGCCAACCGTGTCGTGCCACCAGTTCAATCGCCCCCAGCAGATAATCAAATTCTGACTCGCTGATAAAATAATTGAAGTTAAGGCGCACCCAACCCGGACGCAGGATTACGTTGCCGACGGCTATTTGAGATTGGATAGCGCGGCTATAGCTCATATCCATGCCGAGCAGTGCATGCCCATAGGGTCCGGCGCAGGAACAACCACCCCGCGCCTGTATTCCAAACAAATCATTCAGTAGCGACACCACGTAACCGTAATGCAAATCTTTATCGCCTAGCTTGAACCGTAACGACAGGATCGACAGGCGCGGCACGTCAAGGGGACCAAGAATCTCGAGATTATCGCACCCCGAAAGCCTGGCAATCGCCCGAGAAACAAACGCATGTTCGCGGCGCGCGATCTCTTCAAAACCGACGTCCTGCTGCAGTTTGAATACCAAACCAGCGCGGATTGATTCCACAATACCCGGCGTTCCGCCCTCTTCTCGGCGCTCAGCGCTAGCTACATAGTGGTGATCCTCGGGAGTAACGTACGTTACGGTGCCGCCGCCAACAGTGGCTGGTACTGAGTTGTTAAGTAAATGTCCCTTGACGAGCAACACCCCCGGGGTACCCGGACCGCCGATGAATTTGTGTGGCGACATAAACACCGCGTCGAGCGGAGAGTGGCTATTCATGTCAATGCGCACATACGGTGCAGCGGCAGCGTAGTCCCAGAACGCCAGCGCACCGTAGCGCTTCAACATCAAGGTCACCCTAGGCACATCAGTTTTAAGACCGGTGACGTTCGACGCAGCGGAGAAGCTGCCGATTCGCAGCGGCCGATCGATGTACTTCGCGAGGGCATCCTCTAATGCACCGAGATCGAGTTGACCTTCGCTGTTCAGGGGGATGACCACCACATCGGCGATGCTCTCGCGCCAAGGCAGCTCATTGGAGTGATGCTCATAGGGTCCAACAAAAACCACCGGGCGCTGCTCCACCGGGATAACGCCGTCCAACCCATAATCGTTCGATAGGTTTCGGGGCAGCCGCAGGCTCAGCATGTCAATCAGCTTGTTAATCGCCGCCGTAGCGCCGGAACCAGTAAAGATCACTTTGTCTAGGTGGGTACCGTTTACCGCCTGACGGATAAGCTCCCGGGCCTGCTCACGCAGCACCGTAGTCTGAGCGCCGGTGAAGGAGGTTTCGGAATGGGTGTTGGCGTAGTAGGGCAACACCTCGTCGCGAATGAAATCCTCGATAAAACGCAGTGAGCGCCCCGAGGCGGTGTAATCCGCATAAATCAATGGCCGAGGGCCGAAGGGTGTATCGATGGGGGCGTAATCACCAATGATGGCATCGCGGATTTTCTGGATGAGAGTCGACACAGCTCAGTTTTTGCGTCTCGAAATAGAAGATCGCAATGATAGTGCCGACCCCGCAAAACATTGTTCCGTTTTGTTGTTAGTTTTACGTGAAATGTGAGATATAGTTTCTAGATAAGAATCAATTATGAATTTTTGTGCTTTCTATGGCCTAGAAATGGACAAGACTGACCGCAAATTGCTAGCCCACATGCAGGGAGACGCCTCCATGTCTGTAGGGGAGCTCGCAAATCGGATTGGCATCTCTAAGTCCGCCTGCTGGCGCCGTATCCAGAAACTCGAGGCAAACGGTACTATCCGAAAGCAAGTCACTTTGATGGACCCAGCAGCACTTGGGGTTCCGCTTACTGTGTTCATTTCTGTGCGCACCAACCAGCACAATCAGCGGTGGGCAGAACATTTCAAATCCGTGGTAGAGAAGATCCCCGGAGTGCTCGAGGTGTACCGCATGGGTGGCGAGATCGACTATTTAATCAAAGCAGCGATAGAAGACATGCCTGGCTACGACAGGCTATACCAGGAGTTGATTAAGGCCGATCTCTTTGATGTGAGCGCGAGCTTCGTAATGGAGGAACTCAAACAAACGACCGAGTTGCCAATACGTATAAAATAAGTAGTCAGTGTTCGATGTTTCATACTTGTCTTGATGCGGCCAATCGGTCTTGACTTGGTAGAGGTCAGCAGTTCGAGTCAGCCTTGTCTTTTCAACTTCTGAAAATCACATTTCATAAGTCCAATCAAGCTTGTATTGTCACCTCACGCTTTTCGCTGGGGCCCTGCTCTAATGCACACGCAAACGAGCGGTCAAGCCCGAGAAGGTTTACACAGAAAAGGTATGAGATACAGCCAGCCAATGACCAGTAGAGGTAATATCCGAAAAACAGTCCACCACCCCGATTTACCCACATCATGCAATCGTCTAACCGTAAGCGCGACTGTCGGTACGGCCATGACGGGCCGATACAGCAGCACCAGCAAGCCTACTTCAGGATCGACGAAACCCATCGGTATATAGTGACCCAGCGGAAGGTCGCGGATGTCCACCGCTGCAATGACGAGAAATTGGTCAACGAGGGCCACGACGATATACAACTCAATATATAGGAGCATGAAATACTAAAACTCGGGTCGCGACGACCTGCCTTTGAAATCAAAGCAACGTTGAAAGCCCGCTATCGATGCATGGGCAAAACTGTACATGGTTTTCGGTGCATCACGCCGGCTGTCCATTTGTCATATTTTTGTCGGACCAAAAGTACAGACCAGATAGTCGACTGAAAACTTGCCTTGAAACCAGGCACGAGCCACCAAGTGCTTAACAACAAGGCTACGAAAAAGTAACCTCTGTATAACGCCGTGTAACACTCACTTTGACATGTAGAGATTGGCGGTTGGACAACCGCAACCTCAAGAACGGTTGGCACGCCCGAGCAAAGCGCAGGCCCGAAGGGTAAGAGCGCCAGAAGCAATGGCGCTCTTAGATAGCCCGCCTGGCCCTGCCAAGATAAAAGCCTCGCATTTGGGACTTTGATTTTTGTTTGAAGAGCAACCACGCTCTCAAACTGCCTACGCTAGCGGATAAACCACAATTCAAAAGGTCATTGACCGAGCGCTTTTTGCAGCTATGCCCCCCGAGAGTTCAAAACGCGAGAGGCTATCGCGTTTTGATTTGTCTTTTAGGGCACGCAACTATTTCCTCTGGCGAGATTTATTGCCCAAAGTTGTACTTCACAGTAAGCCCGTAGGTCGCAGGCTGGTTCGGATAACCACTGATACTCCCTGCCTGTGCTACTGATGGAAACGCCGACAGCAGGTACTCGTCATCAAAGATGTTGCGGCCCCAGAGATTAAACTCAATCCCATTGTCCCAACTCATGCCGGCACTGGCATTGACCATATTGACTTCCCGTGCTGCTATGGACGCGGGAATATTGTCGACAACCTGCACTTTATCTTCGTAGACATGCTCTAGGCGCATATAGGAATAAGCGCCCAACAGCTCAAAGTTGTACGTGATGTTCGTGGTAGTCGAAAGCTCTGGAATGCCTGCTGGCTGCAGACCCGAAAAATCCGCGGGTCCGTTAACACCTAGAGCGCCTTCAAATGAATCGTAGAGCGGATCCAGCCATGTGGCGGCAAAGCCAACGCGCAAGCCGTCAACTGGCAGCCAGGTTACGTCAAGTTCCACCCCATCGGTGGACTGCTTGCCCGCGTTGGCCAGGTTAAAACCTGTGCCAGAGAAAACATTAGACTGAAAATCTTCGATCTCTTGCATGAATATAGCCAAGTTCAGCGACACCGTGCTCCACTGCCCTTTCAAACCCAATTCGTAAACCAATGATTCCTCTGGGTCGGCACGACGCGTTCCAATCGCGAAGTTAGCTGCACCCGGCCCAAAACCAACGTTGGGCAACATAGGATCCCCGTTAGCGAGAAGACGCGCCACATCAGCAGGAACCGGACCACTGTCCTGAGACAAATTCCACGAGGAGGCCTTGAATCCCGTACTAACGCCAGCATAAAAACTCATATCCTGCGTTATGTTGTAGGACAGTCGCAGCGTGTAAGTGGTATCGCTGTCGTCACTTTTACCATCCTCCACGGAGTTCGGAAAACCAATGACTGGCGGCAAGAACTGCACTGCACTCAAAGCCCCCAGCCCCAAGGCATCCAAAGGCAGGGCTCCAAAGAGGTTGTCGTTCACTACCGCAGCAGTGGCTTTCTTTTCAGACTGTGTATAGTTCACACCAGCCGTCAAGGTTAGAGCCTCCGTCAGGTCGAAATCAATCTGCGCAAACAACGACAGAGTCTCGTCATCAAGCGTGTACTTTTCAGACTGGTTACCCGTGCCTGTCGCGTAGAATGCACCCGCAGGCAAGCCCAAGGCAGCTTCAACGCCACCCAGAGCACCCGGCGCACCCAGTCCGGCTAGTAAGACGTCTACGTAAGAACGGAAGTCTGGACCGAGTCCGAAGGTCTCATCTTGCTCTACCTCTTCATTGAAGTAGAAGGCGCCCACCATCCATTGCAGTGGACCGTCGCCCGTTGAGGTGAGTCGCAGCTCTTGGGTAAAGGTATCGATCTTAGTGCCTCTGAAATCACCAGCTTCGGGGAGTATGAGTCGTGCGCTGGTAAAATCGACATCGCCTGATTGGAATTGATCCAGCGTCCTAAATGCCGAAATAGAGGTCAGGGTGAAACGGTCAAAATCGTAGTCGACGTGTAGAGACGTACCCTGGGTCTCAATTTCGTTTCTTGGATCAAAATCCAGATAGTTGGCGTAAGCAAAGGCGTCATTGGAAATCAGGTCACCACCGAGCAGTCGAACAACACCCCCGGTAGGTCCGTCAACGAGGTTAGCCACACCGCAGCACACCTCATCTATTTCTTCTGCGTCTATAATCAGACGCACTTCCAGACGGGCGGTTGGGTTCCACAACAGCTGGCCTCGGAAGTTCCAGCGGTCCAGTTCGTTAGAGTCGGTACCCAGCGTCAGATTATCAAAGTAACCATCGCGTTCGTTCATGCTACCAAACAGACTGAAAGCGACGTTTTCGGACAATGGGCCGGTTATATCTCCACGGACGATAGTCTGATCGTAGTTACCCACTGTGGCGCCAACCGAACCACTGATCCCATTCAGGTCAGGTTTTGCAGTGGTTACGCTAATAACACCGGCAGACGCATTCTTGCCAAACAGCGTGCTTTGCGGCCCACGCAAAACCTCGATTCGCTCTAACTTTGGCAGGTCAGCAAGCGCGCTTCCTACCCGCGAGCGGTAGACACCATCGATGAATACACCCACAGACGGCTCAATGCCTGCATTGTTCGCACCGTTACCGAACCCGCGGATAATGAAGTTTGTCTGCGCACTGCCCTGTAATTGGGTGACACGCAGGCTGGGAACCAAAGTCTGCAAGTCTTTAATGTCTAAAACTTGCGCCTGCTCGATCGTTTCTGAGGGAACAACGGAAACGGCGATGGAGACCTCTTGCAAAGTTTGTTGGCGCTTTGCCGCGGTCACCACCACCTCCTCGAGCATGCCAGGGTTTTGTGCGACCGCTGGAAGTGCTGCAGGAAGCACGAGCGCCGCAGTTACAACGGCTTGGGGGAGTACCTTATGGAACAGGTTCACTACGGATACATCAGGCATTAGTCTTCACCATATTACTGAGTAAAATTTCAGCGCCGAAGTCTAGACAAATAGACGAGACAGTTAGGGCAGAATTTTTGAGTAATACTGCCAGCCGTAGTGGTGGCATTCGCAAAATATCCGCCAATTGCTGCTAAAGGGATTCGTTGGAATGGCTGCGCAACTAAAATCGATCCACCCCTGAACGAGCACCCGCAATACACCGTGCTGGAGAGCCTTTCAGCATCCTTGCTGATCAAAGAGTAACGACTTGGCTTCCTTTCCAAAAAAAAGACAGGGCATACAAAATGGCCGCGCGTCCCCAGCCGTTGATGGCGGGCTTTTTACGCCCTTGATGGGCGTGCCCACACACCACTGTCATCAGCGGCTTTTAACGCGCCTCGCGCAGAGTGCTACCCACACTATGACATGACATAAAAAACCCCGCACAAGGCGGGGTTCGTCTGTCACTACAGCGCTTACTCTACTCGCTTCACCATGGCACTGGCCGTCATGATAGTGCGATCGGGACGCATCACGGTGTACTCGTACTTAAACTGGCTCTCATCCTCGGGCATGACTGAAAGAGACCACGAATCAACGTACTCGTCTTTCCCCTCCTCAAGGCCGCTCTCTTCTGCGTCCGTTTTGAACCTGATCACGCCACCCTCCACAGAGACCAGTCTCGATACCGGCTTGTTCATCAGTCCACAATAATGAGTTGAAACCACTGTGCCTTCCTGAACATTGAAGATATTGAGCATCTCAACGTCATCCTCGCTACTCTCTTCCAGCAGGGCACTCCCGTTGGATTTACTCGTGTAGTTCAGCCGCAGATTCACCGAGGTCCCATCAGACTTGGCCAGCGTGCCCTGCCACTGGCCTTCGAGTTGCATCAAGCCCGCAAAAGCCTGCTCTGTCATGGCGTCGTTTGCCGCGACAAACCCAGGTAAAACCAAGCCAAGCAGTACCCCAATACTTTTACGTATCATCGCATTCATATCTCACTCTCCATTCCTATCGACGAATAGCCGTTGCAGCAAAAGTGTAGTTTTGGCAATTCAGCATGGCATTCCAGGCGGCCTGTAATGTCGAGCCATTCCAGCTCTCAGAGCCTGATTGCGCCGCTGCCTCGCCGGTAAACAGGTCTAACCAAACAACATCCGCATCAGCCAATTCGAACTGTGGCTCCATGATCCAGTATCCGTAGTCGCTGGACGCGCTCTCGTCGAGCCAGGCGTCATAATCAGCCCTGAAAGCATCCAAGCTGGCCTGATCGTGGCCTTCATTAAAATTACAGAAATCAAAGCTGGGGATAAACGTGCCGCCCTCTGGCGTATTGCTGACATCGCTGTCACGGCCCGCTGCAGGCTTAAAGCTATAGACGTTTTCGGGCTGATAACTCAGCGCCCCATCTAGCTCGGCAGCCCAGCCCTCAATCTGATTGGTGTTCCAGTCCGCCCAACCTGCCTCTCGGGCCTCAGCTGAGGGCCACATGAGCACCCAAATAAAATCGTAGTCGTCCGTCTCGAATTGCGGTTTGAGTACGTTGGCACCCATCATGTCGTAACCGCCTGCGTCGATCCGGGCATTCCAGCGCGTCACGATATCGGCGAGCTGCTCATCAGTCATATCAGCTGCGGCGGTATTCCACACATAATCGACAATGACATCATTTGCTGGCGCGCTAGCCTCGGCAGGCGCTGCCGGCATCTCACTGGCGGGCTCCTGACTCTGACCACATCCCACCAACAGTGCGAATGACGCTAGTACAGTAATTAGCATTTTCATATTGACCCCTTTTTTGGTTTTCACGAAACACGTAGTAATCAGAGTAGAACAGGATGCGAGCAGGGTCTCAAGTTGGCACCCACACCCAACAAGTGCCCGCTTGGCGTCCTTCAACCGGCGATATACCGTAACTGAAGTCCTTGGCGGACACCACTGATCTATAGAGAGACTTGCCTCGCAGGCTATGTCGTCACATTTTTGGGGGTTGTCTGAGCGTGCCCCCCTCCACAGCGCATTGCCCTCCCGAGCAAAAACTTGCATCGATGTTTGCCGTTTTTTCTGGCGCAGGTGATTCAGGATTCGTTCGATGACCCCCTGGTCTTCGCTACCAGCGACGACTCTACCAAAGCCGCAATATCTCTCTTCGCATCGGGCATTCGTCTCTTTACCGAGCATCAAGCCCGGTCGATACAGTACAATCCACGAAAAACCAAAACCGATCGCTATGACAAACTCTCAACCGTTATACATTCACCATTCAGGCCCCTCGCTACTTGAAACGCCGCTCCTCAACAAGGGCAGCGCTTTTTCACGGGAGGAACGCATCGATTTTAATCTGACCGGCCTGCTACCACCTCGGTACGAGACAATTTCCGAGCAACTGGACCGGGCGTATCGCCAATACTCGACCTATCAAGAGGCCATCAACCAACACATCTATCTGCGCGGTATCCACGATAACAACGAGACGCTCTTTTATGCCCTCGTCAGCCAATACCTCGAGGAAATGATGCCCATCATCTATACCCCCACGGTCGGGGATGCCTGCGAACAATTTTCGGATATCTATAGAAGCTCCCGAGGGCTATTTCTCGCGTGGGAGGAACGCGGGCAAATTGATGACATTCTGCGAAACGCCACCAAAGACAAAGTCAAAGTGATCGTGGTGACCGACGGCGAGCGAATACTCGGGCTCGGGGATCAGGGCATCGGCGGTATGGGCATACCCATCGGCAAACTCTCTTTGTACACCGCTTGCGGTGGCATCAGTCCCGCTTATACGTTACCGGTCATGCTCGATGTGGGCACCAATAATGAAACGCTGCTGAACGACCCCATGTACATGGGAGCGCGACATCCCCGCGTGAGCGAGGACGAGTATGACGCGTTTATCGATCTGTTCATGCACGCTGCAGAACGTCGCTGGCCCGGGGTTTTGATTCAGTTTGAGGATTTTGCGCAGGCAAACGCCATGCCGATCCTGAATCGCTATCGGGAGCGCTTCTGTTGTTTCAACGATGACATTCAGGGCACCGCCGCGGTCACTCTGGGAACGCTTTTGGCGGCCTGCCGCGTGTCCGGGAAGTCCCTGAAAGAGCACCGTATCGCTTTTGTCGGCGCCGGATCAGCAGGTTGCGGCATCGCCGAAATGCTCGTTCGAAAGATGGTAGAGGAGGGTCTAAGCGATGAAGCAGCCCGTCGTCAGGTATTTATGGTGGACCGTCATGGCCTTGTCACGAGGGGAATGAACGACTTGCAGGATTTTCAGCTCTCACTCGCTCACAGCAGAGACAACATCGCCCAGTGGTCCTGTGACGGAGAGTGGGCCAGCCTTGAAGAAGTAGTGGCCCAGGCACACCCGACCATACTCATTGGCGTATCGGGGCAGCCCGGCCTGTTCACTGAATCGATTATCAAGGGCATGCTGCAGCACAGCGAGGCTCCGATTATTTTCCCGCTGAGCAATCCTGTGAGTCGGGCCGAAGCCACTCCGGAAAATATTGTTCAGTGGACGAATGGCAAAGCCATTATTGCAACAGGGAGCCCCTTTCAGCCCGTGAGTCACAACGGCGCCCTTCACCGCGTGGCCCAGTGCAATAACAGTTATATTTTTCCGGGCATTGGACTCGGCGTATTGGCCGTGCGGGCAACCCGCGTGAGCGATGAAATGCTGCTCGCCAGCAGTGAGATTCTGGCAGAGGCCTCGCCAAAGGCTGCGGCGACGGGTGAGGATCTCCTACCCCCTCTGCAACAGATCTCGGAGGTCAGCAAATTGATCGCGTTTGCAGTCGCAAAGGTAGCGCAGACACAAGGGCACGCACTGAAAATCTCCGATGCCCAACTCCATGCCCGCATCGACCAGATTTTCTGGACCCCTCATTATCGCACCTACAAACGCATCAGCCTGTAGCGAGCAACGCCCACGTTAAAGGAGCCTGAAACCCATTAACCCGCTATGCCTCACTCGGTAAGATTTTTCTCAAGCAACGCGAACAGATCTTGCACCGAGGAACTGCCCTTCTCCTCTCCCGCAGCATCGAATTGCCAAAGCATGCCGTCGAGATCAGGATTGGCAAAGTAGACAATGCCTTGGCGCACCGGATCCGAAGATTGCTGACTTAGCACCCGGTGCACCACAGCGCCCACCGAGTGGTCTGAGTGGGCAGTTATGAAATGCAGCGCCTCGCCAAAGTTGATCACGAGATGACCGGGGAGGACCGGCACGCCCACAAACTGACCCTCGATCTCAACCTGAAGACCGGGAGCACTGGCATCGAGAATCGTCACGAAGCCATAGTCTGTGTGGGGGCGGAGTCCCCAGTCTGGGTGGCGGGTGTCGTAGTGGACGAAATTCAGAAATGCGGTTCCACCCCCCGAAGCGTAGCCCCCTGATGCTGGATCCCACAGGACCTCGGGAATGCCTGATTGATGCAACACTTCGCGCATGATGGCGATGCCAATCGCATCAAGTTGGCAGCCAAACTCCTTAATCGCTTGCGGATAGTGCTGATCCCAGCGTTCGCGGCTCAACGCAAGCTTGGTTTGCTGGTTATTCTCAAGTGCAATGAATCCCTCGAGTTCTCCGTACTGCGGGATTTGACGATAGGAGCTATCCGGCGCGATGAGTTCACGGCCAAATGCACGTGCGCCGTCGAGTGTCAGGTTGTCTGGCGTTTTGAGATAAAAAAGGCCGAGATCCCAGGCACGATCAAGATCGTTCGTAGAGGAGAAAATCAAGCGGTGCGCGAATGAGGCCTCATCCCCTGAGAGAGAGGCAATCGGGATATCCGCTTGCAGCGGCGCGGCTTCTCGGCCTAATGTCATTACCATCTACCCTTTATAAAAACAGCGGCGTGCTTTGCCGCAGTGCAATGTCTCATTTGGCGCGCAGGTTATATGAGATCACATAAGCCCCGCTAAACCCTCAACTGAGCTTGGTAAACCGCACTAGGTAATTGCTGGCAGTCATGGTTTCCGCTAACAGTCAATCACTTATCCAATTGCCATGAAAGCCCGGCGGAATCCGATGTGGGATGTGCACCGCGCCAACAGGCCCTTGTTCAATATTAAGCGCGTCAAAAAACTGAAGCTGCGTCGCCTGATTACTTGCATCGATTACCAGACCCATCAACCAGCCTTCGGCTTCCGATACCTGATCTGACCGCGGCACAAAGACAAATTCGCCGCCCACTAAGCCGTCGCCAAAGCGGTAACTGCGCTTCTCTCCGGTCTTCAGGTCGTGGTGATACAGCGCGTTATCCGCCACGAAATTTGAGACAGTCTCACCAGGCTGACTGACTACCCAGGCATGCCGGTAAGGCTGGCCGAAGCAGCGCTCGTCGATTCGCGGGAACTCCTGTGGCGAGCGATCGATTGATATGCGGCTGACCTTTCGCGCGACAGGGTCAACATGCCAGCGCTCGAAGCCGCAGGGCACCCCGTTTGGCCCATCGGATCCGTGAGCGAACATGCTTTCATAGGCGCAGCAGTCGATGGTTACGCTACCGTCGGCATTCTCGAAGCTGTTTGCCGCGTGAAAAACGTAGCAGGGATCAATCTCGCACCAGATAATGTGGTCCACACTACCGTGACGGGGAAGCAGACCAATACGCGCTTGATGGTTTTGATTCCAGCGGTATGGGAAATTAAATCCCTGAACCAGTGCTGCCAGTGAAATGGTTACTGGTAGGTCAAACACGATAACGTAATGCTCAGTGATACTGCACTCGTGCACGGATGGCCCATCTTTCACAGCGATTGCACGCTCTGAAACCACTTCTCCATCTTTGTTGATCACAATATGCCAGAGCGTGTTCTGCTCCTCTGACTTGTAGGTAATGGCGTGCCACTCGCCGGTTTTAGGATCCTCGTGAGGGTGTGCACTGAACGCCGTGCTGAGACTCTCATTAAAATTAGTGGAATATTTCGTGTCGAGGTTTTCATCCAACTCAAATGGAAACGGCCCAGACTCCACCAGCGCGAGCGTTTTACCCGCCAGCTTGAGCACATTGGTATTTACCGTATCGCGCTTGCCCCGTCTCGGCCCCCCGGCCGCGACCGGGCCGCCCTTTTGCTCAAGATCGTGCGCTTTAATGAACCGATTGCGGTACCACTCAGCCTTACCATGTGCGACGCGGATACCGTGGACCATCCCATCACCCACAAACCAATGATGCCCCCGAGGATCGGGTTTGAATGGATTGGGGCCAATACGCGCATATTTTCCGGTGAGCGCAGTTGGGATCTCTCCTGTGACTTGTAGATTTTCGAGCGTTAACTCCTCCCTCATAGGCTCGTGAATGCCCGTGAGAAACAGATGCTTACGAAAAGGGTTCTTGAGTTGACGACTCATTGCTGCAGATGCGTTTAAAACATTGGTGACAGCACTGCGTATTTTTACTTCCACCTCGCTTGCCATAGATGCCAACGCTGTTTGCAGGTCTGAATTTCAGGTTAACACTAAATTCGCAGCTCCCTCCACACACTGACGTCCGAATGACGTCACCCAACAGGCTGTTTATGTGTCCTAGCATTTTCTCTGCCAAGGGCTTTATGGGCCAATCAATGAGCCCAACGCCTCCCCCCCTCAAAATCGGCTGGCTCGATGGCTGTAGGAAAGTCTTGAGACGCGGAGCTGACCAATCGAAGACAGTGAGATCCCATGGTGCTAGTGTTCTACCCATTTCTGCACAGCCAAGAGATAGGAGCGGTTTTTGAGCAACGACACTTTGCAACGCCCAGAGGATGCCCAGCCAACCAGCGGCTTACTGGGCTGGATCGAACGCAAGGGAAATCAATTACCCGATCCCGTGTTTCTGTTTTTTTGGTTCATTCTGTTTCTGATTGTTATCTCGGTAATTGCCAGCCTGACTGGCGTGTCAGCCACGCACCCTACCGAGATTGACCCAGTCACCGGCGGCCAGCGCATCATTTATGCGACCAGCCTGCTGTCGTCCGAAAATATTGCGCGGTTATGGATCGACATGCCCAAAACCTTTACCCATTTCCACCCCTTGGGCTATGTGCTGGTGGTCATGCTGGGCACAGGCGTTGCAGAACGTTCAGGATTGTTTGCCACCGCCATGCGCGCGGGCGTGCGTGACACACCCCATGCGCTACTGACTCCGCTGGTGGTGACCATTGGCATGCTGGGCAATCTCGCCGCCGACGCCGCCTATGTGGTGCTCATTCCATTGGCAGGCATTTTGTTCCATGCGGCAGGCCGACATCCGATCGCAGGCATTGCGGCCGCGTTCGCAGGCGTATCAGGTGGCTTCTCGGCCAACCTCCTACCCGGGCAATTGGATGCATTGCTGTTCGGCATCACCGAGGCTGCGGTCGAAACAGTATTCGGCGACTTCAGTGCCAATATCGCCGGAAACTGGTTTTTTATCGCAGCCATGACGGTGATCTTTGTACCGGTCATCTGGTTTGTTACGGACCGAATGATCGAGCCGAGACTGGGTGCCTTCAGCCCGACAGAAGGATCGCTCAATGCCAGCACCGATGCCGCCGCACCGCTCTCCGCATCAGAGCGAAAAGGCCTGACATACGCGGGCTGGGCGACCCTATTCGTCATCGGCCTGTGGCTATTTTTCGTCTTCGGCCCCGGCACACCGCTGGTCGATGAATCCGCCTCGGCTGAGGCGCAGCTGACCCCTTTTTATCGCAGTCTGGTAGCGGCCTTCTTTTTGCTGTTCCTGCTGACCGGGTGGGCATACGGCAAAGGCGCCGGGAGCATCGGGGACCACCGCGACTTGGTAAAGATGATGACCAGCGCCATGGAAGATCTGGCCTATTATTTGGTGCTGTCCTTTGCCGCGGCGCACTTTGTCGCCATGTTTGCCTGGTCAGGGTTAGGCTTGATTCTGGCGGTGCATGGCGCTGACTTTTTAGCCTCTACTCAACTGCCAGCCTGGGTATTGCTGACCGCCATTATTCTCATTTCCGCATTGCTCAATTTGTTTGTCGGCTCGGCCAGCGCCAAATGGGCACTGATCGCCCCGGTGATGGTGCCAATGCTGATGCTGCTGGGCATTTCGCCCGAAATGGCCACCGCCGCCTATCGAGTGGGCGACAGCGCAACCAATATCATCACGCCATTGATGGTGTACTTCCCGTTGATCCTGATTTTTTGCCAGCGTTGGCAACAGAGCTTTGGGCTGGGCAGTCTAGCGGCCACCATGTTGCCCTACTCGGTTGGCCTCATGGTCGCGGGGTTACTTATGACCATCGGTTGGGTAGTATTGGACATTCCATTAGGTCCGGGCGCTGGGGTATTTATTGATGTGCCGGGCGCCCATCTGACCGGCGGGTAGCTATATCACGCGCACACGGCAAGCGATCCGGTACCGGTTCTGGCTAGTAGCGCCAGCATAGATGTTGAGGACTTAATATAGCGCACATAACGCACCTCGCCTCGGATTGTCATACTGATGACCTCATCGAGGTACTGGAGCGCGATGGGGCCGCGATCGTTGACGGCTTTGTCAGTGACACGTGGTTAGCTGAATTCAATCGTGCGATTCAAACCTCGATCAATGAATACGAGCCCTATGACTATGGCGAGCCCGAGGCGCAGGATTTTCTGGGGCGCCAGACCGTGCGCCTGAACGGACTCATCACCAAGGCGCCAAACTACATCGATCTCATCTCTGATGACCGGCTACTTGCTGTCATGGACCACTTTCTGGCACCCAACTGCGGTCAGTACCGGCTGAACTCCAGCGAGATCATTGAAATCCACGGTGGCGAGACCGCTCAGGAAATCCACTGGGACGACGTGATTTGGCCGGCCCACTTTTGGGCGCCCGATAAGCTGTTGCAGTTCAATGTGATGGTGGCAGCCACTGACTTCACCGAATCTAACGGCGCCACTCAGGTAGTACCGGGCAGTCATACCTGGGATCACGAATCGCGCACAGCCAAGCCCGAGGAAATCACTCAGGCGACAATGAAAGCGGGCAGCGCCGTGTTCATCCCGGGAAAAACGCTGCATGGTGGTGGCACCAATACCGACGGCACCCAGCGTCGGGCCATTGTGGCGTCGTATGTGCTGGGTTGGTTACGGACGCAGGAAAATCATTTTCTGCACAACACCATAGAACAAGCGCGAGCGTGGCCTGAGCGAGTGCGCCAACTCTTGGGTTATGACCTGTATGCCCACTACGACGAGAACATTCAGGGAGGCCCGCTGGGCTATTATGAATACGGTAGCCCCAGCGCTTTATTTGAGGCGGATGCCTAGGAGTCCAGAGACTTGTTGGGGCGAGAGCTGCACCGCAGGCACCAATAACATTCGGGCGATGCGCGATCACCCACACTAAAAAGCCCGGCGATTGCCGGGCTTTTGGACTATCTAAAGGGGCGCTTAGACGCGCTCAATAATGATCGCTGGCGCCATGCCGCCCGCAGCGCACATGGTAATCAGCGCGTAGCGGCTGCCCCGACGCTCAAGCTCGTCCAGCGCCGTGCCCACCAAAATAGAGCCGGTTGCGCCGATGGGGTGACCCAACGCCATTGCACCGCCATTAATGTTGACCTTTTCTCGATCGAGATCGAGCCTGCGGATAAAGCGCTCAGCCACAACAGAGAACGCCTCATTGATTTCCCACACGTCGATATCGTCTTTGGCTAGTCCGGCTTTCGTCAGGACTTTCTCTGCCGCCGGCACCGGCGCATTCAACATCAGCGTGGGACAGTCGCCCATGTTTGCCGTCGCGACAATCCGTGCCCGAGGTGTCATGCCACTTTTTTCCATGTAAACCTCTGAGGCCAGCAACAACGCCGCCGCGCCGTCGACCACGCCAGAAGAATTGCCCGCATGATGAATGTGATTAAACTCCGTGATCTCGGGATATTTCTGCTGGATCAGAGCGCCGTAGGTAGTGCCCGCCTCGTCGACCGACACGTCTCGCACCATGCTGAAGACCGTTTTCAGCTCCGACAAACCCTCTTTGGTGGTTTCGGGGCGAGGGAACTCCTCGTGATCCAGCGCGACGGTGCCGTCCGGGTTCTTTACCGTGATCAACGACTTGTCAAAGCGACCCTCAGCGATCGCCCGCGCAGCGCGTGCCTGACTCACCAACGCCAGGGCATCAACCGCGCCGCGATCAATGCCCTCGAGCGTGGCGATGGCATCGGCACAGACTCCCTGCTGTGACTGCGGATGCATGGCGCGCAGCGCGAGGTTGCCCGAGTCGATCATCGGCGGCTGGGCAGGATCTGCAATCTGACCGTGGTAGCTCATCATTTCCGTACCACCCGCAATCACCAGATCTTCCATGCCAGACATGATCTGCGCCGCGGCGAGGCTCACGGTGGTAATACCTGATCCGCAAAAGCGGTCTAATGTAACGCCGGAAGAGCGCACATCGTAACCCGCGTTCAGTGCCGCCATACGGCCCAGATCGCCGCCCTGCTTACCCGTTTGAGAGGACGTGCCCCAGATGATGTCGTCGACCTCTGCCGTATTGAGGTCATTTCGCTCTGCCATCGCTGCGAGCACGGTAGAACCCAAGTAAGAGGGATGCAGATGGGCAAGCGCGCCCTTCCCCACTTTGCCGATCCCGCGGGGGGTGCGACACGCATCAACAATATAGGCATTTCCCATGGTCTTTCTCCTGAAACATCTGGCTGTGGCGCCCGATGGCGCCTGTTATGACTATTAAGGGCTGCCGCAGCAGCAAAAACGAACCCGCACGCTACTTGGCGCGGTGAGGGGGGTCAAGTATCTGATACCAGCTGGCGCAGTGCGGTTTTCAGAATCTTGCCGATGTGGCTACGGGGTAGCTCATCGAGCTGCTGGAGCGCCGAGATGCGCTGGGTTTTGCCCAGCTCGGTATTGGCGCGAGCACAGACCGCGGGAAGATCCAGCTCAACCCCGCCAGCCGCGACCACAAACCCCAGCGGCGTCTCGCCCCATTGCTTAGAGGGGATGCCGATCACGGCCGCATCCACCACCTCGGGCTGCTTAAGCAGGGCCTCCTCGAGATCACGGGGATAAATGTTGAAGCCGCCGGAAATGATCATGTCCTTAGAGCGGCCCAGCAGGGTGACGAAGCCGTCTTTGTCGACGCGGCCGATATCACCCATGCGCTGCCAACGCTCACCGTTGTCGTCGTACCAACTGGCCTCTTCGGTTTTTTGGGGTTGGTTCTGGTAGCCCGACATCATGGTGGTCGAGCGGCCCACCAGCTCGCCAATCTCACCCGCGGGCAGCCTATTCAATTGCTCGTCAATCGTGAGCACCTCGCTCCCGCCCCAGGGGATGCCCACGGTGTGGAGCTTGTCGAGGTTGGTATCGGCGCGGAGTAGGCACACCACGCCGCCCTCGGTCATGGAGTAGATCTCGATCAAGGCCCCCGGCATGCGGCGCACTACCTCGGCCTTGAGTTCCGCCGAAAACGGTGCGCTGGTGCAGTATTTCAGGGCCAGGCTTGAGAGGTCGTATTCATCGAAGTACGGGAAGTCCATCAAGCGCTGATACTGCACCGGCACCAGAATCGTATGCGTTGCCCGATGTTGCCGGGCCAACTCCAGCCAGCGGGCGCAATCAAACTTGCGCATCAGCACCGCGGTGCCACCGTAGGCCATGGTGGCCACAAAAATTCCTAACGTGGTGTTGGAGTACATCGGCGTTGACAGCAACGTGGCTTGCCCAACGGCGCCCAACCCGCTCTCCTCACCAATGGCCATTTGATACCAGCGCATCTGACGGCTGTGCACGATCCCTTTTGGGGTGCCAGTGGTACCACTGGAATAAATAATGTTGTAGGGATCCTCAGGCCCAGTGACGACCTCGGTCGGCGCGACACCTTCGTTGGCCATCCAGTCAAGCAGGAAGGGAGCGCCGGCTGATTCATCAGCCGCGTCGATCATCACGTGGCGCAAGGCAGGCAGTCCCACACCACTATCCGCCAGCTCGGCCCGCTTGATGTGGTCGATAAACAGGTGTCCTGCGCCGCTGTCCGCCATCATGGCCGCTAGCTGTTGCGGTGTGGCCGATGTGGTGAGCGGCGCGGCGCACCCGCCTGCAATAATCGCCGCGAGATACACCAAGGCATAGCGGACAGTCGTAGTACCCAGAATAGACACGGCCTGACCCTTCCCAAGCCCTTCTGCTTGTAATTGGGCAGCGATGCGATTTACCAGCGCAGCTGCCTCGGCCCAAGTCAGCTTCTCCTCCCCGTCGTCCAGTGCAATGCGATCTGGCTGGTTCAGGGCATGGGCATTTATGAGCCAAGCCAACTGCCCAAAAGGCTGCTTCAAATATTCTATCGTGCCAGGATGCGGCGCGGGGGTATCTGGAGTCATGGAATCCTCGGGTACATATCACTTTCAATCAGGCTGACAGCGTTGTACCACGAGAAGTTTGGCTATGGCAGAGCCTAGGCTCGGGCGCGCGAGGGCCTTCTGTTCTGACCACCGCGTCTCGCTGGCTGACCATCGCCGTTTGAGGAGGACGCACCTCGGCGCTGATGGGCACCGGTTTTTGCCTTTGCTTTTCTCGGAGGGCGCTTACCGCTTGTTTTGACCTCTTTTGTGGGGAGTCGGTGCTCAGGCTCAAACCCGTCTATCTCCTGGCGCGGTATCGACTTCTTGATCAGCTTCTCGATCTTTTGTAGCTGCGATACCTCATCAGCGCTAACCAGTGACAGTGCGATACCTGTCTCTCCTGCGCGACCGGTACGACCAATACGGTGTACATAATCTTCTGCCACGTGAGGCAGATCAAAGTTCACCACCCGCGGCAACTGCTGAATATCAATACCTCGCGCCGCAATATCAGTTGCAACCAGCACCTGCAGCCGGCCATCCTTGAACTGCTTCAGTGAGCGTGTCCGGGCACCTTGCTTTTTATCGCCATGAATCGAGTCACTGCTGATGCCCGCTTTGGATAACTGACGCGAGATCTTGTCCGCACCATATTTGGTTCTGGAAAACACCAGCACCTGGCCCCATTGCTCACTCTGCACAAGATGCTTGAGTAAATCTGTTTTTCGCGCCTTATCGACGGAGTAAACCTGCTGATCTATGCGGCTCACGGTGGTATTGGCTGGGGTCACCTGTATTTTCTGCGGCTTATGCAAAAACTCTCCTGCCAACCCCTCGATATCACGTGAGAAAGTCGCGGAGAACATGAGTGTCTGACGCTTTGCCGGCAGTTCGGCATGGACTCTTCTCATGGCCGGGATGAAACCCATATCAAGCATCCTGTCGGCCTCATCCAACACCCACATTTTCACATGGTCTAGGCGCAGCGCGCCCTGCCCCAGAAGGTCCAGTAAGCGACCAGGCGTGGCAACCAGAACATCGGTTCCCCTAGCGAGGTTTCGTATCTGGGGGCGAATATTGACGCCGCCGCAGACCATTTGGCTGTTGAGCTTGATACCCGAGCCGTAAGATTTGATTGAATCGGCAATCTGGGCTGCCAACTCACGAGTTGGCGTGAGAATCAGACACGTCACGTCTTTGGGCCCCGGTCGACCCGCACCTTTTAACAACTGCAGTATTGGCAGTGTGAAAGCCGCGGTTTTTCCCGTTCCCGTTTGGGCCGCAGCCATTAAGTCACCGCCGGCGAGCACAAGTGGAATCGCCTTGGCCTGAATCGGCGATGGCTTCTCGTAACCCTTGGCAGTAATATTTTGAATAAGCTTGGTATTCAGACCCAGCTCGCTGAATGCGGTCATTGTTAGCTCTATTTTAGGTGTCGCAAGACAGGAAAGGAGTCAGGCTGCGCGACGTGCTCACAGACCCTGACGAATCGCGCGAAGTATGAGTGGGTCAGCCCACAATACAAGCTTTATTTCGCTGTACTATCTACTGGTTAAGCAAGCTACTCGCTGTATGCGTGTTGGCAGAGGCTTTCGCACTAGTGAGTGTTCACGCAACCCAAGCGCTCTTACTTAGGTGATGGGAGCCCGCACCGAAGTGGGAGCAAGCCGCTGTAGCCTGAATCCAAAAAAAGTGTCGCACGCAATGGCTTAGCTTATGAGGTTTGCTTGATCGCAGAGTGGCCGCGCCACATCAGCAACAGCGCCAAGGGCAGAAAAACCGCACCTACAAGTGAAAGTGACGCACCAACTGCCTGTGCATCCTGAAAGATATAATCAGTCGCCAGCGCCACACTGGCGGGACCCAACGCCAAGCCGATCAAATTTGTGCTCAGCACATAACAACCCGCCATCAACCCCCGCATTTCGTTGGGGGAGGCGTTCTGCAGGCCGGTGGCGAACAACGCCAAAGGAAAGGTCACAAGATAACTTGCCCCGGCAATGAGTATCAGCGCCGAAGCGAGCGACTCAGCCAAACCTGCCGCAATGATTACGGGCAAAAGAAGGCAGGTAGATACGATCGATGCAATCAGCGGGGCGCGGGCGCCATGACCACGCTGCGCCAGCCAGCGTGACATCACCGGACCACTCAATACTCCTGCCGAGCCCGCTACCAGTGCAATCGCGCCGTAGTAACGCCCCGCCTGTAAGATCTCGAGACCGTGCACGCGGATCAACAAGCTCGGTACCCACGCTTGCAAGGCATACAAAACCAAAACGATGAACGGTGCGCCCAACAGGTAGGCGCCAAATATTCCCCGTCGGGGCCGCACATAGTGCAGAACCTCTGTCCAACTCAAGGAACTGGCAGTTTGAGAGAGCCGCTCGGTACGCTGAGGCTCTCTCAGCACCGGTAGCAGACACACCATGCACAACCCCGGGATCGCCACCAGCATAAAAGTGAGCTGCCACGGCGCCAACACTCCCATGATTGGCACTTCGATGACGCCCAATCCGCTTGCCCAACTCACCACTTCGGCGCCCAATATGAGCGAGAGTCCTCCACCTAAATAAGGCCCCATCAAAAAGATACTCACCGGGAGTGCACGTTTTTCTTCGGGGAAGTAGTCTGCCAATAGCGACCACGAGGCGGGTGTCACACTCGCTTCACCCGCCCCGACACCCATGCGCGCTGCCCCCAACTGCCAGAAGTTTTTGGCCAAGCCACAGCTCACACAACTCACCGTCCAAACGAGAATGCCGATCACCAACACGCGGATACGGTTGGCGCGGTCCACCACACGGCCAAGCGGAATACTCAATATGACGTACGGCAGCACAAATGCCAGACCCTGAAGAAAGCTGACCTCCGAATCCGACAAAGACAGGTCGCTACGTATCGGGTCGACGAGCAGGTTAATGATTTGCCGATCGATAAACGAAAACGTGTAAGTTGCCGTTAAGAGCGCAAGCGTCCACCACGCTGCCGCCTGTCCGTTGCACCGGTTACTGGATAACATGCATTCGCAACGCTGATTCATCAGCACGCTGACGATCGTGTAATCGCCCCTTGGCGTCGCCATTCAGGATCATTTGCCTATTCTGATTGTGCTGCCATAGAGCGCAGGTCACAGACTAGCAGAGGATGGCAACATGACGACAGAGCGCATTATTCAAAACGCCTACTATGTTTCGGATATTGATGAGGGCATCGCGCTATTCCACCGGTTTTGGGGAATCGGGCCTTTTTTTGTAAGGCGCCACATCGAACTGGAGAATGTGACGTATCGGGGGTCAGCCTCGGAGCTGGATATTTCGGCCGCCTACACGCAGTCAGGCGACATAATGATAGAGCTGGTGACGCAACATAACGATGCGCCATCAATATTCAGGGATCGATTCGCAGTGAACGAATCGGGCTTTCATCATGTTGCGCTTGATTTCGGAGACCATGATGCCAGGGTCGGTCACTTCAACGGGCTCGGTTTTGCATCAGTCACGAGTTTTAACACCGGTGAGGGTCGCGGCGCGACTTATTTGGATACCTTTGATTTACTCGGACACGCCACTGAGATCTACCGCGTGAACGACAGCCTGAGAAGGCTCTACGCCATAGTCAGGAGCGCGGCCGAAACCTGGGATGGACAGGATCTGACTGTCGAGCTCTAGTCAGCAAAGAGGCTACTTTGCTTACAATCCCGAGCCGTCCGCCGAATAAATGACCCAAATTTTGCGATAGCCACTGGTCTCCCACACCCCCGTCCATTCCTTTGGAATGGTCACCGCCTCTCCGGCGTTCACGGTGACCGCAGACCCATCAGCAGAGGTGAGCGTCACGCTGCCTTCGAGAAAAAGCATGAACTCGTCAACGCCGTAGGGCTCGGTAATATCGAAGCGTTGCGAACCAGCCTTGTACATGCTCGACGCAAACCTGCCAACAACATGACACTCAAGTAGATTTTGAAACCTGAACTAAGCAATTTTTTCACCTTTCAATCTCCTTTTACCTGTCAGAACAAAAACTCATCTTACCGAGCGCCCAGTGCAGTGTTCGTAAGTTTATTTTTTAATGTCACACCACAGCAAACAAAAGCACGGCTCTCAGGCACCACACGAGGAGCGATCTTCTCAACCTGTATTCAAGAATACATTAGCAGCGAATATTGGGGGTGCCTGTCCAGCATCAGTGCGCGCGCGGCATATGAGATAGACTCCTGTCATCGACACAATGTCTTGCTCATTGATTGGTTACTCTATGAACCCCAATAAGCGCACTCGGCCCGTCACGGATCTAGCGATATGGCTATTGGTCGTCCACTCGCTACTGAACGCAACAGAGGCCCCAGCCTCTGAGGTCGCAGAGCTCAAACCCAACATCGTCTTGGTGTTGATGGACAATTTTGGTTGGGGTGAAGTCGGGGTTTACGGCGGCGGTGTGATGAGGGGTGCACCCACTCCCAATATCGACAGCATTGCTGCGCAGGGGATGCGGTTAACCAACTTTAACGTGGAAGCAGAGTGCACGCCCTCACGCTCTGCCTTGTTAACCGGGCGCTATGGTATTCGCACGCGACAACGAGAGAATAGCCCTCCCCGAGGAGTCTGGTATGGCATCACAAAATGGGAGATCACGCTCGCAGAGCTGCTCGAGGAGCGTGGCTACGTATCAGGTATTTTTGGCAAGTGGCATCTGGGAGATACAGAGGGCCGCTTCCCTACAGATCAAGGATTCGATGAGTGGATCGGCATTCCCCGATCGTCGGATCGTGCGTTTTGGCCTGACAGCAATAGCTTCCAGCCTGACGCCCATCCCGATATTCGTTTTGCTCACGTGATGTCCAGTAGTAAAGGCGAAAAGCCAAAAGATATCGAGGTCTTTGATCGCGCCAAACGCACCGTGATGGACCGCGAGATTACGGACAATACACTGGAATTCATCGAAAGGCAGGCGGCGGCCAAGCAGCCGTTTTTTGCCTTCGTCACCTATACCCAAACCCATGAACCGGTGGATCCGCACCCTGATTTTTATGGCCGCACCGGTCATGGCAGCTTTGCGGACGTACTCGCGCAGACGGATACCTACGTGGGTGAACTGCTAGCGAAATTGGGCGATCTGGGGCTCGCTGATGACACGATCTTTATCTTCACTTCGGACAATGGCCGTGAGGGTGTACCCCGCTCCTTCGGGTTCACGGGACCATGGCGCAGCGGCATGTTCTCTCCGTACGAGGGATCCTTGCGGGTGCCTTTTATCATCCGATGGCCTGACAAGATCCCTGCCCAACGCGTCTCCAACGAAGTCGTGCATCAGCTTGACGTCTTTCCGACCCTCGCCAAATTTGTGGGAGCCGAGACACCTAATGATCGCGTCTTGGATGGAGTCAATCAGTCCGAATTTTTTATGGGTAAAACTGACGCCTCCGCGCGTGAGAGCCTGGTCATCTACATCGGCAACACGCTCTTTGGGGCTAAGTGGCGCAACTGGAAGATCTTGCTTAAGGAAATGGACTCTGACACCTATGCAGTGAAGGAAATAGCTTATCCCTCTATATACAACCTGATCGTTGATCCGAAAGAGGAAGTGCCTGAGCTGAATTACCTTAACGATACCTGGGTCGACTTCCCGTTGTATCAGGTGATCGAGGACCACGAGGCCTCACTAGCGAATGATCCACAATTGCCTGTGAGTGATTAGAATCGTCTACCGGCCTCGCAACATCATCTTTGCAGCATTGCGACCCGGTAGCCCTGTCACGCCGCCGCCGGGATGCGCACCTGAACCGCATAAAAAAACGTTCTCTACCGGCATGCGATAAGACGCATGACCGGGTATGGGCCGCATTGAGTAAAACTGGTCGAGATGCAACGCGCCATGAAAGATATCGCCCCCAACCATGCCAAGGTCACGCTCAATGTCGAGCGGCGTCTTGATCTGGCGGCCCAGCACTGACCGTTTGAAGTTGGGTGCGTATGCGTCAACGGTATCAATGATCTGATCAGCAACTTGTTCTCGGACATCATCCCAGCTTTGTCCATTAGGTAAGTGACGCTGAAAGTGCTGACAGAAAAGGCTGGCCACGTGCGCACCCGGTGGTGCGAGCGAGTCATCCTGCGTGGTGGGGACCTGCATCGAGATCACGGGGCGTTGCGCCCAGCCGAATCGCTTGGCATCCAGATAGGCTTGCTCAATGTATGCCAATGACGGCGAGACCTCGATTGCCCCCTGAAAATGCGCCTCGCCTCGCCCAGCCATCGAGGTGAACTGTGGTAACTCAGATAAGGCAACGTTCATGCGGAAGGTCGCTGAATGACTGCGGTAACCCTCTATGCGGCGCCGATCTTCATCGCTCAACAGACCAGGATCCAGCATTTTTGTCAGCAACGTTTGCGGGTGTACATTGGCAGCAATCTGTCGGGCATAAAAGGTGCGGCCGTCGGCCAACGTGACACCCACAGCTTGCTGCCCCTCCACCAAAATTTCATCGACAGGTGTGCCGACCTCTACGACGGCACCCTGCGCTTGCGCGTAGCGTGCCATGGCATCACTAATGGCACCCATACCGCCTTTGGCAATGCCCCATGCGCCGGCTCGTCCATTGACCTCACCGAAGGCGTGATGCAATAAAATGTAGGCTGTACCTGCCTGGTAGGGACTGGCAAAGTTGCCGATTACACCCTCCAGTCCGAGTACGCCTTTTAGCGCTTCTCCTTGAAACCAAGAATCGAGATAATCGCCCAGCGAGCTGGTCAACAAGGTCGCCAGCACCTTTTGTGAGTGCGAGCCCAACTTTCTGGCGACGTTGCCGGCCGATAGCAATTGCATAAGGTCGCGCCACCCCCCACCAAAATCGGGAGGTGACTGAGTCGCCAACTCCCTCAAGGCAATCGCCACCGCACTGATCTCTTGCTCAAATTGGTCGATGCGCTCAGCGTCGCGCTGCGAAAATCTCGCAATCTCCGCCCGAGCCTGCGTATCGTCCCGGGACAGCAGCAAATGATCATTTTCGAGCAAACTGAGTGTGCCGGCAGGTCGCTCCATGATCTCCAGTCCGTGCCGCTCAAGTGACAGATCACTAATAACCTGCGGGTGCAGCAGGCTCACGGAATAGGAATAAACAGAGTTGCGGAAGCCCGGATGGAACTCTTCTGTGACCGCAGCGCCCCCCAATATTTCGCGAGCCTCAAAAAGCCGCACCGACTTACCTGCTTTTGCGAGGTACCCGGCACAGGCTAAGCCATTGTGGCCCCCACCAATAATGATGACGTCGGTGTCGGGATTGTGAGCTGTCATGGTCTAAACCCCCGCTAATGTTTTGGTATTGTAAAGGCACTCGAATACATCGACATACGTGCCTGCACGGAAGCATACTGGCGCAGCACACATCAGACCCGCGGAGCACACTACTGTTGGATTTTCCTTCAAAGAGAGTCTTGCAGTGGAAGAGCAACTGAGTTGTCTATGAGTCATTACGACGCCATCGTCATCGGTGCGGGCCATAACGGTCTCACCACAGCCAATTATCTCGCCAAAGGCGGGATGAACGTCTGCGTTCTTGAGCAACGCCCTGTAGTGGGTGGCGCGGCGGTCACAGAAGAGTTCTGCCCTGGATACCGTAATTCGACGTTTTCCTACGTCGTGAGCCTGCTGCGGCCTGAAGTCATCCGAGATTTACAGCTAGCCGATTACGGGTATGAGGCTATTACGCTGGAGAACGCGCTCTACATAGACTCTACTGGTGATCATTTGCTACTCACCGCCGATGAGCAGTTCAACCGGTCGCAGTTCGAGAAATTTTCTAGAACAGACTTTCAGGCCTATGAGGCATTCGAACACTCCGTGGATGAAATCGGGCAGCTGCTGGCCAAGCAATGGCTGAGTGAGCCACCCAAGCTAGGCGAACAAGGGGTCGGAGATCTGCTGGCAATGCTCAAAATGGGCGTTGATGTGTTCCGGCTTGATTCGGAGGCCCGCTGGCGCCTAATGCAGTTTTTTATCGGCGCACCTGAGACGATTATCGATCGCTGGTTTGAAAGCGACAAAGTGAAGTCGATGATCGCCGCACACATTATGCCCGCCAACTATGCGCCCCTGAGCCAGCCCGGCGCCAGTCTGGCCATGCTTCACCACGCCGTCGGCGAGGTGAATGGCCGAGCAGGCGCTTGGGGCATTGTCAGAGGCGGCATGGGCGGTATTACCCAAGCGATGATGAGGTCGGCATTGGCACGCGGCGTAGCGGTGCGCACCGATGCCGCGGTACACCGCATAGATGTGTCGAATGGTAGGGTTACAGGCGTCACCCTTGCCTCGGGCGAAGCGCTGACTGCGCCTGTGGTGGCAGCTAATACAGATCCCAAGCGCACGTTTTTTACACTATTGGGCGAGGAGCATTTGCCGGAAGACTTTAGTCGCGACCTGAAGAGCTTCAGACAGGAGTCTGCGTCATTGCGAATGAATCTTGCGCTGTCTGATCTTCCAGAGTTTGCCGCCCTACCCGGCGCGGAGGGCCCACATCATCGAGCTAGCATCACCATGATCGAAAGTGCCGATCATTTAAATGCCGCATTCCATAGTGCCAAACGGGGCGAGCCTGCGGACCCGCCAATTATCGAGGCAATTATTCCCAGCGCGCTGGACACTACATTGACCGACACGCCGGGCCACCATGTGATGAGCCTATTATGCAAATACATGCCTTACGACCTGAATGGCGGTCGCTCATGGGACGATGAAAAAGACCGCGTCGTGGAGCATATTTTTCGCTACGTTGAGCACTTTATCCCTCGCTTGAGGGAGATCACTGTGGGTTACCAGTGCCTTACTCCACTGGATCTTGAGACGATGCTTGGGATGACGCGCGGCGATATCTGCCACGGCAGGCTGGAACCCGATCAGCTCTTTAATATGAGACCGCACCCCAACGCCGCACAATACGCGACACCGGTGAAAGGGCTCTACTTGTGTGGTTCAGGCGCCCACCCCGGCGGCGGCGTGACTGGTGCGCCGGGACACAATGCCGCGCGACGCATATTGAAAGATGCCTAAAAAAACGCCTAAAAAGAAAACTCAGGCATGACTTGCGGCCACGGGAGACGCGCTGGGCGTGTACCGCCGGCGAATCACCCGCCACGCAACAACCCCTAACGGCATATGGATAACCAGTGGACCGATGACGAACCACGGCTCTGCTTGACTCCAATCAATGCTCTGACCTATCTCGATAATGCCCGCACCGAGCTGATAAGGCTCCACATAAAAATGAAGCAGTAAGAATGGCATCAGACATCCATAAACAATCAGAAGAAGGGGCGCCAGTAACGTGATGCGCGTCGCGCCCCGATCGAGATCGACCTCGGGAGTTTGATGAAGTTGGGTCCGGTAGTGTCGCTCTTGCTGCGAAATAACATCACCTTTGGAGCCCAAATAGGCCAGCAGAATAGAGGCAACAATGCCCAGCAAAACGGGCTCAAGATAGCTCGGTAAGTCGATCACCCCTAAATAATCCAGAGCCGCCGGTACGATATTGGCTAGCAGGCCCGCGAGCATGCCCCAACGCGCCCCCCGCGCTGTGATCGATTGACTCCAAATGCTCATTAGTCCAACTGGACCCCAACTTGACGCAAAGACCGTCCCGATAAACAGCGTAATCCAGAAAAGGTTGTGCGGTAGGAAAAGGCTCAGCACAAGCACCACAAAGCTAATCAGCGCCATGGCCAGACGCGTCCGACCCAAGCTTTCAGTATCTTTATGGATACCAAGGTCTTTGCTTGCACTGAAGCCAATTAGCGACAGAAAAGTCGATGCCGATGACAACGCGGCACAGACGATACCTGCGACCAATAACGCGCCTAGATAGGTTGGCACCAGATGAGTTGCCGCCCAAATCAAGACTGTTTCTTCATCGTCGATGTTCGGGTTCGCGAGGTTGACAAAACCGCCAGCACCGTGGATCGCAATTTGCAAAAAGATCACTACCAGTACGGTATAAATAGAGGCGCGTAACACGACGTGTTCGCTCTTTGCCATCAGGTGACGGCTGGATTGCCAGGGACTTACTGCAAAAACAAGACTCCACGACAGGTCGATCAACACAAACCAAATAAAGAAGTCCAATGCCGTTGGCCAGGGGGTCCCCTCTCCGATAACGCCGTGCCAACTTGTTATACCAGGCTTCACGTCCTGCCGCGTCAGATCTTGGATGGTCTGCGAGATGCCCCCAAAGCCCTCCACGAGATGGAGTACTAAGAAGAAAGACGCGCCGGTGAACAGGAGGAACATCAGCGTGTCGGTAATCACTACACCTTTGGAGCCGGCGTACAGCGTGAAAGTCGAATAACTCAGCCACGCGATCACGACGCCCTCGGCGTAGCTGATGCCGGTAAGATCAGAGAGCAACAGAGCAGCCCCCTGCGTCACCACTAGCAAGTATCCTCCCAGACCCAATATCACCGTCCAACCAGCGATGCGCTGTACCTCTGACGATGCAAAACGGTCTCCAAAAAAAGCGGCAACGGTGGTCGCTCTGCTCCGCCTCAGAAATGTGCCAAAAAATAGTGCGCCGTAGACATAACCCGTCACCGTGAGCCCGGGGAGCAATAGGTAAGGGCCCAGTTGGCCTGCATAGGTGAAGCCGGCCTCGCCCATGAAGACTGTCGTGCTCATGAGGCTCGCGACAAGCGTTCCGATAATGAGAAACGTGGGCGCGCGCCGGCCTGCTACGTAGTAATCCTCCAGCGTTTTCACACGGCGGCCCGCATAGCTGCCGATAAGGACGAAAATGAAAACGAAACAAGCGATGGTCGTAGCGAATATCGTCACAATATGCGTCTCAGGAGCGCAGATGCCTCAGGCATCTGCCAGACGCTTCTGTCTGCACTGTCGGCTCGAGTTCTGCGCACTACTCCTGCCTTTGCCATTGGCTAACCTGCATCAAGTAAGTCCTCATGTAGGGTACGCCATTCCGAACAGCCATGACTGCGAGCATATGGGCTGAGAAGCACTGAAGCGACCATAACACCTACAATTGCGCACTGAACAGGATCACGCGGAACGTCTGCGGCAAAGCGACGCGTGGTTCGCCTTTACATCAAGCGGAGAACGACAAATGACGGAAATCAGTATTCAAAAAACACCCGCAACGCTAACGGATCTCGAGGAGTGCGAATCTTTTGGGGAGCCGGTAGGCGCACTGCCCTTGCAAACCAATGCGGGCTTTTTTGAGAGCGAGCTTGCAAAAGGTCAGCTTTACACCGGCACCTGGGAGTGCGAGCCCGGCACATTGGAGCTTGATCTCGAACTGACGGAATTCTGCTACTTGCTGGAAGGCCACTGGAGGTTCACTTCCGAGACGGGTGTTGTCTCAGAGGTCAGAGCAGGCGATAGCTGGGTCTTCCCCAGAGGCTGGAAAGGCACTGCCGAGGTGATTGAAAAAGTCCGTAAAGTTTACGCCATGATGGTTCCGGACGACGCGGGATAAAAGGCAGCCGCTAAAACAGATCCAGCAGTTTGTAATACGCCATCCCTGCAGCCAGCAGTGGTCTGCCGAAAGCCCGCCCTCCCGGGAAGGGCAGATGAGGTATGGACGCTACCATATCGAAACGATTGGTTTCGCTGGCAATACTCTCGGCGGTTATCTTGGCCATGATGTGGGTCGGCGCCACGCCGTGGCCAGAATACGCCTGAATATAGCGAATGTTAGGCGCAAGCTTGCCGAGCTGCGGCATGCGATTGATGCCAATGCCGATCCAACCACTCCAAGCGAAGTCCACTTTGATATCTTCAAGATCTGGGAATACATTACGCATCTTTTTGCGCATGACCGAGACCAGATTTTTGGGCTCCATACCGGTGTAGTTAGAAAGACCACCAAACAACATACGGCGGTCCGACGAGAGTCGGAAGTAATCCAAAGCAGTTCGCGGATCACACACGGCGACATCACCCGGCAGCAACTTATCGGCCAGCGTCTCCGAGAGCGGTTCGGTGGCTATAACCGAGCTCGCCGAGGGTAATACCCTTGCGCTGAGTTTTGGAATCAACTTACCCATATAGGCATTGCCCGCAAGTACAACGTGCTTTGCCGTCACACGACCTTGCTCAGTTCTCACGATCGGCTTGTCCCCGGGCACTATTTCAAGCGCCCGAGTTTGCTCAAATATCCGTGCGCCACGACTGACCGCTGCTGCTGCCTCGCCGATGCAGAGGTTCAGAGGGTGGATATGGCCGTTGGCCGTGTTGTGAAGACCTCCGAGATACCGGTCAGAATTCACGAATTCCTTGAGCTCGCTGGCATCGAGCAGTGTGTAAGGATGGGGGTTACCGATCGTTTTTTCCCAGTCACGCCACTCAGCAAAATTTTTCATGTGCCGGGGCTTTAGCGCCACGTCGCAATAACCCCACTTCAGATCACAATCGATACTGTAGTTTTCGACGCGCTCTTTGATGATGTCGCGCGCCTCAATACCCATTTGATAGATGGTATTGATGCCCTGCTCACCAATCGACCTCTTGAATCGCTCTGGAGTATGGCCAATACCACCAATGATTTGTCCGCCATTGCGCCCGCTCGCGCCCCACCCGATTCGATTGGCTTCAATCAGTACCACCTCGTGGCCCCGCTCTGCGAGCTCAACCGCCGCATTCACCCCGGAAAAACCGCCTCCGACGACCACGACGTCACACTCAATCGCTTCAGTCAGCGTGGGGTACTCTGTCGCGGGCCTGCGCGATGCCGCATAGTACGATCCAGTATGCTCAGAAGAATCCTGTATCGCTCGCAGTCCAAACATGTAGCTCTCTCCAACGGCAGAATAAGGTGGGTAGTGGGCGGACCCAGCACCGTTTGCCTTATCATCAGAGCAGATTGTATCGAACTTGATCCATCACCGAATGGCGGCCTATACGACTGGTAGACAAACGCGGTTGCCGCCCTAAGCTTGACGCTATGGGTGACAAGAGAGATAGACAATGAATTATGCCGACGCGGCAGAATTGGAACATTTCTTAACGGCGTATCCTGATACTCAGGTGCTGGAACTGCTGATGCCCGACATATCGGGGATTTTGCGCGCCAAGAGAATCCATCGCTCCGAGTTCTCAAGACTCTTCGACGGCACCTTTCTGACACCTCGCTCAGCGCCATTGCTTGGCGCGAGAGGGGATTGGTATGACGAGATACCCCTCTCAGAGCTTGGGGGCGACCCCGATCAAATCATCCTGCCCGTCTCGGGAACCCTGGCGCCTGCGCCCTGGTATGACTCACCGGTCGCACAGGTCATGGTGGCCTATACCCAAGACAATGGTGAATTGGACTGGGTAGACCCCCGGCAGCCATTGGAAAAGGTCCTCGCCTGTTATGCCGAGGGTGGGCTCTCAGCGACCGTCGCAACGGAATTGGAGTTCTATCTGCTGGCAAATACCGACGACAGCCGCCCTATGCCCCTCAAAGGAAACATTCCCGGTACGAATCTCGAGCAACAGGGCATTCAATACTGCATGGCCGATGACCTGTTCGACTGTGATGCATTCTTGAACGACGTCAGAATCGCCAGTGAATTGCAGGGCGTACCGCTGACCACGCTACACGGTGAATTCTCCCCGGGACAATGGGAAATCAATACGTTGCATCAGCCCGACGCAGTGGTCGCCGGAACTCACGCGCTCCTGCTCAGGCGTATTGTGAAAGGCGTCGCAAGAAAACACGGTTACGGCGCCACTTTCATGGCCAAGCCTTTTGGTGAGCTGGCCGGCAGCGGCATGCACATTCATGCCAGTGTCTATGACAAGGACGGCAACAATGTCTTCGCGGATCCCGAACCAGTGGAACCCCCTCGCTTGATGCCGCGACTGCGGCATGCCGTGGGCGGTCTGGGTCAATTGCTGGACGAATCCATGCTCTGCTTTGCACCCCACGCCAACTCTTATCGGCGGTTTAGGGCAGGCGCATTGGCGCCCTCGGGAAAAAGCTGGGGATACGATCATCGCGAAGTCGCATTGCGCGTCCCAAGATCAACAGAGCACAACCGCCGCATTGAGCACCGTGTGGCTGGCGCAGAGGCTAATCCGTATCTCGTGCTGGCCGCGGTCTTGGCAGGCATTCATCACGGACTGCAGCAGGCTATCGACCCTGGTGAACCGGTGCCGAGAGACGCTGATCTCTCTGAGGATGACACAACGCTGCCAGCGCGTGTTGACAAAGCGATTGAACTGTTCGCCGGCAGCGACATTCTACCCGGCTACTTCGGTGACGAATTCGCTCAGATTTATACTGCCATCAGGCAAGGCGAGAGCAACGCCTATCATGCTCAGGTACCAGATCTCGATTACGCCTGGTATCTCAGAGCCCTTTGAACCTCTCAGGTTTGTTACTGAATGAGACGGCGATACGATCCTGGAGTCTGACCGGTGACTTTGCGAAAGGCGCTGTAAAAAGTGGAGGTAGAGTTAAAACCAACTTCCAAGGCGATATCGAGAATCGCCACTCGGGATCTGGTATCTGACTGCATCAACTTGATGGCAGCCTCCACGCGCCTCTGATTGATGTAATCAAAGAAAGTCGTTTGCAAACCGGCATTAATCGTTTGGGACACATGATTGACCGAGGTGTTCAAGCAATCGGCAAGCTTAGGGAGCGACAAGTCCGGGTCAAGATATAGCTGTTTCTCCAGCATCAGGTGTTCCAGTGCCTCGAGCAGTTGCGCCATGACCTCCGTTCGCAGGCCAGACTTAACATATCTGACGGCGCTCTCGCCTCCTTGGCCACGGGACAACTCTGTGCGCACCTGATAGTAGTCGCGAATTTCAAAGGCCGAGTTACCGCGCAAGGTAATAAACTCGGCACCGTGCCAGATTTCTGCCCGACTATCAGGCACCATAGGCTTGCCACAGTACTGAAATGCGATGGTTTTTCCGTTGGAGAGGATATCGCCCGCAACCTCATAAAAAGAATGGTCGCTTTGAAAATACTCGACCAGCTCCTCAAAGAGGGCTTCTTTATTCATGGCCTCTTGAAGAACCTCATCAATATAGTGACCGTTTGAGCAAAGATGCTCCGTGACAGAACCAGCATCCCGCTCGTTCCAAGCTTCGAGATAACTCGCTACGAAAGACGTGGCTGTAACTTTTTTCATGAATTCTGCCGCTATCCTGGCGAGAAAACCAGACAATCATAGTGAGTGAATGACTGCATCCAAGCAACCCTTCCCCAATCTTTGAGCCTATGGGGCGCTATAGCAACATATGCTCAGTCCAGTAAGGTTTACAAAAACGACTCTAGATCGTCATGCGCATCGAACAATGCCAAAATTCCTGAGGGTCGTAGACTCACTGACTGGGTCAAAGGGTTAGGCATATGAGCACAAAGACATCATGGTGGCAGGCGCTGGGCCTCAAACAGCGATTAAAACTCATCGTCTACGCCCTTCTTCTCGTCAACTTTGCCCACTACATCGGCAACGATGTCGAACAAGCGCAACATACATTTCACTCGGGATGGCGTTGGTACGACTGGACCAGTACCTTCGCCACCACCTTGGACGAGCTTGGCTGGTTCATACTGCTTTTCCTCCTTGAGCTAGAGACCTATGTGCTCTCAGACGACGCGTTTACCCGCGGTCGGGTTATAGCGATGAACGTTATTCATTTCATCTGCTACGTCGCGATTGGCCATGCGGTCTTTGCTTTTGGGGAGTACCTTGTCGACTTGGCAGGCGCGGTTCATCACTTGGATACAACGCTTTGTGCCTTCGCTAACGAAGGCCTGTCGTTTACTCGTAACCTCGCTTACTGGGAGCTCGATGCCAGCAATTGCGTAAAATTATCTAAAAGCAGTGAGTTTTACGTTTTTTCTCAAGGTCAGGTCATCAGTGACGCTGTAGGCATGACAGTGGAGCTTGAACTTGCTTGGGCCGATCTTATTGAAGTCGTCGTTTGGCTGTTCGTTCTGTTCTTCATTGAGATGCGGATCCGATTGCAGGATCGCGGTATCAGCAGCAGTCGGCTCCTGTCGTTTGCGACAACCACTAAGGGTTTCCTGTACGGCATCTTATGGTGCCTTGCCGGATATTGGGCGTATCGCGGTCACTGGATATTTGCCTGGGATGAAGCGCTTTGGATTCTCGGTTTCATGGCGATCGGCATGAATCTCTCCGACTGGCAAAAAGAGATCGCCCAGGCAACGACACCTAATGGGGAAGTCGGAAGGAGCAACTGATCGGGGCAACTCGGCCTTGTTTTAGAGGAGACCGGGAGGCGTGAGCCTCGCTCGCTCAGGAGACCAGAACGGTTTGCTCTGGATAGTGCATCGCGCGACCTTGTGGTGGTGCCGCAACTCGCGCTGATAGTAAATTTCTGCCCAGATCTCGCCCTTCAGTGCTGCGGTATCAATCATCGCTAGCGCGATATTGGCCTTAACCGCTGGGGACCACATTGCCGAAGTCACGTAGCCAATCTCGCGCGAACATTTCTTATCGCTATATAAAATCGACTCCTCTGCCGGCTTGTTCCCCTCGATATTCAACTTGGTCAGAACCACTTCTGGGCCGTTGAGTTTTTGTTCCAGCAACGCCGCTCGTCCGTTGAAATGCGGTTTTTTGAAATCCACCAGCCATCCGAGATCCAGCTCAAACGGCGTCTGGTCGTACTCGAAATTAACAGTCTTGAGCGCCTCGTTAAATTCCATGTAAGGCATGATAAATCCCGCCTCAAGACGCGCCATATTGGTGGCGGATTCACCATAGGGCTGGATACCAAAGTCTGCGCCGGCGTCATACAGAGCATCCCAAAAAGGCAAGGCTAGCTCCGGGTCAATCCACAGCTCGTACCCTAAATCCCCGGTAAATCCCGTCCGGGACACCATGAGCGTGCCACCCAGAAAAGGGAAGTGACCAATGTCGAACGGTTTCAGACCGGCAACTCCATCGAGCCCCATACGCTGCAATACAGCAAAACTGGTTGGCCCCTGTAGAGACAAGGCAGCCCAGTCCTCCGTAGCGTCTGTGACCTCAACGTTTGTAAATCCAAAGGCGCTTTTGCGAAGCCAAGCTAAACAGGGACTGCCGCACGTCAACAAATAACGATTCTCTTCGAGCCGGAAGACCGTACCATCGTCAATCAACCTGCCCGAGTCAGTGCACCACGCCACATAGGTCACGCGATTATCTCTGAGCTTATTCAAATCTCGGGTCACCAAGCGATTGAGCATGCGCAGCGCATCGTCACCCTCGATCAAATATTTCTGCATCGGACAAATGTCGTAGGTGCCACAGGTGTTGCGAATGCAGAAATACTCGTAGTCGACATCGTAATAATAGTCGGCAAACTTGAAGCCATTCCATGACGACCACGCATCCCGAAGATTCAGCACCTTCTCGCGGTCATGAAAATAAGAGACCTTGAGGCGTTCTCCGGCGAATGGGTCACTGGTATCGCTTCTGAGGATATCGGTCCTATTCGTCATAGAAGTCATCCTCTGGCACGGTGTTGGGCTTGCGCAAATCGCGCAAAATCTCCCGAGCCGCGTTGGCGCCACACGCCGATGAGACGCCGCCGCCGGGGTGGGTGGACGAGCCACACATATACATCTTTTTTAACGGCATGCGGTATTGCCCGTAGCCGGGAAACGGCCGATTAAACAGCAGCTGATCTATTGTCAGCTCACCTTGAAAAATATTGCCCTCGGTGAGGCCGATCTCATTCTCGATCTCATGAGGCGTCCGGACCTCGGCATGCACGACCAAGTCTTTGAATCCTGGCGCGTAACGTTCAATCTTGTCGATGACGGTTGCGCCAAAAGCATCACGCTTCTCTGGCGTCCAGTCGCCGTCGGCCAGCGTTGGCGGGCAATACTGGATAAACGTCGACATCCAGTGGCAGCCCGGGGGCGCCACGGTTGGGTCCCAGGCCGACGGAATCACGGCCTCTATGAAGGGGTCATCTGACCAACGACCGCGCTTCCAGCAATCATAAGCGCGTTCCATCGTTTCCATGGAACCCGTAAAACCCTGTCCGCCGCGATTGATATACCGATTGTCAGGCACATGAGTGAACGTGGGCATGCCGGAAAGCGCGATATTGACCTTACCCGACGAGCCGCGAATCTTGAAATTTGTTGCGCGCTCGTAAATGCCTTCAGGCAGATCCGCGCGGTCCATAATCTTGGTAAAGGTGCGTTTCGCGTCAAGGTTGGACACCACAATATCGGCGAACACTTCATCGCCGTTTTCGAGCGCCACACCAACCGTGGCACCGTTCTTAACTAAAATCTGGTGCACCGGCGCCTCTGTGCGGATTTCTCCGCCATGCTCGGTCAGCGCCCCTGCCAATGCATGGGAAATCGCCCCCATTCCGCCTCTAGCGAGTCCCCAGGCACCCACATTACCGTCGACGTCACCCATGACATGATGCAGCAATATATAAGCGGAACCCGGCGAATAAACGCCCAAAGCAGTACCAATAATGCCAGGGCTCGCCATCGCCGCTTTGATCAAGTCATCCTCAAAGTAGTCGTGCAGAAAATCCGCCGCGCTCATTGTGAAAAACCGAATATATTCGTAAAGCTCCCGCTCCCCAAGGTTCCAGAACTGTTTGGCCATCCAAAGGAGTTCTGAAATATCACGTGGCTTGAAAGAACTGGGGTCAGGCGGTGTCCTCAACAAGGTTTTGCGGATCAGCTGCGCATATCTGCCAAGGTCCGCCTGAAAGCGCGACATCGCGTCGGCGTCGTGGGGTGAGTGGCGGCGAAGTTCCAGATAAGCCGCCGCCTCGTCGGGATAATCAATCAGCACCCGATCACCACGATCACTGAAATTCACGGTGCCCAGATAAGGGACTAGCAGCAGTCCATGGCGCGTGAGATCCAAATCACGGTGAATCGATTGCCGCATCATTGAGCAAACATAGGAGCAACTGGAATAGAACCAACCCTCATGCATCTCACGGGTTACCGCGGCGCCGCCGATATAGTCGTTCTTTTCCAGCACCACGACGCTTAAGCCGGCCCTGGCTAAATAGGCCGCAGCTGTCAGACCATTGTGTCCCGCACCTATAATGATCGCATCGTAGCGCTTCATGCGAGAATTTCCTTGGCGGCGTTGCGACCGGGATTCCCGCTCACGTCACCAGCAGGATGACATCCAGCACCGCAGAGATAGAGGCCTGAGATAGGTGTCGCATACTGCGCAGCCTCATATGTGGGCCGCATCATCAGAAGTTGATCGATAGCAGGCTCGCAGTGATGCCAATGACCATTTGTCACACGGTACTGCGCGGCCAAGTCCTGTGGCGTTAGCAACTCACTGGCGAGCACTAATTCCTGAATGCCGGGAGCATAACGCTCCAGCTCCCGCAGCACCGTACTCAGCAACTCAGCCCGACTATCAGGCGTCCAACCCGACTTAAGGTCATAGGGCACGTACATCACATTGGCCACCAGCACGTGCTGCCCCTCGGGTGCCAAACTGGGCTCTTGCAGAGAAGGAACTAACACCTCCATCACCGGCGACGCCGGTAGCTCTTCGTACTTAGCGGCATCCCATGCAAATTCAATGCTGTCCATGGTGGGTGCAATAATGAGTCTTCCCTGTGGCGAGTCGAGGCCCTGAAAGGCGGGTAGCCCCGATAGCGCCAGATGTATTCTGGCGACGTAACCCCGATTACGCAGACGCCGAATACGATTTGTGAATTCAATTTCGAGGTGTTGAGCACCGATCAGCTTGAGGAACGTCGTCTGCGGATCTGCGCTAGATACCACGCGATCGCTGAGCAACGCCTCGCCACTTTCCAGCTCGACGCCGGTGCAATGCTGACCGCTCTCATCGCCTGCGATCTGCACTGTCTTCACAGTGCAGTCGGTCCTGATAGTCACCCCGGCTTGAACCGCAGCCCGCTCCAGAGCGCGCACCAGCCCTGGCATACCGTCTTTCGGAATAACATGCTGGCCCGCATCTTTACCTGCCATCCGATTCAACAAAGTGAAAACGGCTTGGTTGGGCGATCGGGGTGCCAACTGCGAGCCCACTAGGGCGTCCCAGCACAACGCCGCCTTCAGTCCGTCATCTGAAAAGTGTTCGTCCAGCAAATCGCGCATGGGTAACGTTGCAACACGAAAGAACTCCAACATATCGTCCTTACCCAGTAAGCGCAGCTTGAGTCCAAGCTTGCCGAAGGTCATGAGGTCTGACAGACCTGTCGCTCCAACTCTCGGCATGGTCCGCTCCCAGAAGGGCGCCAGCGCCGCTGCAAACTTTTTCAGCATGGTGACGTACTTCGAATACGCTTCGGCGTCATCATCCGCGGCGCCGCTCAGTGACTCGGCGTTGATCGACGGGGGGGTGCCAGATAAAGACAAGGGTCTTAGGGGGAGCGGCTCGGTGCCAAATGCCAACCCATGGGTAGCCAAGTCCAATTCCCGAATGAGCGAACGCGGCATCGCATACAGTGTTTGCGCCAGCGCGGCTTTAAAACCGGGATAAAACTCCCGCTCAGCCGCCATGCCACCCAAAGTTGGGCCGGCCTCGAGAAGTGTTACCCGCTGACCAGCACGTGCCAACAGGATGGCGCAAACCAACCCGTTGTGCCCTCCGCCAATAATGATCGTATCCTGACCCACCATCTTTTTTCGCCTGTGTTCTCCCGTTCACTTCCGTGCAGCGCATCCCGCGCGGTCGGGCACGGGCTCAGACACCCGCGCGCCGGGTCACCTTACCGACGATGAAGACATTGTGGCCACTGATCCTATAGGGGACCAACGGCGCGACCACGCTTTGACCCACGGTCCGTTGATCACGCAATAGCGCGATACTGGCGACGGTTAAGAGAATAATTGCCTGTGGCCACCCAAACGCCCGACGCCATCATGAGTAAAGGCGCGAAGGGTTCAAATGGCCAAAAGGGCAGCCACAATTCCAATTCGGCGGACCAGGCCGGCTCCAATAAGGCGCTTGACAACGCCGGTTGCCATAAATGACCGGACCCCGCGAGTACAAGGGAACACAGCACCACGACGCCGCCCAATAACGGCCTTACCCCGATCTCATAGACCACAACTCGATCCTTGCCCCAGGCCAAGATTCGCAGCGCAAACGCTGTAAATCCCAGTATATAAAAAAGGACATCAAACCAGTGCTGTGTCTGGTAATAGAAAACGTTCCACCAATAGACACTGTAGGGATAAGCCCACAGAAAGATCACGCCGCTCAGGTGCAGAAAGCGCCATTGCTCTGTTGTGATGTGACGCCGAAAAACGCCAAACGAGGTCGCAGTCATCGCAGCAAGAAATAAATAGCCGCTGCTACCCTCAAGTTCGTCACGAAGTAGGTAGATCTCTCCGTAGTAGTGTGCCGAGTGGGAGAAGGACACAATAAAAATGAAGGCGCCCTGCCAGGCCATGGCGACAGCAAAGCTCAGGCCTATGTATCGCCGATTACGCAGCAACCAACGCGTCAAACGGCCTGGAAACAGCCGAACCAAGGCTGAAGTAGCAATCACCAGAAAAATGAACGGTACTGCCCATCTCACGGAGTACTGGATCATCGCTGACAGATCCTGAGGCGATGACAAGTCCGCCGATGCCAACCGCAACAGCATAAAAGTGGTGATCACTGCAGATACAACTGCAAACAACCGCCACCCATTCGGCCACGCTACAAGCACTTTGATCTCCTCTTCACTCATGACAGGCTCGACCAAGCGTGCCATTGTGTCAATGTTGACTGAAGTTAGCGTGTGGAAGTACGAATTGCTTCTTAGCTGGTAGGCTAGGAGTGGAGTTGTGGGGACCCGTGAGCGATGCGTAAATTACAGTGGGCGGTAGTCTGGAGTGGGGTTCTATTACCCTGGCTGGCAGCGCTCTACCTGCACTATTGGCTCGATCAGAGTGACTCATGGTCACCCGAGCAACCGTATCGCGGGCTGATATCAGTGTTAATACTGGCACTGGGTATGGTGATCAGCTTTGTCCTGCATGGCCGCCTGAAAGCAGGGCTGGGTAAATGACGACCGCTGTCTTTCGCGAATTGCCCCATAAGCCGTCTGCTCCAATAGTCAGTACCCCGACCTGTACTTTCCAGACTATTGAAGAACGCGAGAAAAATGAAAAAACCATCTGATAACCGGCTGGGCATGCAACACGCCATTACGCGACGGGATTTCGTGCAGGGCGCAGCCGTTGCCGCAGGTGCGGCGGTGCAAGCAGGCACGCTGAGCTTGTCTAACGTAGCGACTGCGAGCGCTTCAGTCAGCGAGGGTGCTCAGGGCGCGATGCTCTCCGACTACCCACCGATCAAAACCGGCATGCGTGGCTCACATCCGGGCGCCTACGAAATTGCTCATGCGCTCGCGCGTGAAGGAGCCAAATTCCCCACCCCCGAACCAACAGAAGAGCACTACGACTTGATTGTGGTCGGTGCTGGAATTTCAGGGCTCGCAGCAGCTCACTATTACCAACAAAAATTCGGACCTAATGCAAAAATATTATTGCTAGAGAACCACGACGACTTTGGCGGCCACGCCAAGCGCAACGAATTTCACCAAAGCGGCGACATGGTGCTTTCTCTCGGTGGCACCCACAATCTAGAGTGGTGGCAATTTAGCGAGACTGTGAGCGCTTTTATGGCAGCACACGGCGTTGATCACAAAGCCATGCAACAGCAGATGGACTTCGCCTACGGACGGGACGCGCCCAACAGCCCGGCGATGTGGTTTGATGAGGAAACCTACGGCGTGAGCCGACTTATAACCAACTTCAATCTGTCAGCAAAACTCACCGCTGAAGACATCGACAAGGTCCCGATTTCAGATGACGGCCGAGAGTCACTTAAACGATTCTACGACAGCGCACCTCGCCTCGAAGACTGGACAGAGGCTGAAGCTGAAGACATGTTGTCGAGCATCAGCTATCCCCAATTTCTCCGACAGTATGGTGGTTTAATTGATGACGCGGTGCAGCTTTTCGACAAGGAGGAGCATGGATCGTGGGGTTTGGAAATGCGTGCCATTTCAGCAGCTGAGGCTATCTGGGAGGGGTACCCGGGCGCCCACCTTTTCGGCGAGGGCTGGAGTAAGGATAGTTTCGAATATCCAGTAGCGATGTGGCCGGACGGTAACGCCAGTCTGACGCGCCTGATGGTGGCCAAGCTCATGCCACACTCGGCCCCGGACGTAACGGCAGATAACGTCGCCATCGCGCGCTTCGATTACTCAGCGCTGGATCAGGAATGGGCCGACGTGAGGTTGCGCCTGAATTCAACGGTCGTTGGTGTCGAAAATACCAATGAGGGCGTCTCAGTAACCTACGCGTCACCCGCAGGAGCACTCAAACAAGTCTCAGCTCGACATAGCGCACTGGCCTGCTACCACAGCATCATCCCTCACCTGTGCCCCGCTATGGCTGACACACAGAAAGCTGCGCTGAAGTATCAGGTCAAATTTCCAATGATTTTGACCAATGTACTGCTTCGCAATAGCGAAGCGCTGGACAAACTTGGCGTTGACGCCATCGCCTGTCCCGGCAGGCTGCACGCGAGATTATTCCTTTTCAAAGGACTCCATACCGGCGGCTACGAACGCCCTGATAATGTCGAAGAAGCTGTATCACTCGTTTTTTGGGGATCAATTTCGCCCCCCGAGGACGCCATTGATCTTCGCAGTCAGCTTAGAGGATCACGTCAGAAGTTACTCGAGCTCAGCTTTGAGGACTTTGAACGCGAGGTGCGGACGGTACTTGACGGCTTATTGGGCCCAGCGGGCTTCGACGTGTCAGAGGATATTCTGGCGATCACCGTGAATCGATGGCCACACGGCTATTCCTATGAATACATGCAGCTATGGGACCCAGAGTGGGGGCCCGGTGAGGCGCCACATGAAATTGCCCGTCAACGGTTCGGTTCTATTGTGATCGCCAACGCTGACGCAGGCGCCTCAGCCTACACCCACGTCGCCATTGATCAGGCACATCGAGCTGTTGCTGATTTATTGGATGAAACTTGAGTTTCGCCAGCATTCCGGCGATCCAAAGACTGACGCTGTGGCCTATGGACAAAGTGGGCATGCCGGATACGTTCTGGAGATCGCCCTCCCGAACGAGGCGGCGTGTTCAAACAGCGCTCGTCACTCGGGCAAAGATCCCTGCATGACCTGTCCCTGCATGACCACTAAGGAGGGCTGTAAGGCCCAGATGCTCTGAGGATCCATCTCAAAAAGATCTTGATCCAACACCACGAAATCGGCTTCCTTACCCACCTCGATTGCGCCCTGCGCGCCTTCCAAACGCAGCTGGTAAGCACCGTTGCGCGTGTAGCCGGCCAGAAGTTGCTCAAGTTCGAGCCGCTCTGTAACAGGCGCACGAATGCCGTCATTCTCAGATTGCCACCACTCTCTTGGATACTGCCGGGTATGTCCGGTCTGGATACCCAGATAAGGACTGACGTAGGTAGGCAACATATCGCCCCCCCACCATTCATCGCTAGAAAACGTCACGCGAGCACCAGTCTCGAACACCGTCCGGGCTTGATACATCGCGTCATACCGCGCAGGGCCCAATAGGTCGCGAACCACTGGATTTGACTCTACCCCAAACCACCATGGTGAAAAGTTCGCGATCACGCCCAGCGCCTCAATACGCTTCATATCTGAAGGATCAATCAGTGCTAAATGGGCTATGGTGACACGGGGATAGAAGGCTTCCGCTACTTCGGCATGAGCCGCCTCTAAGGCATCGAGTACAGTGCGAGTCGCGCGATCACCAATGCTATGCACCATGAGATCAAGTTTTTCCTCATGGAGCTCCAGCAAGAGCGCCGTCAGCTCCTCTGTCGTTAGCAGTGGCTCAGTCGCAATGCCACTCCCTAAATACGGCTCAGTATAGGAGGCTGACTGATTGGCGCTGATGCCGTCCATGAACACCTTTACCGCATTGAAGCGGAGCAATGACCCACCATACTCGCGGCGATAGCGTTTCACCTCTGCGACAGCTCTTTTGGCGCGCTCCGGAGTGAAAATCTGGTAGGTCCCGTAATACCTCAGCGGCAGGCGCCCCTGCTTTTCAAGCGACGCGATGACACTGTAAACGTGATCCCCGTAACCTTTATTGCCGGCATCAAAAATCGCGGTCAAACCATGGCCACTCATAACGCTCAGTATGTCGGCCACTGCGTCTTTATGGCGTTGAATCTGACTCGAATCGACCAGAGCAAACTGCTCAGAAAAATGCTGAACACCTGCCCCCTCCTTGACCCAACCGGTCGGGTTACCCTGTCCGTCTCTGGCGTACATCGCCAGACCAGGCTTCGGATCGGGAGTGGCGCCATCAACCCCCAGTTCAGACAATGCTTTTGAATTTAGCCAGAAATCGTGGGCTGTCTCGCTTTCAAACCACACTAGGCGATCAGGGAGAATGGCATCCAGTGTTTCTTTTCTGGGGCCCTCACTACCGTTGACAAACATCGCTGTTGGCCAGCAACAAAGACGTAGCCATTTCTGTTCCGGATGCTTTTCAGCATATTGTTTCACCGACGCCAAAAGGGCTTCTTTAGTATTGCCCGAGACCTCTCCGAAATTTTCGACGTTAACGTAACCGGGGTGAGCATGGCCATCGATGAGACCCGGCACCAGCAATCGTCCTTGAAGATCTATACTCAAAGGGGCCTGAATAGGCTCAGCTCCCTTGTTGTCACCTACGTATACAAACTTACCGTCCGATATCGCGAGCGCTTCCGCCCACAGTTGCTGTGTGTTTGATGTAAATATCTTGGCGTTCCTGATAACAAGATCTGCGCTAGGAAAAGTGATCGCCTTATCGCTTTGGGACTCACTGGCTCCATATGCATACCCCGACATAAACGTCAGAAGCGATACCGCAAAGATTTTTTTTAAAAGGACCATGGTGCTCTGCCTGTTCGATTGTCGCCGCCAGAAACGGCTTACCGTGCGTTTTTTCTTGTTTTGTAGGCACATGCTGGATGGGCACTCGGCGACGTTGCTTTCACATTGCACTAATTCCCGCCATATCACACTGCGCTTAGGCATCCTCGTTCATTTTATTATAAGGTTAAAGGTAATATGTTGAGCAAAAACCTCCACCAGCAGGATTGAGAATGACCATGATGCAACACAGTTGCCAGTGCCCCTGCGGTGCCAATCAATTTTCAGCTCACGGAAAACCCATCGTCCGATTCTTCTGCCACTGCACGATCTGCCAAGAGAAATATGATGCATCCTTTGCGGATGTGACCTTATTCAAACTGCCAGCGATGACATTACCTGAGCAGGCGATCACCTTTGGGAAGTACAAACGTTTTGCAGCCATTGACCGGGGTATTTGTGACGCCTGCCAAAAACCCGTGATAGCGAAGATGGGTGCCGGGGAGAAAGGCTATGCGTTTATCTCAACACAGAATTTTGTCAGCCCCGAGGCGCTGCCTACGAGCACGATGCATGTGTTTTACGGGACACGAACTGAAGATGTCGATGACTCGCTGCCAAAATACCATTCGTGGCTGAGCAGCCAGTGGGCGTTTCTCAAACTACTGAGGTCGGCGGCCTAGCACTTACGTACTAAAGGTGCACCGTCACGGTGGGCACGCGGGAAGCCCGCAATAAATCATTGGTCTTGCTGCCCAGTAACAAACTCTTCAACGGGCTGCGACTGTAGGCCCCCATCACCAGTAGATCGATTTCTCTCTCAGCAATCGCCTGTGTAATTTTCTGCTCGGGATCACCCGGTAAATACGCCGTTTCAGTAGCAAACCCTTTTTCTGCCAGCGTGCTTTTGGCCCACTCCAGGTGTCTGGTTGCCTCGTTATTTTGCTTACCTGACATTACGACGTGCACCGGCAAATCGGCGAGCGCAGGATTACCGGCGATCAGGCTGATACAACTGCGCGTCATGCGCTTACCGTCATAGGCAACCAAAAGGCTTTTTGGCTCAGTAAACGCGTTAGCTACAGTAAGAATCGGCCGCCGAATTTTGCGGCTGATGCTCTCCACGTGCCGGCCCAGATCGCGCTCGGTGTGCGCGGCCGACTTACCGCGACGACCCAAGACATATAGCGCCACATCTTGTTGCTGCTCTTCGAGGGTTTCCAGGAGCTGCCCGTAGCGCTGACGAACATCGACCGCGATACGCTCACGCTGCTCACACCGCTTTTTCAGTTCATTGAGAAATATCCGGCCTTGCTCGCGCGTTTCACGGGTGCGCTCACCCTCTTCCTCAGCAAGCTGGTTTAACAAGTTCTCCTGCGCATCAAACCCTATTGCTCCGCTATGATCGTCGCTGGTAGCGGTCTCCTGATGACGATCAATAATGTGCAGTAACTCCATCGGCAAAGAAAACTTCTCTGCTGCCCAGGCACTGTAATCAGCAACGGACTCTGCGTAGGGCGACTGATCAACGCAGGCAAGCACCTTTTTGGGCAGTTTCATATTGGCGACCTATTGAGGCAGGAGCAAATCTTCAGCTCCCTCCTTGTCGTGCAAACCGAAGCGATCCACCATTGTGGCGCTAGCCTCGTTAAGCCCGATTACTTCCACGTCTGCGCCCTCACGTCGAAACTTCAGCACCACTTTGTCCAATGCACTGACTGCAGTGATATCCCAAAAATGCGCGCGACTCACATCGATACGGACAGTATCGATAGCCTCCTTAAAATCAAATGACTGCGAGAATCGGTCAGCGCTGGCGAAAAAGACCTGCCCCAAAACCGTGTACGCCCGAACGCGACCCTCATCCTCTGACTGGGATCGAATCACCAGAATACGACCGACCTTGTGCGCAAAAAAGAATCCCGAGAGGAGCACACCAGACAATACACCCTGCGCAAGATCATGGGTGGATACCGTTACCGCCACCGTCACCATCATTACAAAGCTAGAGCTCGGTGGATGCGTCCGCAGGTTTCGGATTGAATCCCAATTAAAAGTGCCTATCGATACCATGATCATAACGGCGACCAGTGCTGCCATCGGTATCTGGCGCACCCAGTCGCTGAGGAACAACAGCAACAGCAGTAAAAATATGCCGGCGCTGAGCGTAGACAGCCGACCGCGACCGCCAGACTTCACGTTGATGACCGATTGGCCAATCATCGCACAACCCGCCATTCCACCGAGAAAGCCGCTGGCAATATTGGCGACACCCTGCCCCACGCACTCGCGGCTCTTATTGCTGTGGGTATCCGTTAAATCGTCCACAATGGTGGCCGTCATCAGCGACTCGAGGAGCGCCACGACCATCAGGGTGACCGCGTAGGGAAAGATGATCTCGAGGGTCTCCAAATTGAGCGGGATATCGGGAATCAGGAACACCGGCAAGGTAGACGGCAGATCGCCCATATCCCCCACTGTGCGCACGTCGATACCAAAATACATCGATACAGCCGTCAGCAGAACTATGGCGACCAGTGGTGAGGGCACCGCACGCGTAATGAGGGGTAGGCCATAGATAATCCCGAGCCCCGCGGCCGCCATGCCATACACCGCATAGGGAACATCGGTCAGCTCGGGTAACTGCGCCATAAAAATCAGGATCGCCAGCGCGTTCACAAAACCCGTCACCACCGAGCGCGAGACAAAGCGCATCAGCTCTCCGAGACGCACCCATCCCGCGATGATTTGCAGGGCACCGGTAAGAATCGTGGCGGCAAAGAGGTATTCGAGGCCATGCTCTTTAACCAGCGTCACCATCAGCAGTGCCATGGCGCCCGTAGCGGCAGAAATCATGCCAGGCCGACCGCCCGCAAACGCAATGACCACCGCTATGCAAAATGAGGCATAAAGGCCTACTCGCGGGTCTACCCCGGCGATGATGGAGAAAGCGATAGCCTCAGGTATCAGCGCCAACGCGACGACCAACCCCGCTAATAAATCGCTGCGGACATTGGAGAACCACTCCTGACGAAGTTTGTTCATAATAGAAACCAGTTGAGGATGTGCTGGATTGCCATGGCGATACGGCCGAATAAGCCTTCCGGATTGTTCTCAGACACTTCTCAACGCCCATACCCACGTCCCAAAGCCGCTGTTTCACTCAAACCCAAGCTGGGGGCCACAGTTGATCTGGCCGAAACAAGACCGCCTCGTAATCCAGTTAGCCCCGTGAACCATACAAAGAGGCATCTAGCCTTGGCGAACTCACTTTCATAACGGGCCAACACCCACGATATTATAAGGGACACTATGGCAGTCACCCCACGCAAAGAATTTGGTTTTGGCACCCAGATTCGCAAATCCCCGTTCTTTGACGCCACGGTTCGCTGGGGTGCGACCGATTTCTCGGTATACAACCACATGTATATCCCCCGATCTTTTGGCGACCCGGAGGAGAATTTCTGGAATCTAGTAAACGACGCCATCTTGTGTGACGTCGCCGTGGAACGCCAAGTCGAGATTATCGGCAAAGACGCTGCCGAGTTCGTCCAGCTTCTTACGCCACGGAACCTCTCGCAATGCGCGGTAGGCCAATGCAAATACGTGCTGATCACCAATGCGGCTGGCGGTATTTTGAATGATCCCGTATTGCTTCGAGTGGAGGAAGATCGCTTTTGGCTGTCGCTGGCAGATAGCGACGTCTTGCTCTGGGCACAAGGCGTAGCCACTCACGCGGGTCTGGACGTCGAGATTCGGGAACCCGACGTTTCCCCGTTACAACTTCAGGGTCCTAAAAGTGGCGACATTATGGCCGCTCTTTTTGGAGAATCGATTCGTGAACTGAAGTACTACTGGCTCGATCGGCTTGAGCTGGATGGTATTCCATTGTTGATTTCCCGAACCGGCTGGTCAAGCGAGTTAGGCTATGAGCTGTATTTACTCGATGGTAGTCAGGGCAATGCGCTATGGGAAAAGTTGATGGCCATTGGCGAACCTCTCGGTTTAAAACCAGGGCACACCTCGACAATTCGTCGCATAGAAGGCGGCATGCTCTCCTACCATGCTGACTTGGATGCCGGTGTTAATCCCTTCGAACTGGGCCTCGACCGGCTCGTAGACCTCGACATGGCTGCCAACTTCATTGGCAAAACTGCCCTTCAGCGTATTCAGCAGCAGGGTGTGCACCGGCGACAAGTGGGCGTCGAAATCGATGGTAATGCACTGCCTGGAGCCAACACGCAATTCTGGCCCGTGAAACGAGGAGGTCATCTCGCGGGCAAGGTGACTTCGGCCGTTTATTCACCCAGACTCAAAAAGAACATCGCGCTGGCAATGGTCATGCAGGAACACAGCGCCTTGGACACCGAGTACGAGATTGAAGTGGCAGGCGAGGTGCGCCGAGCCCAAGTTGTGGCCAAACCTTTTTACGACCCGAATAAACGCATTACGGCGGGTGCGACACTGAGCTGAGGCGATGGTCGCGGCACTGCCGATCACGCAGGACTCGCTTGGGCCCGCGAATGTTAATAGCTGCATCCAGACCCAAGGTTCATGCAGCACATCCGCGCACCTATGTCTGAGTCGTGAGGTGAACGGTTACTGCAGAGACTCCACGCGCTGGCGGAGCACCATCTTGCGAATCTTCCCGGTAGAGGTTTTAGGGAGGCCCTCAAACACGATGCGTTTAGGGCTCTTGAACCCAGCCAACTGCCCACGCGTATGCTCAATTAAGGCTTCCTCAGTGAGCTCAATCCCCTCCGTGAGTTCTACAAACGCACAAGGGACCTCGCCCCACTTATCGTCGGGCATCGCCACCACCGCCGCGCAGGCCACGGCCGGGTGGCTGTAGAGCGCATTTTCCACCTCTATCGACGAGATATTTTCTCCCCCAGAGATAATGATGTCCTTGGAGCGATCCCTGATCTCGATATAACCGTCGGGGTGTTGAACCGCCAAATCACCAGACCAGAACCAGCCGTCGGCGAAGGCCTCTGCCGTCGCTTCGGGCTGCTTGAAATATCCCTTCATCACGATGTTCCCCCTGAAGGCAACCTCTCCCTGCGCTGCGCCATCCCAAGGCACCGGCTGTCGCGTGTCAGGGTCGAGCACCAGAACATCTTCCTGCAACTCATAAGCGACCCCTTGCCGCGCTTTCAGCCGGGCCTGCTCTTCTTCACTCATACTTGCCCAGGTTGCCCGTTCTGCGCACACGACCGCGGGTCCATACACCTCAGTCAGACCATATACGTGAGTGACAGAAATCCCCATGCTCTCCATCGCGAGAATGGTCTGCGGTGGTGGGGGCGCCGCCGCCGTCATCATGCGCACCGACTGTTTAAAGGCCTGCCGCTCACGCTCCGCCGCGTTGGTAATCATTGACATGATGATCGGAGCGCCACACAGGTGTGTCACACCGTGGCGTGCAAACGCATCGTAAATCCCAGCGGCTGAAGGACTCCGAAGGAAGACATGAGTCCCTGCCAAAAGCGTGACGGTCCACGGGAAGCACCAGCCGTTGCAATGGAACAGGGGCAACGTCCAGAGGTAAATGGGGTGGTGAGGCATCTCCCACGTGACCACATTATTGACCGCATTGGTCCACGCACCGCGGTGGGAATAGACAACGCCCTTTGGTTGCCCAGTCGTACCAGAGGTGTAGTTGAGGGCCAGGGCATCCCATTCGTCATCGGGCGGCATGTAGGGAAATTCGAGAGAGCCCTCCAGTAGCAGCGCCTCATAAGTCAGCTCACCGATGCACGGACCGCCGGGCCCCTCTGGATCTTCGATATCGACGATCAGCAGCTCTCGCCCCGAGCACTCCACCGCATCCCGAGCCAGCGCCGAGAATTCGGTGTCCACCAGCAGGACCTTGGCCTCTCCGTGCGCCAGAACGTAACCAAGGGTTGCTGCATCGAGCCGCACGTTATTGGCGTTAAGCACGGCTCCCAGCATCGGGATCGCTAGGGCGCACTCAAGTGCCTCGGGAATATTGGGCGCGATCAGTGCAACCGTATCGCCCTGCCCAACACCTCGTCCGTCAAGCGCAGAAGCGAGCCGTTTGCAGCGCGCGGCGACTTCGGCCCACGTGCGCCGAATACCCCCATGAATTTGTGCAGGGAGGTCGGGGTATACCCGCTCGGTGCGTTTGAGAACTGAAACAGGGGTCAGCGGAGCAAAATTGGCGGCAGTCTTACTGAGCTCGGGCCCAGTATAAATATTCATGTCGAACTCCCCTCTGCTCGAGGCTCACTCCCTGCCGCGCAGAATAGCGCTGATCGGCCTCTAATAAGTCCAGTGTAGCGTGGCAGGTATCAGGCGGAAAACGCCCTGGCGCAGGCCGGTCTCGTCATTAACCGATCAGCATAGGCACTCAAGCTGGGGAACGCCTCGTCAGTGATGATTCCCAGTCGCTTGGACATAATACCGGCGTGCCCGAGCATGGTATCGGCAGCCGAAAAATCGCCAATTAAGTAATCGCGACCATCCATTGCTGCTTCCACTGGCGCCCAGGCCTTGGCCAACAGTCGCTCCGCTTGGCCGCGAACATTCTCGTCCTGCCGCTCAGGAGGAAGCAACACCGTGTGAACCACAATCGTGTTCACAGGCGGCATGACCATACCTTCACAATAATGGAACCACTGCAGATACTCGGCAAATCGCGGGTCATCTGAACCCGGCTTCAAGCCCCCGTTTTTATGTCGCTCGAGAATGTACTCGGCAATGGCACCAGACTCATAAATAGACACTTCGCCATCTTCCAATACCGGTATGCGGCCCAGCGGGTGACGCACACGGTGCTCGTCGGATTTCAAATCCTTGGGGTGGAAATCCATGCGGTTGAGCTCGTACTCGAGACCCAATTCTTCAAGCAACCAGAGGCTGCGGCTGGCACGGCTGTTGGGAGCAAAATGAAGTTTCAACATGACAAAATTCCTCTCGCATTGGTGAGATAGCTCGGGTGATACAGCGACGCTTATACAGCAGCCACCATGGCGTAACTGTGCGACTGATATTGGCACGCATAATGCCAATATTTAACCCCAAACTAAGCTTCATCCATGGGTGTGTCGGAAAAAGGCAAACGAGCCGATGCATGATCACCCTGATTGATTAACCGCACACCCAAACCAATCAGCCGTACCGGCTTCGCTTTGCGCTCCCACCCCTCGGCTAGCAACGAACGGTAGTCAGCTTCGATCGCCTTGGTGCCCACGCGCTCAACCGTGGTCGTAGTGAAGTCATTGAATTTGAGTTTAACGAAGGCTTTATCGATCACATGCCATGCCTTGGCGGCTTCAATCCGCTCCATCAGGTTGACATAGAGCTGCTCGACAATGGGCGCCCACTCCGCCGGACCACTGACATCCTCGGAGAAAGTCCGCTCCACGCTCACCGATTTACGTACCCGGCTTGGCTGCACGGGGCGCTCGTCTCGGCCCCGGGCACGTTCATGCAAGACAACACCAAACTTTCCAAACCGACGGCGCAAATCGTACAGGCTCCACTCCCTTATGTCCGAACAGGTTCTGAGCCCATAGCGGTGCATTTTGCCAGCTGTAACAGCGCCCACACCGGGGATTTTTTGCACAGGCAAAGCGGAGACAAACGCATCAACATCATCTGGCGGGACGACAGTAAGACCGTCGGGCTTCTGCCAGTCCGAGGCGACCTTGGCAATGAACTTGTTGACCGACACACCCGCCGAAACCGTTATCTCCAGCTGCTCACGCACCTGCTGCCTAATGGCCTTCGCGATACGAGTGGCAGTGCGTTCCTCATCAGACATCTCGCTGACGTCGAGGTAGGCCTCATCCAGTGACAGCGGTTCAATGACCTCGGTGAAGTCGGCGAAGATACCGCGCATGATCTTCGAGGCTTCCCGGTACTTGTGCATTTGTGGCGGCACAACGGTCAGTTGGGGGCAAAGTCGCATCGCCTGCGCGGTGGGCATGGCAGAACGCACGCCATAAGCCCGTGCATCGTAATTACAGGTCGTGAGCACGCCGCGCCGCTCGGCACTGCCTCCCACAGCCATCGGGATGCCACGCAGCTCGGGGTGATCCCGCATCTCGATCGCGGCATAGAAGCAATCGGCATCAATATGAATAATCTTGCGCTGCATGCCGCGAGAGTACACCGAATCCAACAAACCATCTCCAAACCCCGTAGTTCAGGATGATGCACTCCAGAGAGGACCTCGCTAATGCGCAAAGGCTTCGCTTTTGGCAAAAATAGCGCTACCCTCTAATGACATCGAGTCTGGGAGTAATGCGTGAAAAGTGGCGTCATTTTCGGAGTAGTTTTGGCCATCATCATCGGAGCGATCATTGTTTCCCATCAACTTTCAGAGAGCGGCAACGATCACTTCGACAAGGCTGGGGAAAACTGGAAGCAAAACTAATCCCAGCGTCTGGTTGATGGACTTGGAATTGGGCAAAGAGCGCCTCGCGATAGCCCCTTTTTGACTCAAGCATTGAGGCGAGGACAATGACAAGAATTTCGCCGGTCAAACCCTCGGCGGTACCTGAGCTTGCCACACTAATGGAGCAGGCCAGCTCCTCCATGGGGTACCTGCCCAACGATGTACTGAATATGGGGCACTGGCCAGCGCTGCTAGAGAGCCTAGGTCCGTTAGTCCATACCGTGCTTCAAACTGGAGAAATCGACCCCCTCCTCAAGCGGCTGATTGGCATCGTCAGCAGTCGCACACAAGGTTGTACCTACTGCACTGCACATGCGGGCTTCGGAGCAGACCAGCTTGGCGTTGAGACCGAAAAAATTGTCGCTGTCTTCGAGTTCGAAACCTCACCGTTGTTCAACGATGCCGAGCGCGCCGCACTGCGTGTAGCTTGGCATGGGGCGCTGCAGCCCAATGCCGTCAGCGACGAGGACTTTGCGGCACTGCAGACCCACTTCACAGAGCGACAAATTGTTGAAATCGTTGCAGTGCTCTCACTCTATGGATTTCTCAATCGCTGGAACAGCACCTTGAAAACAGAGCTAGAAGCGCCGCCCAACACTTTTGCCAGCTTGATCCCAGATGCCGCCACTCCTTCAGCACGGGCGGACTTCAGCGCATTATAGACAGCAAACTTTGTTACTGAGGCAATAACGGCGCCTCGCCTGCCTGCACTTTCTCAAAGTGAGCTTCGAGAATCTCGCTACCGAGCGTTGAGCCATCGTTACTGCCCAGCTTGATAGCTGGCCAGGCGCCGGTGGCGAACACAAACAGCACCGTGGCACCCTCTGGTCCGGCGACTAAGGGTCCGTAGCCGCGATTGGCCAGACCGATTCGAATATCGCCGGCGTCATGCCAGGTGGCCCCCACTCTCTGTGATCCCTCGAGAATGATTTCGGTGTAGTCGCAGTCGTGAGTGTGCGCCTCAATCGTACAGCCGGGTGGGTAGAACACCTTGAAGACGGTAGGTGATTCCTGACGCGTAGGGTCGCCAACGCGATACATTGATGAGATCACGCCGGTAGGGAGCACGATTTTGTCGAGATCCTCCCAATTTAGCGCGAAGTGGCCTTTTCGCTCGAGGGCTTCTTTTATTTGCTGATCTCTGGCTTGTGCCAAGATATCCCCCTATCTCTCCGTCCGTGCAAATAAGCACAGTTGCTGCAACGCCACCGTAGCGGCCGCCAGTGAGGTAATCGCACCAACATCGTACTGGGGTGCCACCTCAACAACATCCATTCCAACGAGATGGATACCGCTGAGGTGCTGCAAAATCTGCATCGCCTGATGTGTCGACAAACCGCCCACAACAGGTGTGCCCGTACCCGGTGCAAAGCTAGGATCCAGGCAATCGATATCAAAAGTCAGATAGCAGGGCCGGTCACCCACGATGCCTTTGACCTGCGAGGCCAAATCGGCGGGTTTCATATCGTGAACGGTGGGTGCGTCATAGACATTGAAACCATGGTTGTCGTCGTTGTGGGTGCGCAGACCAATTTGCACTGAATGCGAAGGAGAGATCAGTTTTTCCTGTGCCGCGTGATAAAACATTGTCCCGTGGTCAATTCGCTGACTCTCTTCAGCCCACGTATCCGAGTGGGCATCGAAATGTATGAGCGAGAGCTCGCCATATCGCTCAGCATGGGCCCTGAGCAAAGGATAGGAAACAAAGTGATCGCCCCCGATTGATAGCAGTGCTGTATCGGTCGACAGGATCTGCCGCACACACTGGTAGATCTCCTCTGGTGCTCCCGCCGGATTGCCGGCATCAAAATCACAGTCGCCATAATCCACTATTGTCAGTTCGTCTAATGGCGAGAAGCCCCATCCCATAGCCTTTCCTTCCCAGGCCAGACTGGCAGATGCCTCGCGCACCGCGCGAGGGCCAAACCGACTCCCGGGGCGGTTGGTTGTCGCTAGGTCAAAAGGAATGCCCAGAACCGCCACATCAGCCTCAGCGAGATCACGTGAGTAACGGCGGCGCATAAAACTGACGATGCCACCGAAGGTATGCTCGTCAGTCACGCCACGAAGACTTTCTCGCAATAGCGCCTGATCAGGGGGTGAACTCATGGCGTATGTCCTGCTGTGTCAATTGGTTCAATGGCAAGTTAATCACAGAACACGGCCGAAAACAGGGTGGAACGCGCTGATCAGCGACTGCTCGACGACTGCCCTCAGTGAGTCGAAACCACCACGGGCCGCTTGCCGTTTTTACCGTAGAGGTTGACCTGAAGGCTGGAAATCGCGTGCACCAATATGATCGGCTCGATTTTCTGCTTGCCGGTCCAGTAAATGTTGGGGAAGCGCTCGAGAATGCGCTCGTAAGCCATCTTGAGCTGCAATTGCGCCACGCGGTTACCAAGGCAACGATGAACGCCGTGACCAAAGGCGAGGTGTTTGTCGACGTTGTCACGCATCATGTCGAAATTGTCAGGATCGGGGAATACAGCTGGGTCTCGATTCGCCGCGCCGTACCACATAATGACCTTTTCATCTTTGGCAATTCGCTGCCCGGCAATCTCAGTATCTTCCATGGCAGTGCGGCGCATATGCATGACCGGCGACACCATTCGCAAAGCTTCGTGAGACATGCGCTCGATCAGTGTGGGGTCATCGAGCACCATCTGCCGCTGCTCGGGAAATTGTGTAAGCAGCCGGATGGTGCCTGACAGAGAGTTACGCGTGGTGTCATTGCCCGCAAAAATGATTAAAAGCCAGGAACCGTCAAGATAGCTCTGGGAGAGTGGCTTATCACCCAGGGTTGCGTTGGCAATAGTGGTCAGCAAGTCCTCCCGCGGATTCTGGATCCGATCCGCCATTACCCGCTCCCCATAGCTGAACATGTCATGGAGAATTTTCTCAAATCGGAAAGGAAAGGACGGCTCTGCCAACAGCATCCGAAACGGGTGGGTGATGAACTGTGGTGCGAGTTCCAGGTAATGCATCCACTTGATAATATCGGCGCGGTCTTCTTCATCTACGCCGAGCATTTCACATAAAGTGAACATGGGTAACTCGATAGAGAACAGCTTGGCAAAATCTACAACCGGCCCCTGACGCTCCATATTGTCGAGCAGGTCGTCTATTTTTCGACCTACCTTCTCTTTAAGCGTTTCAATATACGCCGGGAAGAAAAAAGCCGCCTGCTGAGTGCGCAGATCTCGGTGCAGATCGGCATCGAGATTGATCAAAGAGTTGTAGGCGGCATACATTAGCCGTTCAGCCTTACCCTTGTCATTGCGCAAGACACTCATATTGATACTGCCGCGTTGAGACGAAAATATTTGCGGGTTGAGCTCGACGTGCCTCACATCGTCATAACGCACCACCGACCAAAATCCAGATGACGGCTTTTTAATCTGTGACCACATTACCGGCGCGTCTTCGCGCATGCGGCGATAAAAATCGAAAGGCTGGCCGCGCGTCCAGCTGTGGGTCACGCCCAGCTTAAAGTCTGGCAGCCGGGGGTATATCTCCTCGAACATCGGATCTCGAGCACCTGCGTCCAGCAAAATATTGTCGCTGACAGCAGGATGATGTTGCGTGGGTTGAGCGCTATTCATGGTGTTTCCGAATTGGCGGGGCGAGTGCGACCTGTCCCCCTGTATGAGGGGCCATGTTAGGGATATTCGGTGAAAAGTACAGTTCAGATCAAAGCGCTGAAAAGTGAATTAGCCCAGCTACCTCAGACTGAATCGATCAAACAAGTTACGCCGTATACTCTAAGCGCCACTTTTAAGGAACCGCTGTGCGATCCCTGATTCTACTCATCATTTTTCTGTCTGTGCCCTGTTTAGCGAAGGCCGAATATTCCCGCGCTTATCTGGACAGTTATCCATTAGAAACCGCCCGTGTAGGAGAACTTGATATCGCCTACCGGATTGTCGGGCCCGGGACCGACAAGCCGAAAGCGGTTGTTATCATGGGGCTCGGCGGCTCCAATGTCGCCTGGGGAGATGCGCTAATTTCCGGCCTGACCAATGGCGGATACGAAATACTCATACTGGATAATCGCGACACCGGGGGCTCAACGCGCTTTGACGACTGGGGGCAGCCACTGCTGTGGTGGCAGCTCCTCAAATACCGTTTTGGCTTCTCGGTGAATGCGCCCTACACCCTGAACGATATGGCGGCTGATATCGCGGGACTAATGGGGCAGGTTGACTATGAGGAAGCGCATATTATTGGCGCCTCGATGGGCGGCATGATTGCCCAGATTGTTGCGGCTCAATATCCCGACAAAACCCGCAGCCTAATCTCCATTATGTCCACCACCAATGCTCCGCACCTACCGCCACCCAGTGCAGAGGCCGAAATGAACCTGCGAAATCTTGCGACAGGAGACGCAAAAGAAGGGCGCGAGCAGTCGCTTCGCGACAGAGGCTTCTATCCAGAGTCGATGCGGCGCCACCTGATGGCCATTTTTAAAACGGGCGACCGTTCACGCGAGACCGCTACAATTAGCGCGCCTACACTTGTCTTACATGGAGCCGATGATGGTCTGGTCCCACCAGAACATGGGCAACATACCGCGGAGCTGATTCGAGGCGCGGATTTTCTGTTGATCGACGGTATGGCCCACAATATGCCCGAAAAGATTATTCCTATCCTCGTTAGAGAGATGACCGACCATATGGATCATGTTGAGACATTGCCAGTGGTGAGTCGATAGTCATCGGCACGCTGAACGGTGGCCGAAGCGAGTTGCGCCTCAAGACGCCACCGCTCCGGCACTGATCAGAAATCCAGACGGACACGCACGCCCAGGTTACGACCTGGCAGTGGTACCTGATCCTTTACAAAAGACGCATGGTTACGTGCCGCCTCATCGATCAGATTGCGCGCAAACGCGGTGAGGGTGAGCCGTGTAGAATCATTGAGCCCGTAAGACCAGGAGGCATCGGCATTCACCAACGTAAAACCATCCGTAGTGGATTCGCCCAATGCGACATTGTTCTGACGCTCCACGTCTTTCACCAGCAATTTGGCTGAGAAATCATCGAGCGTGTAGCGCGCAGTGAACATGTTCCTCACAGGCACAATGCGCGGGACATCTCCTCCGCCTCGGGTAAACTCCGCGTTGACCTCATCACGGCCTAGCGTTAACTCAAGTTGGCCGCGCGGCAATTCAAAACGGGTGCCAATTTCGATCTCATAGCCCGTGAACTCGGCATCCTGCTGCCAGTACTCTGAGAGAATCAGACCACCATGGTCAAAATGTTCATCATCATGGTGCTCATCATGACCCTCTTCGTGATGTTCACCCTCATAATCTTCTTCCATGTGTGCTGCGTGCTCGTCCTCAAGTTCATCGCGCAAATAGATGTAATTGTCGACCCGGTTGTAGTAGATCGAGGCGGATCCAAACCACCCGTGCAAATCAAAGTTAAAGGCCAGATCGATATTGTCGGAACGCTCTGTGTCCAGCGCAATGTCGCCCAGCTCATAACGGCTAGCGGCCAAGTGCTCACCATTCATGAACAACTCGACGGCCGATGGTGTTTTACTGACACTGGCAAGACTTAAGGACAAGGAGGCATGCTGATTCAAGTCACGGCGCAGTGTTGCAGCGGCACTGAACACTTCATCACTGAATGACGCTGGCTCATAAACCATCTCGCCCTCACCGTGCTCTCCATGATCACCTTCATGGTCACCCTCGTGTTCATCTTCGTGTTCATCTTCGTGTTCATCTTCATGATGAATTTCAGCGATCAGACCATCGCGCTCAACATAATCAAAGCGCAGACCCAGATCCAGCGTTGCAAAACCCAGATCATCAGAGCTGAAGAATCCCAACGTAGTCTCGGTGGAATCTACCGGCGCCATAAAAGCCTCTGCACCAATAATAGATATGTCTTCCTCCGCGTAATTCAGCACAACTCTTCGGATCCGTTCATCAACGCTAAGGTCCAAAGCGATGGACATCTCAGTCGCCTCATTACTGAAAACAGTGGGGCCTCCTTCATGATCGTGCCCCTCCTCTTCTTCGCCGTGCTCTCCCTCAGCGTGCTGCTCAGTAAGTTCGTAATCCGTGTTCTTTACCGCGAATTCGATCGCGTTCAAAAACGAAATAGATGTCTTGACGGATCCGCTGAGCGCAAAAATCTCTGATTCGGTTGTAGAGAAAATCCGCTCACCGCTGTGCTCATCGTGATGTTCATCTTCATCATGATCTTCATCGTGACCGTCCTCGGCATGCTCACCCTCGTGCTCTTCACCATGCTCGTCATGGGCCGCCTCAGAGTGAAACGGGATGCCGTAAGTACTGCTCAGGTCGCTGTATGAGATACCCACATACCCCCAATCACCCGCGGCAGAGAGCCCCAACCGATGGGAACTCGTCGACACATCGGAATTCGCAAGGGTATCCATCTCACCGTGGCCATCTTCATGCTCACCCTCGTGATCGTCGTCGTGATCTCCCTCAGGCCCCCCGTCATGATGATCTTCATGAGCATCTAACACTGCGCCGTCCGGAATTTCATAATTCTCCATCTCGGCGTCCTGATAGCTGTAGGTCAGATTCAGACCCCCAACGTGACCGCGCAAGGAGAAATCTACAGCTTCGCTGTCGTTAACTGATTGCGCCTCTGCGCCAAGCGATCCGCTGAAGCCCTTCAGGTCGGCAGTGGGAATACTGCTATCGACCACATTGATAATGCCGCCTATCGAGCCATTGGAATACATGAGTGCCGATGGACCACGAACGATCTCAATCTGTTTGACATCACTCAAGCTGATATCCACCGCGTGATCAGGGCCCAAAGCCGAGACATCGCGGGTGACCGTGCCATTATTGAGCACCTTGACGCGATTCCCGCTCATCCCCCGGATAATGGGCTGCCCCACTGCACCGCCAAAATCGGCAGAAGATACACCCAGGAGCGTGTCAACATGCTCACCCAATGACTGAATGCCCGCCTCGGTGACAGCAGCGCCGTCGAGGACATGGATGGGCCTGGTTGCTGAAGATTCGTTCACGCCGACGAAGGAGGCCGTGACGATCACTTCTTCCAATAATGTTTCTTCGCTCCCGATAGCCAAAGACGGGACCACCGCCATGGCTATAAGAGTATGGCCTGCTGCGCGCTTCATGCTCGCCTCCTGAATAGGTAAGGGTTTAGTGAACTAAAAGAGGATCAGTTCAGCTAAGAGGCGGTGCACGTGCCTGAAAGGGAGTATTGGGAGCGGCGGCGACAAACGAGCGCAGAATCTCAATTTTCGCAGTCGCCAGTGATGGGAACGAGGTGCCATCGGTGGTGACAACAGCTACACCGTGCTCAATCGAGCAGTGTTGGCATTCGGCATAAGTTTGCGCCGAGGCAACGCTGAAGTCATGCTCGACGGAGTGCACGAAGTTGCCAGCGATAAAAAAAATCGCTGCACACAGCACCCACCGGGCACGCTGGACTGTTAACACTAACTGCATCCCCCCATCGTACCGAAAACTGACCTATCGAGGCAAACCCTCAGCAAGAAATGCAATGGCGGCATCACGATGCCTTACGAGACGCCCCATTTCGGCGCGGTTCACCTCAAAATTTCGTCGCTTCTTGAGCATCCAGATGGTTGTAATGTTGCGCAAGCCTAGATACGGTTAGGGGGATTGTGTTCTGGTCTCAGCCCGTTATTGCGCGAGGTGTGCGTCGCCTGTGACGAGTGTGTAAATGAACGGTATGCGACTGATAAAGAATAGATCATTAAGCCCACAGACAAACAACTGAAAGTCCCAGTAGCCGGCAGTAAAACGGCTCGACTGAGTTGTTCAAATTTACATGTCGAACTGAACAAAGAATCGGACGTGACAATGTACTTATCTAAAATATTTAAAGCTTATCTAACGGGATTTTTTCTCTTTGCATTCATGCTGAGCAACCCAGTGCTTGCAGCATCCGTCAAAGGTACCGCGCCCTCTGGCGCAGAACTAACAATCGAAATCAAAAAATTGCCTGCGCTGAAATACCCCAAAAGAGCGGAACGACTTGGAGTCGAGGGCTACGTAGTAGTGGCATTTGATCTCTCCGAAAAAGGGGACGTTGTTGATCTTCGAGTGGTGGAAGCTGAGCCCAGGATGGTATTCGACAAATCGGCTATGAAATTTGTGAAAGGGATGAGATTCACAGTGCCCGAAGAGGACGGAGAGCCTGTCATGGCGCGCGACATCCAATTTAAAGTCGGCTTCCGATTAAAGGATAAATTCAGATAATGACGATCAAAAGCAAAGTCCTGCTGATTATTCTGCTTGGAATAGGCAGCCTGTTCGCCGCCAATTTCTTTTCTTCGCAACAGATGAATGTCGCGAACAAACTCTACAGCGCAGAGGAAAGCATCACTGCTCATACTTCTGCCTGGTTCAGCAATATGGACACCCAGTTTGTAAGCAATCTGCTTACATTCGATCCATTGGATGGCTCTGAAAGCAACTCGAGTTACTGGGATCCGGATGTTGATGCCTTCACTGGATCAGACGACCCCAATCCGCTCTACGTAGCCATTGCAGATAAGGATGTGGAATCCGCGGCGGCGCTATTTGAGCAGATCTTCGCCAACGCGATCATGGAAGAGCAGATTACGTTCGCCATTGCCTATGACAAGCGGGGCTTGCAACTGTATTGCGAATCCAGCCTTTATCTTGTTGGTGTTGATCCCTGTGAGGAGTCAGCTCAACCCGATTACTTCCTCAAGTTCGGTTCCTTCATCAGCTCCCTCGAGAATGGCTCTATCAGACGAGTCACACAAATCAACGACCTGACTGGCGACATGCCAGTATCGATTAATGACACCCTGGCCTTCCCCCTCGCCAATGAAGCAGAGGAAATTATTGCCATGGTCGTGGTAGGTCGCAATGTGATCGACAGCCTGGAGCAGTTTTCCGAGAATTTTGAAATCGAAACCGCGATTGCGCTGGGAGAAAAAGCGCTTACTGTTCACGATTACTATGACGAGGAGCGGCCCGAGGAACTGAGCGCGCTGATTGGTAGCGGGCTGGCTTATTCCAGAGATGAAGGCACGTTCTCCTACAGTTTTATTGCCGAGGAATACGGCAACCGAATCTCGTCTATCCCCTTCAGCAAGGAGATCAGAGCCAGCGACCTGAGAATACTGATTTTTGATGATCAGGCAGAACTTCTCACGGCTTTGAAAGAAGCCGAAACCGCCGCCTTCATCATATTTGTTGTAGTAGCCCTGGTTATCCTGGGTCTGGTCTTTCTTGTCACAACGTCCTCCTTTAACCGCATTCTGGATGCCATCCACCTGCTGGAGAAAATGGGAGAAGGAGACCTATCAGTGGAGCCTGCTCACGCAATCGGCGCTTTTTCATCGAAAAACGACGAAGTCAGCCGCCTACAAAGCACCATCGATGATTACAGGAACCATCGCCTTGATGCTGAAGAGCACCGCAAAGAGCGCGCTCGACGCCGCGACGAGCGCGACCGGATCATGTTCGACAAAATGTCTGCCCTGGCCGATCAGCTGGAGGGGGAGGCTCGATCGATGTTAAAGCAGGAAATTAACGAAATGCAGAGCTCCGTGTCCTCGGGCAGTGACGAGGAAAAAGAGCGGGCATCGATCGAGATTATGTCTCGCGCCTTCTCGAAGATGTCAGATGAAGTGTCCACGTTGATCGACGCCAGAACACACGAGCTGGTGGTGGCCAAGGATGAGATCAACAGCTCTATCCGTTACGCGGCGAAACTGCAAAACGCGCTACTCCCCAAAACGATGCCTGGCGACCTCGATATCAGAGTCGAATGGCGCCCCCGGGACATGGTTGGGGGCGACATTTACTTCATCAAGGATCTGCCAGATCGGGTATATATCGCTGTGGTGGACTGCACTGGCCACGGCGTTCCGGGCGCCTTCCTCTCCATCATTGCGCGGAGTCACCTCGATAAAGCCATTGATCTGGATCACTACCAAAGTGCGGGCGCTTACCTGTCGGCAGTCAATGAACTGCTGAAGGAAACGCTCTCCCGTTCGGACCAGAAAAATACCAGTGAGGAAGGCTTTGATGGTGGTGTGTGCATCTACTATCGAAAAGAACATAAGCTCGAGTTCGCCGGCGCCAAGTCCTCCATATTTAACGTCAGTGGCGTTGATGCGACTGAAACAAGTGGAGATCGCAAATCCGTTGGCTCAACGAGAATGGCGGCAGATTTCGTCTACACGACTCATGAGATTAACTCCCCAAAGGGCGCTTTTGTGATGCTCACCGACGGCATTACCGACGTCATGAGCCCCGCAGAGAAGCCTATTGCGTTTGGAAGGCGGCGAGTGCTTAAAATCCTGCGCGACGCAACGGACAAAACTCCGGAAAATATTGTCAACAATATTATGAGCAGTGTGAACCTGTATCGTGGAGGCGCTCCGTTCCGGGACGATCTGACATTGCTTGCGTTCTCATTAATTGAGGAAGACAGAGAAAATAGGACAGCTGAAGTAGTTGGAGAAGACCCATGAATTTTGAAGCCGGTCAGCGCACGCCGCTGGTACAACTCACACCAACATCCTGTTTGATACGTGGTGAGTGCTATCCCGAGAACATATCAGAGTGGTCGGAACCGGTACTGACCGCCCTGGAAGAGTGCCTTGGTAATGACGAGAGCGAGTTCAAAGTAGACATCGAGCTCTATTATTTCAACAGCTCTTCAGCCAAGTTTCTTTTCGATTTCTTCGAGTTTTTAGAAGAGAGCGCTGAAGGCGGCAAGACCATTACAGTAAACTGGCGCTATCGTGCAGAGGACGACACCATGCAGGAGGCTGGCGAGGACTTCGAGGAGGATATGTCGGCCTGTACCTACAACATGGTTGTAGCGGAAGAAGCTGAATAGTCATTCTGGCGAAATCAAACGGTTCGAGGGGCAAAAAATGGGAAAAACGCTCAAAAGCACAGATACGGTCGAGCTGCATACCTTTATGCAGGACAGGAAAACCTTATTCTGTTACTCCGGCCCTCTAACAGAAGATCTGCTAACTACTATTTCCAATCCTGTTCGACATCAGCTTTCTGATAAAGAAACAGAAGAGATCGTGGCCACGCGCGTTTTTGGCGTGTTCATTGAGCAAGCCCAAAACATCATTCGCTACTCTCACCACAAGACTAAAGCAACGGGTGACAGCATTGGTACGATTGCGATCAGCCTCGCAGACGATGGCTTCCTAATCGAAGCGGTAAATGTTGTAGACCCCTCTAAAAAAGATGTACTCGAAGCGACGCTGGTTGATCTCAGCCTCAAGGATCAGAAGGAATTGAGAGGGCTATACAAGCAAAGACTCAGGGACGGTCCTCCCGAGGATTCCCGCGGTGCGGGACTCGGTTTTATCGAGATGGCTCGGCGGGTGAAAAAATTCGAATTTGACTTTGTCGAATCTGAAGAAGGTGCCCTGTTTGTCTATCGAGGCTGGGTGCAATAAGTACCTACGCGCTACTAGATCCCGGATCCCCTTTATATTGCTCCAAGTCCTTCAGCGCCTGCTGCAGGCTAGATTTTGTTACTGCAATATCATCTGCCGATAGCCGATCAAGCACCAGAGACAGGTTTCGCTTGCCCAAGTTCACCGATATGGTCTGCGAATCTATCGTCCCCAGCACTTTTCGCGCTTTGAACTCCCCGATGCCTTTGAGGTGTATGGGCTCCAACTCAATTGCCTCTATCGATTCTTTAACGAGGTTATAGGTATCCTCGGATATAAAAATCGACCCGTGATCCGCCGCGGTTTCCAATCGTGAAGCGCGATTCACCGCAGAGCCAATGGCCGTGTAATCAAGCCTCGATTCGCTGCCGAAATTTCCCACTGTCGCGAAGCCAGTATCGATACCGATCCGCATCTGCAGCGGCTCCTTCATACCGTAGTTGACCCACTGATCCGATAAATTATCGAGCTCTTTGAGCATATCGAGGCCCATCTTGACGCAGCTGGTCGCGTCTTCCTTCAACCCTTTGGTCTCCGGGTCGCCGAAAAAAAGCATAACGCCGTCACCAATATATTTATCGATAGTCGCGCCGTAATCGAGAGCGATGGTGGTCATGGTTTCTAGGTACAGGTTCAGCAGGTTAGTGACATCCTCAGACTCCATGCTTTCAACAAAATTGGTGAAGCCGCACAGATCAGAGAAAAACACGGTGAGCTTCTTGCGTCGCGTAACCCGCGTGCCTGCTCTGGACCCGGAAAAGATTGAGTTATACAACTGCGGAGAGAGAAATTTAGACAACTGGGAAGACATCCCTTCAAGTTGGGTGTTGGTCTCCTGAGCTTCCTGCTTTAGTTCATTGAGCCTTTGCTCGTTCTTATCACTCAGCTTGATGATTCTTTTTGTCGTCCGTAACAGCTTGCCATACTGGTTTACCAACGCAGAGTAGTCCTCGGGAGAGGAGGCCCCCTCGTCCATCATTTCCTTCGCAGCTGCCAGTATCTTGGCTTCCTGCCCAAAAATATCTTTTTCCATCTGAGCCAGCCCCTCCAATTTTTTGTTTGGACATTCCGGTCGACCGCCCCGGATACCTTGTATTGACCAGGAAAGATCATGCTTTTAAGTTGTCTCACCGCTTTTACTCACGAGCCAAGGGGAAACAAGCACATCTCTCTTACTGTCATCACACTTGCTGTGCAGTCGACGGCGTTCTAGCGGATCTTGCCTCACTTGCCGGCATACAACAACGCTCGAAAAATGACAGCGCGAGAAAAGGGTTAGCCGGCCAAGTAAGTGGCCTCAAAAGCCCTGTCGAATAGCACGAGATCTTCGATCCGTCCCATGCTGACACGGGAATAGGTGCCGTAGCCCTCGTACGCGCCTCTAATCAAGACATTGCGCGATGCCATCTGCTCTTTAAAAGCGGTAGCGTCCCGCCCGATATCGGCATAGACAAAGTTCGTTTGCGAGGGCAATGGCGCGATGCCATGCCGACGGAAGGTCGTATTCACCATCTCGCGCCCCTGCAGGATTTTTTCACGCGAGAAGGCAATAAACTCCTCATCGAGATAGCTGTGGTAAGCCGCATACAAACCCACGCCATTAGGCCAGGCCATGACATTGTCTTTAACCACGCGGACGATATCGGGGTGACCCATCCCGTAACCTACTCGTAGGCCGGCCATACCAAAAATCTTTGAGAAGGTGCGTGTGATAAGCATGTTGGCGCCGTCTCGCAGCAAATCGACCATCGAGGTGTAATCAGGGTTGTCTGTTAGCTCGTTATAGGCCTCATCAATAAGGATCGGCACTTTCTGCCCGACCTCTTTGCAAAAGCTTCGCAGCTCGTCACCGTCTATCGCCATACCGGTCGGGTTGTTGGGGTTGCAGAGATAAACCAGACTTACTGAACTATCAACGGCCCTGGCCATTGCCTCCAGATCGATAGCCATATCGTCGCGCAGCGGTACTCGAAGCACCTCAACCCCCAGTTTTTCCGCGTAATCAAGATGATCGGAATACGTGAGAGACGGGGAGATGACGCTACCCTGCCGGCCAAAGGCCATCATAGCTGCTTGTAAACCCTCATTTGAGCCAGATGCAAGGAACACCTGCTCTCGGTCCAGCAAGTGCCGCTGCATAAACAACGCGATGAGGTCCTCCTCAATCTCACCCGGATAATAAGCCGTATTAGGCATAATCTTTGCCACCTCCGCGATCGCCTTGGGGCTCGGCCCATACGGGTTCTCGTTGAAAATCAGCCTTGCCTGCCCCGTGGGGATATCAACTTGGCTCAGCGTGAGTGGAGCCAGTGTGAGCGCGGCCGTGCCGAGCATACCTTGCAATGCCATTCTGCGGCTCATAGGCAAATCAATTGCTCGCCCCGTCAAAAGCGATATCGCAGATTGCAAAGATGCGTGCTGTGTCTGTTGCGGCCTTTGTAGCGGCATGATCACCCTCCCGTTAATAGCCATCCTCAACCCGTCGCTTACCCCGGCATTCTGGGATATCAGGGACGCTCTACCTGCAGCACAACCATCTTGCAAATCGAGTGCTCCGAGTGCACGTAGGGCTCCTCACAGAGCGCAAGAAGTTTCGCGGTCTCTGCCCTAATAATCCGGTCAAGCACCTCGGAAAAATAGGTGTGCTGCCAAGACTCCTCGCGTACCGTACAACAGACGATCCCGTCTGTGCGTGTCACACGCACCCGTTCATTCAGCGCCTCTGGAACAACGTGCGCCGAAGTGAAAGTCCCAACGCAAGTGACATCATCGTAGACGCCCGTGTCTATCGGTAGCGCGATATTCAGATTCATCCTTTCAAGATGCTGATAGACGCCTTTTTTAGCGGTCTCCCTCAGCATGGGCTGTGAGTAATCGACGCCGTCGATTTGACGACACCTACCGCTACTGAGCGCAACACCCACAAAGCTAGTGCCACAACCGGCGTCCAGTACGCGGGCGCCCTCTGGTTCGAGATATTTACTCAACCCATAGCGCGTGCGGTCAGGTCCGCTATACCCCCAGGTCTCATTCACATTCCGATCGTAGTCGGACGCCCATTTTGCGTCGAGCTCCATCAACGCCTGGGTTGATTGGGTAATCAGGACCTGTTCATGAATTGCGGTTTGTTTGCCCACGGTCGTGCCCTGTCAGAGCAAAGCGACACAGCATCATACTTTGCCCTTATCATACTCCGTCTAGCGATAATGGCACCCCGGGGAAGGAGTTGATCATGTCTAATACCGTCGAGGAGCTGATCGCAGCCAACGGATGGTGTGTCGCCGATGGCGCCACCGGTTCTAACTTTTTTGGCCGGGGTCTGGAAGCCGGATATCCGCCAGATTTATGGTGTATGGAGAGGCCCGAAGAGGTGCTATGGCTCCATGGCGCCTTTCTTGAGGCGGGCGCCGACATCATTCTTACCAATAGTTTCGGCGCGAACGCGCCGCGACTCAAACTCCACAGAGCCGAGGGGCGCGTCTCGGAACTCAACGTGGCGGCCGCAGAACTGGCGCGGAAAGCCACACGACAACATTTTGAGGATACGGGAAGACGCACAGTCGTCGCTGGCTCCATGGGCCCCACCGGTGAGCTCTTTGAGCCAATGGGCGAACTAACTCATGAGCAGACGGTCCAGATCTTTGCGATGCAAGCCAATGCACTCGCAGAGGGTGGCGCCGAGGTGATTTGGATTGAAACCATGTCCTCAACCGAGGAGGTGGCCGCCGCGGCGGAAGCCGGCCGCGCGACGGGCTTACCCGTTTGCGCCACCCTGACATTTGACACTGCGCGGCGTTCGATGATGGGCATTACGCCAGCAGATTATGCCCAATTCGCCACACAAATCGGTCTCGATATGGCGGGCTCGAACTGTGGTGTTGGCCCCGCCGAGTTGATGGATTCCACTCAGGGACTGATTGCGACGGGCATGGACATCCCGATCGTTGCCAAAGGTAACTGCGGTATCCCCCAGTACGTGGACGGTGCGATTCACTTTCACGGTAGCCCAGAGCTCATGGCGCAGTACGCGCTGTTCGCGCGTGATGCGGGAGCCACCATTATTGGCGGCTGCTGCGGCACAACGCCTGAGCACATTGCGGCCATGGTGAGGGCGCTCAATACCACCGCCCCAAGGCGACTGGATAGCCAAGCCATGTCTGCAGCACTGGGGGAACCCTGGGCGGCTTTGGCGGCGAACGAGCGGAGCACCGAGGGTAGCAAACGTCGCTCGCGACGACGCAGAGTTTAAAAGAATTCGAATCAACGGCTTGCGAGACTATTCCAGAAACAGAAAATTCAGATCATAAAAAAAGGCCACCTGAGGTGGCCTTTTTAACCGTACTCTCGATGAGCTCAAACCGTCAAAACTCTTGCGACCAGCGAAGCCCGACCGTCCTAGGACGTGCTCTTACGCCATAGTTCTGCGTACCACATGTTCCAGTAGCGCACTGGGATGTGTAATAAAGCGCCGCATCCTCATCGGTCAAATTACTGACGTAGAGCTCTACCGCGTACTGGTCGTTCCGAATGCCCGCAGCAATGTCCATAAATGTATTAGATGGAATCTCGCCCTTCACTAGATTATCACTCACACGAAGATCGGAGTTGCGCTTACCTTCATGGGAAACAGCGCCTTGAACATGGGCATCGAAGCCACCCAAGTTAAAGCTATATCGCGCGACCAGATTACCTTTGAAATCTGCCGAAATCGGCAGCTTAGTGCCCGTCGGGGCCCATGCGTTCTCCGAATTGTCTCCACCACAACCGGCACAGTAGGCCGACTGGAGCTCACTATCGAGAAACATGAAGGATGCAGAAATATTGAGCGCGTCAACAGGCAACCACTGTATCTGCCCTTCAAAACCGTTCACATCAGCAGTGGGGCCGTTATCAACCTGAGTGATGGCGTTGGCACCAACGAAGGATACCTGGAAGTCCTCCCATTCCTGCATGAAGGCAGCACCGTTGAATTGCAGCCGCCCATCAGCCCAAGTGGTTTTCCAACCCAGTTCATAATTAGTCAGGAAGTCTGAGGTGTATTCGCCGGCTGAAGGTTTTCGGTTGATACCCCCAGGCCGATACCCTTCTGACCAAGTGCCGTAGACCATATGGTCATCCGAGATCTTCCACGTGAGATTCGCTCGGTATACGGAATCACTCTCGCTGATGCCTTTTTCGACGTTTTTACAGGGCTTACCCTTCCAGTCGTCCTGAGTCGCACATTGAGCCTCTCCCGTACCCGACCACACACCGTTGAATCCCAAACCAAACCCGTAAAAGCCTTCTACCGTAACTTCGGGCTTAAAATAACGAGCACCAACAGTGGCCTCCAGATTATCGGTCACATCAAAACTGACACTACCGAAATAGGCCTCATCCTCGTCTTCGCGGAAGAGACTATTGAGGTAAACGATGTCCTTGAACTTCTCATCTGTGCCCTGGTTCGGCCACATAGAGGGCGCCAAGCCCGCTACTACCCATCGCTGCTGAAAATCGTGCTCCTGCTTCTGGTAGAAAGCCCCCACCTGAAAACGAACACGAGCATCTTGCGGAGAGCTGATGCGAATCTCGTGGCTGGTCTTCTCGTAACCGTCATCGTTGATAAACCGAGCGCCGGACATAATACGGGTGCCCGCGTCATCAAAAAACTGGTTGGGAGCAGCGCGATCTCCAGAGCTTAAAAAATGGAGGTCAGCATAATACCCAGTCGTGTAGACCGTGTCGTACCAGTAAGAGTAATCGGAGTAATCGAATGAACCGTCCACCTCTCGATCTAAATAAGCTCCCGCATAGACCACATCAAAATTGCTGATCTTGCCCTCGATGGTCATGGCCACCTGATACCACTCATCGTCCGTGAACTCGTCTTTAAAATGCGTGACTCCACTGTCACCCTCTACAAAATCACTCAGATCTTCTCCCCAAGATCCCTTACCTTCTTGCTTCTGGTATTGGGCTTGAGGCGTTATGGTCCAGTTGTCGTTGAGGTTAATCAGCATGGACAAACGAGCACCCGTTGTTTCAACGGTGTTGTAGTCATCCTTAGCGACTGCCGCGTTATCGAGAGTAATATCATCTGCGGTGGTGCTGGCTAAGCCAGGGAACGTTCGGGTGCCCCGCTTATTATCAATCCAACCCGCATCCTCGCGCTTCCAGGCAACCAGACGAATGGCAGCATTCTCACCTACGGGCGCGTTGATATAGCCCTCAGCGGTGTAACCGGAGTCTTCACCGTCGACCATATTGCCTTCAAGGCCATAAGCCGCAGAAAATCCAGACGGGTCAGGTTTATTGGTAATGATGCGGATAGTGCCCGCCTGTGAGCTGGCTCCATAAAGCGTGCCCTGAGGGCCCGACAGCGCCTCGATTCGGGCGATGTCATACATATGAATGTCCAGATTACCCTGAATCGTAGTGATCGGTTGTTCATCGAGATACATTCCCACGCTAGGCTGAGACGTCGTGGCCTGACCATCGCGCCCCGTGGTAATGCCACGCATGTAGACCGGGTAGAACCCCACGCCTCCCGCTGCGGGCGGCTGCACCGAGATACTCGGCAGCATCCTGGCGTAATCACTAAAATCTTGAATGCCCAGTTCGGCAATCTTTTGAGTGCTCAGCGTTTGGATACTGATCGGGACATCCTGCAGGTTTTGGGCCCGCTTCTGCGCAGTAACCACAACCTCTTCAAGAGCCCCCTCTTGGGCGTACAGGCCTTGGCTAGCGGCAACAAGAGCGACGACGAGCGGCGCTTTCACAAAGCGGCGGTTCGCGCGGTGCCGACTGGGCGGTAATAAATATGTCATGGTGGCTCGACTCCTTATTGAAACTGATTTTTTTCAGGACAGGGAACGCCCTATTGTACAATTTATAAAGTGTAAATTGGGCTCTGTAAACCGAAAGTTAACGATTTGGCGGAGGGTACGTCAAATTCCCTCTGGAAAGTGGTCACTCAGAAGGAAGATGGGCTTGGTAACCCTCCAACGCCCCCCCCAGAGCTGTTCGAAGAGGCTCTAAATAGCGGTCGTAACGCCGCCATTGCTCGAGTCCGTCCTGATAGATGGGTTGCCTGACTTGCTCTGAACTAGCCGTGCGCACCGGTCTCTTATTTTCGAAGAATCGCAAACAGCTGTCTTCAAACGGTAAGCCGCAGTAATCGAGCACTGCTCGAACCTCGGTCTCGATATCATGGACCAATCGCTCATATATGACCCTGTGAACTCGCCCAGGCAAGGCCGTATCATAATGGTCCATAAGCTCAACATAATCTCGATAAAAGTGACCGACATCCTCAAGCGAGTAGCTAAAACTCTGGCCCTTAGCGAAGTACTGCTTGAAATTAGAAAAACAGCAGGCTAGAGGATGTCGCCTGGCATCGATAATGCGAGCGTTAGGCAGACACACCTGAATTAAACCAATATGCAGAAAATTGTTAGGCATTTTGTCGATAAAGTATTGGCGTCCGGTTTTACGATGAATCCGGGTGCGCTCTAAATACTGACGACCCAACGCCTCAAGCTCGTCGGGTTTCATTCTCGCCAACACGCCGTCATAGGCACCCATTTCGTCGCCCCTGGCCTGAACACGCAGTTCTTTTGCTAGGGTGATGATGTCTGGTAGCTCAGTGGTCCCCTCCACCTGAGAGTGACTCGATATAATTTGCTCCAGCAGCGTGGACCCCGCGCGAGGCATCCCCACAATAAAAATCGGCCCAGCATCGGTGCAGCCCATATTTTCCCGTTCCCGAAAAAAAGTGTCTGTAAAGCTGGCCTTCATGCGCGCCGCGCGCGCCGTATTTTGTGATCGCTGATAATCCAAGGTAGCTTTGTGCAGCTCATTGCCTCGCTCATAGTGCTCGAATGACAGCGAATGGTTGCCCTCATCCTCCGCCCCTTTGCCCAAAGCAAAATGAAATTGCACCCGGCTACTCAGGTCGAGATCATCGCGCGCTAACTGCGCAGTCATCGTGTCCATGTCCTGCTCGGAAAAACGAAAAGTCTTCAGGTTCGCCAGACTCCAGTAGGCCTCACCAAAACTCCCGTCTCGCTCGATAGCACTCCGGTAAGCAGCCTCGCATCGCTCCCGGTTACCCTCGGTCTTCAACACGTGTGCGTAGCTGAGCCATACCTTGGCATTTTCGGGATACTCCTCAAGCAAAGCCTGATAGAAGCGACTGGATCGCTCATATTCCCCAACTCGACTGCACACTACCGCCGCCAAGTTACGATATCCGGGCCGCCTGGGATCCTCCGCTAAAAGAGCCTCGACCTCCTTCAGTGCCTCGCTGGACTTATTCGTTCTATGCAGCAGGATCGCAAGGTTGTAGCGCGCACCAGAGAACCCGGGAGCCAGCTCAAGACAGTACTCTAAAAGTGACTGCGCCTCGTCATTTCGTCCTACGCGGACGGCGACCTCGGCCAGCATACGGACCGCCGTAACATCAGTGGGAGCCGATTTAAGACGGGATTTGAGCAATCGCTCAGCAATGGGTAAATCATTACTGATCATAGCGGCCGCTGCTTGCTGTAGTTCGACATTTTGTGCAGCGCAGCGTAAATGCCGGAGATATGCGACCTCACTTTTTTCCTGATCACCCACTGCTGCTGCATGATCCGCCAACAGGCGCCATGCTTCAGGATGATCCGGAGCCGCTGCAATCACCTTTTCGAGTGCCGTCATCGCCTCTTCACCTCGATGGAGACCACTCAAAATCAATGCGCACTCAAACTGTAAATCAGCCCAATCGGCATGTTGCTCAACTAAAGGATGGATTATCTCAAGCGCTAGCTGAGGTTCGGAGAGCCTGCGAAGGCCGGTCGCTTTAAGCAACATTGCTGGGGAGTAGTCAGACACGGCCTCAAGAATTTCTGAGAGCTGGAGTACCGCTTGCTCAGGATTTTGGTCCATCAGGGTTCTCGCGTGCTCCATCGCCTCAGCGAGATTCCCTGTTTTTTGGCTTTCTTCAGTCACTGCGTCTTACCCTGTTTATTTTTTTCCGAGCGATCATGCCCCAAGGAAAATTGACTGGCTCTAAGCACCGCCAGCTGAACGCGAATTGTGTCATAAAGCAATGATCTGCATGACTCGCAAAATTCTGTGTCTCGCATGGCAGCCCCAGCCACAATGATCAGGTATTGAGTCACAGCACGGTCGGGAGTCGGTCCACTATCGCTGGCTGCAGGGTAAGACTGACATTAGCGCGCAGGCGCAGACCCCATCTCTAGATGCAAAGCATCGCCGCACCATGGATTCTCCCTGGCGACAACCTCATTTAGCGACACGCCTAGGCCTGGCTCGCGCGAGGGAATCACATAGCCGTCTTGCCATTGCACCGATTGGTCAAGTAGCGCCGCCTGAAAGCCACCCCAGGCTTCAATGCCCTCAAGAATCAGAAAATTGGGTGAACACGTTGCGAGCTGGATGTTGGCCGCGCCTACGATCGGCCCGCAGTAGAGGTGAGGTGCAATCTGTGCGTACTTCACTTCTGCCAAGGCGGCAATTTTTTTGGCCTCGAGCAAACCACCAACGCGGCCCAGATTTAATTGCAAAACCGCGGCCGCACCCTCCTCAAGCACCCGGGCAAATTCATACTTGGTGCACAGCCTTTCCCCCGTTGCGACGGGGATTGAAGTCCCGGTCGCCACCACTGCCATCTGCGCCGGATCTTCGGGTGGAACGGGCTCTTCAAACCAGAGCGGGTCGTAGGACTCTAGTCGCTTAGCCAACCGGATGGCTCCCGCAGGGCAGAATTGGCCATGAGTCCCAAATAACAGATCGACGCTTCCGCCAACGGCCTCTCGAAGCAGGCGCATAAAGGCTTCCGAGCGGTCTAGCTCTTGGCCGGTGGGCATGCCCCCATCGAACACGGTATACGGTCCTGCGGGGTCAAATTTTAGTGCGGTGAAGCCCATCTCAACGTATTCGAGCGCGCGCTCAGCTGCTCGGGCTGGATTGGTATAAACGTGATCGGCGGCGTCCGCGTCAGGGTAAACATCGCCCTCCCGAGGATAGATATACGTGTAACTGCGCAGCTTTTCGTGGACTTGACCCCCCAACAGCTCGTATACAGGCTTGCCACACTCCTTACCGATGATGTCCCAGCAAGCCATCTCCAAAGCTGATAGCACACTCACCAGCGAAATGTCAGGGCGGAGGGTATATCCAGATCCGTAAACTCGGCGCCAGAGCGTCTCGATATGAAAGGGATCGTGACCAATCACATATCGTTCTGCCGTATCCTTGAGCATCGTTTCAACAGTTTTCGCACCAAAAGTCGCGCAGTAAGCTTCGCCGTAACCAACTATGCCAGTATCGGTTACCAGCTTTATAAATATGAAATAGCGACCACCAAATCGGGGGGGCGGGTTAGCCACTACGAAGGTTTCGAATTCTTTGATGATCATTTGAAAACAACCAGATTACGCAACGCCTCACCTCGCTTTACCGACGCGATGGCCTCGTTGATATCTTCTAAGGCAAAGCGCTGACTCACCAGCTCGTCGAGCTTCAAATCCCCCTGCTGATAAAGCGCTACCAGCTTCGGGATGTCTCGACTTACTGAGCTCGAACCCATTTTTGACCCCACTACGGACTGTCCCTTTGAAGCGAGGTTGCCCGGGTCGTACTCTGCCAATACTTCGCTCGCAGGCATACCGACGATAACTGTGGTGCCCGCCCTTCCGAGAATCTCCAGAGATTGTTCGATAGCAGACTTTGCACCGACTGTGACGAACACATAATCTGCGCCTCGACCACCACTCAGACCCAACACATCGTCAACGAATGTGGGCAATGAACTATTGACGGTGTGAGTGGCGCCAAATCGGAGGGCTTGCTCTAGTTTTTCATCTAGCACATCAATAGCAATCACACGTGAGGCTCTCCGGTAAGCTGCTGCCTGTATACTATTGATGCCCACCCCGCCGCAGCCCATCACGGCAACAACGCTCCCGGGCCTGACCTCTACCGTGTTGGTGACCGCGCCGAACCCGGTGAGTACTCCACAGCCTAAAATGGATGCCACTTCCAGTGGAATATCGTCGGGAATACGGCAGACCTGACTTTGCTCGATGACCACAAACTCTGCAAATGCCCCGGCATTGAGCCCCTGGGTAACAACCGCACCCTTATGATCCGACAGCGGGCTGTGCTCATCGAGTGGAAAGTTTGCGTCGCATTGGGTTTCGATCGCATGCGCGCAGTAATGGCATTGGCCGCAAGATCGGATCAGCGTCACCACCACGCGGTCTCCCACCGCTAAATCACGCACGCCCGGCCCCAGCGATTCGACGATGCCAGAGGCTTCATGTCCGTATATTGCGGGCAACTCACCGCCCCACTGCCCTTCGGCAAGCATGATGTCACTATGACAAATCGCACAGGCAGCGAGCTTCACTTTTACCTCGCCCTCGCCCGGATCAGCAATAGTGATGTCTTCAACTATCAGGGGGTGGCCAAATGTTCGACAAACCGCTGCTTTCAACGTTTTTTCCTTGGCAATCGAATGCGACTCAACGCGCATCACTGGCGCGATTCATTGGGTTCACCTGAATATATCACCGGCATCACCTTCGCTGGAAAACGATCTCTAGCAACGCCTTGTCTCGAGGCAATCTGGCTCCGCCGACATCCACCATCAGCCAACAAAATAATCATGACTCCTGCCATGAGTCGAACATTGAACAGCGCAATGGTCTCAGGCCGATGCCGAATCGATCTAGCTATCGCCCAAAAGGCCTATCACAATACACAGATACTGTGAGGGACAAGATCATGCGCATACAGGAACCGGCTAGGGAAGTGCAGGTCGTTCACGAGACCGAGGTGCTGGTCGTGGGCTCTGGCCCCGGAGGGCTCGCCGCCGCACTCGGCGCTGCCCGCGCAGGAAGTCAGGTCACACTGCTCGAGCGATTTGGTTGCTTTGGCGGCAATATCACCGCGGTTGGCGTGGAAGGTTTCGCCTGGTATCGCCACGAACATACAGTCGATACTGAGGGCGTTGGTATCGAGTTTGAAGAGCGTGCCCGGGCCATGGGTGCTGCAGTGAAGGAGCCTCAGTCGGATAGCCACGCCATCGACGGCGAAGCGTTCAAATGGGTCGCCGATACGCTGGTGGAGGAAGCCGGCATCATGCCCATGCTGCACCGACTGTTCGTTGCCCCGATCATGGACGGCGACGTCATTACAGGCGTGATCGTGGAGAGCAAGGCCGGGCGTGAAGCAATTCTGGCTGAACGCGTCATCGACGCCACAGGTGATGCGGATGTGGCGTATCGCGCGGGTGCGATCACGCTCAAGCAAGCCAAGGAAGACATGATCGGCGCCTCGGTGATGTTCTCGATGTCGGGCGTGAACAAAACCCGGTTTATTGACCACGTTAAAGCCGATCCACAGACCTACCGGGACTGGGCATACGGACAGTGGACGGTGGAAACCACCGGAAAGGAGGATGAGATGTTCTCGCCTTTTTTGCGCAAGCCCTTTGAAAAAGCCCGCGAGGCGGGGTTGATTCCCGAGCACCTCGATACCATCGCCGGCACCTGGGGTGCGCTCTATGACACCGGGGACCTCACCTACCTGAATTTGGTGCACCTCCTGGGCTATGACGGCACCGACCCCAATGATCTGACCCGCGGTGAGATGGAGGGTCGCAAGCAAGCCATGCTAGCGATTGAGGCACTGAAGCAATACACCCCGGGCTGCGAAAATGCCAAGCTACGTAACTTCGGTATGACGCTGGGCATTCGCGATACACGAAAGATCGACGCGGCTTACAACATGACCGAGGCCGACGTGCGCGATCAGGCCCGCTTTAAAGACAGCATCGGCATCTTCCCCGAATTCATCGATGGTTACGGGATTCTCATTCTGCCCACTACCGGTCGTTACTTTCAGGTGCCCTACCGAACCCTGCTGCCCAAGGGGGTCAAAAATCTAATCTGTGCCGGTCGGGTCACCGGCGGAGACCGGGTCAGCCATGCGGCCACCCGCAACATGATGTGCTGCACGGTCACCGGGCAGGGCGCCGGCGTCGCCGCGGCGGTCGCAGTGCAGCAAAAGTGCGGCTTCGATGAGCTGGACATGGGTCAAGTTCAGGTCGAACTGAAGCGGCAGGACGTGCGGCTCCACTGACGGCGCATGCAGACTCCCCAACAACCCGCCATCACTGGATGCACATGAACGATACCGACATATCAGCCTTGGGAAAATCACTCGCCAACACACAACAGCAGCTCGAGAACGACGGCTACCTGCTGGTAAAAGGCTTAGGAGACCGCGAGCTTGTTGCGCATCTGCTTGAGGTCTCACTAAGCCGCAGCAATGAGGTAATGGCAGCGCTGGGTGGTCAGACGATCGGCATTGGCAGTGGCGCCGGCTTCGACGAGGTGGTGCAAAGATCGCCCGGCCGCTGGGACATTCCGATCTTGCCATCCGAGTTTGGTGTTGATGAGCGCGCGCTACCCTGGTGGCCGCTGATTGCCGCCGTCCTTGGCGATAATGCCGAACATTCTTTCAGCGGCGTGGTGTATTCCGACCCGGGTACCCCCGCGCAGTGCTGGCATATCGACTCACCCCATGTCGGTCCCGATCACCTTCCACCCCATGCGCTGAATGTCATGGTTGCACTCCATGACACACCACTGGCAATGGGCCCCACCGAACTGGCGAGGGGCTCGCATCGACTGACCAATCACCTGCAGAACCCCGCTCTCGTCAGCGATGAACTGGTCTATCAGCATGAGAAGACAGTGCCTGAACAGCTGGTGGCAAACACTGAGCAAGCGGTGCCCGAAGGCGTATCGTCTTTACTCACTGCTGGGTCGTGCCTCATCTTCGATGACCGCATCCTG
>JAQWUD010000045.1 GCA_029242325.1 Luminiphilus sp.
TTGACATGGTAGAGGTCGGCGGTTCGAATCCGCCTGGTCCTACCAAAATCAAACACCCGCCCTTGAGTGGGTTTTTTAGTTTTGGAGGGGTAGGTTTGGATGAGAACTGCTGTTCGACAAACGCGACCACAGGAGCGTTTGGTCCGCCGCAGCTACGCGGAGGTGCCCAACGGGTTCAAGCGTCGGAGGCAACGACCCTTGAAAACAATCCGCCTGATCCTACCCATTTTCCGCTAAGAGACCACGTTCCCCTAGACTCGCCAAAAATCGAACAAGAAAAAAGCGTTGGACGGTTGCTGTACAGTCTCGGAAAACAAGGATTATATTCGTTTTTTTATCGAACAAGGACTAGCAGGCCGTGAGCGAAACAACACTGTTTAATGCGGGTATCAAAGCCCTTCAGGCGGGTCGGGCGGTGGAGGCGCGGTGGGAGTTTCGGGCGAGTCTTGATGCGGGCGAAGATAGCGTAAAGGTGTGGTTGGGTTTTGCGCTGGCTTGCGTCATGCAGGGGGATCTGGCGGCAGCCGAGACCGGCATCGATGAGGTCCTGAGCCGTGAAGGAAAGAATCTGCGCGCCTTGATTGTTAAAGGAGATTTACTGGCAGGGCGTAACGATGAGCAAAATGCGGCGGCTCATTACACGCTCGCTCTGCGAGTAGCCGCTACGCTGCCCTCGGTCCCGCCCGCAATCGCTAAGGACTTAAGTCGGATACAGGAACACATCCAGCAACTCAATCAGCTATTTCAGCAGCATCTGCTTGAGCAACTGGCGTCGGTGGGTTATCAGCGGGCTTCGGCGCCCTCGCGTTTTAATGAGGCCCTCGATCTGATGATGGGGGTTAAGGCGAGAGAAGAGGAGAGCGAGCGTTATCCGCAGATGCCTCACGTGTTTTACATGCCCCAAATCCCTTATCGAACTTTTTATCCCAATGAGCACTTGCCCTGGATGGAATCCCTCGAGGACGCCACCGATGTCATTCAGCAGGAACTACAGAGATTGCTGGCGCAAAATGCCAAGCGGTTCACTCCCTACGTGCACAGCGGAGTCGACCGAACTCTCAGTGATGACGGCGACCTTCTCGACAGTGAGAGCTGGACCTCAGCCTATCTTTGGCAGGATGGTGAGCCCGATACGGACGTCATGGCATGTTGTCCCGAGACGGTGAAGCTCATGGAGTCGCTTCCCTTAACAAAAATCAAAGGGCTTGCACCATCAGTACTGTTTTCGAAGCTGAATGCGGGGGCGACTATTGCCCCTCATACTGGCATGCTGAATGCGCGTCTGATTTGTCACTTGCCGTTGATTGTGCCGCCGGAATGCGGGCTACGTGTTGGTCACGATGAGCGGAAGGTGAGACGTGGCGAGGGCTGGGCGTTTGACGATAGCATCAACCACGAAGCTTGGAATCGTAGCGATCAGGAGCGCATTATTCTGCTGTTCGATGTCTGGCGACCCGAGTTAGATGAAGAGGAGCGACAACTCATCACGAATTTGCTTGAATCAGTAAGAAACTATCGTTCTGCGACTTAGTCCGATGGATTACCTATTCATTGGTGGGGCATCTGGGTTGTGTGTGAGTCGCAAGAAGCGGTCGTCGTCGCGTTTTTTCACCAAACATAGCCAGCCAGCGAATGGTCGGCATCGCCTTATTGCCTCGGTGGATTCACAAAATCAATCCATCCCGTAAAGATCATTTTTTCATGGGTGCTTGACACAACGCCATGATGCATATGCGTCATGTCGCTTGGCCAGACAATTAATTTTCCTTTCTCACAGGGGGTGATCACCTCTTGATGAGGAAACGCTGTGCCGCCGCCGGGTGTATCGGTGAGGTATAGCATCCATACCAGAGCGCGCTGGCAGTATTCGATACGATCTCGTTCACAGTGAACGGCCGGGTAGCCTCCGCCCTTGGGATACCACTGAATATTGGCATGCTGGGAAAACCAAAGTGCGCCCAGGCCATCGGCTCCCGTACTGTAGTAATAAGTCTGGAGATAAGTTTTCACATGCTCGATGAGGCAGTCGAAAAACGCTTCGAACTGTCCGTATGACTTTATGGGTATGGTCATGTCGAGGGAGTCCTTCATGGTCTTGTCGACACGGGGGTTCTCCCCGAGTCTGCCCGGCTGTGCCTGATGTCGGTTGCGCTCAAAGAAATCAACAATCCCGTCACACACCGAGGGGTCGATTTCATAGGTTTCAATGAAAGTGCTGACAGCCATAAATTCGGTGCTAACAAGCCCTTGAGTCGGCCACGATTTTCTCCATGCTCTCCCGAAGTATAAAAATAAACAAGCGATCCGATCCTGACTCTTCTTCATGAGGAAGAACAGGAAGCCCCTGCCCGGTCCCTGCTGTTAGCGCCAACCAGGGCACCACCTGTCACGCAGCCTCTTTTCGCTGGAGAGGGTTCCAGCTCAACCGCAGTCGTTTAGCGGGGAAACCACCAAATAACGCACGGCATGGGCTGTTGCGTGCTGTCGTTCAACAATGAGCGGATTTGAAGGGCCAGCTCAAAGCCGCGAACGAATTTTCAGGGCAACAAACAGGTAATTCGCGAGCTTATCCAGTTCAGTCAACAGAACAAGTGAGGGGATCTATTGTCTATAGGTGGTTCATTTGACTTATACTTCATATTGAACACGAGGTCGCGAGCATTTTCGACTCCAGGCGACGCTACGATTGTAAGACTCCGCCGGCGTTCAGCCCGTGAGCACAGCTCTTTGGGCCAAGCTGTCTGACACCACTCGCGCCCAGTGTTTCGGCGAAAACCCGGGGCTCTTGAGGAGGGCAACGACTCGCTGTCGTCTACCGAAGATCTCCCGGCTAACTTTTTGGTGATGGACATCGAGCCATGGCTGGTCGAACAATTATGGCTCAGAAAAACCCTCAGCGAATCATCAGTGGGTGAGCGGAGGCGATGTGGGGAGAAAGTTGGGTGGGTCCATGAGCGCGTTTGATGGAGATGGCATACAGTTGGAGGTAGCGTGCTAGCGCAAAGGCTTCAGCAGGCCGCGGCCTTACTGCAGACCAACGACTACCAACAGGCGCTTGATGCTCTGACTGCGATTGAATCCTCTGGGGCGGCGTCCGCTGATTTTTGGCAGCTGCTGGCCTTGGCGCACAAAGGACTGGGTCAGCTTAAGGAGACTGAGGTCAGCTACTTGAAAAGTGTGCAACTGCTCCCGCAGCCGCACGTGCTGACGAATCTGGCCAATTTTTATCGCCAACAGCGCCGCCCTGAAGAGGCCGAGACCCGGTATCGGCAAGCCTTAAGTTTGGACTCGAACCACCTACCCGCGCGCGTTAACTACGGTCAGCTGTTGTTAGAAATCAAGCAGTTTGAAGCTTCGGCTCAGCAGTTTTCTGCTGCGCTTGAGTATAAGCGTGAGCATTTGAATGCGCAGATAGGGTTGGCGCAGGCTTTGCAGCAGCTCGGGGATCAAGAGAGTGCCTTTGCACTCTTCGAGGAGGTGCTGTCGGTTGATGCAAATAACGCCTCTGCGCTCAATGGCTTGGGTATATCGCTGAAGACTTTTGGGCATGGCGAGGAGGCCGTCCTCAAGCTGCAGAAGGCACATCAATTGGCGCCGAATTCGGCCGAGATCTTGCTCAATCTGGCCAGCGCCTTGGCTGTTGCCGATCGGTCCCAGGAAGCAGTGGCCGCCTACGAGGCGATGTTAACGAGAGACCCTGATAATCCCGAGCTACACGCCTATTTCAATGGCTATCTGGGCGTAATTCGGCATCCCGACTACCTTAAGTCCTATGACAAGGCACTGGAACGGCACCCGGGGGATCCTCGATTTGCTGTTCCCCTTGCCAGAAGATATTTGCTGGAAAATCGCGGCCAAGATGCTCTTCAAGTCCTCGAGACCGCATTTACTCAGGGGGGGGAGTCTGCGTCTTTGAACTGTGAGCTGAGTCACGTATTGCGAGAGCAGGGTGAATTTGTGCATGCGCTCAAAAATGCCCGATCCGCTGTTAACGCCAATCCCTCCCCTGCCAGTCAGCGTGAACTTGCCACCGCCCTCATGGCGGCGGGGGCTGACTACCAAGAAGCGCACGCGTTACTTACATCACTGGTTGAAAGGTTTCCTGTGGACCAAGGATTATGGGCGCTGTATGCCACAGCGCTGCGCTATACCGAAAACGCAGAGGCTTACCGCTCTCTCGTGGATCACGACAGAATGATTCAGGTGCGGGAGATCTCTTGCCAGCAAGACTATGCAATTCTGGCTGACTTTATAGACTTTATTCGCCAGTCTTTGCTGCGCTTGCATATCACAAAGCAACATCCTGTCGAGCAGTCAATGCTCCATGGCACACAGACGTTGGATGATCTATTCAGTCGTCGAGAACCGGCCATTCAGCAGCTGACGGCGGCGTTAGGTGAACAGCTGACGTATGTGATCGATGCGTTGCCTAAACATCCCGCTCACCCGCTTTATGGGCGCAACACCGGGCAGTTTAACTTTTCTAATTCGTGGTCAGTGCGTTTGTGGCGCGATGGCTTTCACAAAAACCATTTTCATTCTCAGGGCTGGCTGAGCAGCGCTTTTTACCTCGCTGTCCCACCAGAGGTCGCCCAGGGGGGGGAGGGCTGGATAAAATTTGGCGAGCCTGGCTTTCGCGCCAGGGAACCCTTAGGAGCCGATTATTGGGTAAAACCGAAAGAGGGTGCTTTGGTGGTTTTTCCCTCTTATCTCTGGCATGGCACCGAGCCCTTGTATACCGCGAGCGAGCGCATGACCGTGGGCTACGATATTCTGCCGTCATCGTCGTGAAGCGGTCAGCGATATTGCGGAATGCGCCGTTCAATCCCCCGCCCAATAGGGCTCGTGCAGCACACTTTCAGCATTTTCCCCGAGGGATTTCTGGGCAGGGCCTCAATTAACTCAAGGGGCCGCGGAATGCTGTAGCCCGCTAACTTGCGGTGACAAAACTCAGCTCCAAAAGTGCTCGACGCATTAGACCGTAAATCGTCATACAGGCAACGGCGTACTCGAGGAGGTGACAGCAGCAAGCTATCGGACATCCTAGGAGGCAAACATCTCAACACCAATCAATTCGTTCTGCTAACTACCGGGGTAGTCATGTCGCCGTCATCAGATGAACACCGAAGCTCGCTTTTGCTGTTAACACTGCCATCAACTTGAGCATCAAAAACCCGTGATCTTTATCACGCACGCTCCTGCTTATTAGGTCGACAACTTTGGGGCCAGCGGCTCATCGAGAGCCGCATCAAAGAGCTTGCGGAGAGGCTCTTCGTAAAGCCGCCAGCGCCCTTTCCGGTCAGTGCCCAACGGCTCTCTTACCTGCCAAACGCTGGCCGTACGAACCGAGTTATTGAGCGTGTAAAACTCCAAACAAGCCGGATCCCATCGCTCCCCAAGCCAAGAAAAGAGCTCCTGCAGCGTCGACTCAGGATCTTCCACCAGCGCTTCGTAGCTGACTTTTCGTATCTTGCCGGGCAGTGCCTCAACCCAAAAATCGGTTATTTTTTGACACAGACTGATGTGATCGGCAATCGCCGCCGGCTCGGTTGCGTAGCCATGTTGGGGGTGAAGGCGGGTGCCATATACCGAGATAAGGGTGTCGCGCCAATCGCGCTCAGTGACAAGAATTTTGGCTTCCGGAAGCACATCAAGGATAGTGGCAATATGAAATAAATTATCCGGCCGCTTGTCAGTCGCCCTCACCCCATCGGAAGCACGTCGCTCGCGTAGGTGCTCCCGCCATCGCGCCTTACTCTCGGCTTGCTGAGCCGGGTTGGGTCGTCTACCAGGTTTAATCATTCCGCCGCCAAGGGAATACACTTCCCTTGGCCAGAACTCAGACTCCCCGAGGGGGCTAAATCTCGGGTGAGCGGCGAGAATTTGTTCGAGCAGGGTCGACCCGGTTCGAAACATCCCAAGAATAAAAACCGGCGTATTTTCTTCCGAAAGACTCGTAGCGACCGGGATAGGATTGGTCTGGAGCTGCTTCAGAATCTGACTATGCCATTGGAATCGAGGCCAAGCAGGCTGTTTAATCCGATCGATCTCGTTGGCCTGAACAAGTGAATCCCATGCCTGCGCGAAGTGCCCTTTCCGCTCCTGCAAATGGTAGAGCGCGATTAGCGCATCAGGGTGCTCGCCGGCGAGCTTGGCTAATTTTTGCGCGACCTCGGAATCAAGTGTGAGCGCTGGATCGGCTTCCACCAGCCGAGCAAGTGCGTAAGGATCATCTGGCGACAGTGCTGCCGCACGCACAAAGAGCTTGCGCGCGGTATCTCGATCGCCGGTTTGTTCTGCTATGTGCGCTCGATTGAAAACCGCTTGATAGTAGTCGGGATTTTTTTGAAGTGCCTTATCGAGCCACTGCACGGCGGCCCCGGGGTTGGCTAATCGATCTGAGTACACGGAAGCAAGGTTGCTCATCGCCTCCTCGGGATCCCGAATACCACACTCAAGTGCCCGCTCATAGGCGTTCACCGCCTGAATAAATAACCCAGCCCTAGTCGACCACCAGCCAAGATTAAACCAGGCTGTCGCATTGTTTTCATCGCTGACCACCTGCGCGCACCAGTGGGCCAATTGCTGACGAGTTTTATCCATAGCTCAACATCGAGGCGTAAAAAAAAGCGGGCCAAGGCCCGCTTTTTATTTAGGCGGCATCTGCTGCCAGGTGCAACCGTTTCCTTAGAAGCGGAATGTCGCCTGAGCAAACAGGTACTGACCCAGTGTGTCGTAGAAACCTGCAATCGCGTTTGCGTTAGACGACAGCGAACCACCTACCAGTGGAGGCTCTGAGTCGAGCACGTTGTTAATACCAACGAGCAGCTCAGAATCACCCAAGAAGCGAACCGTCACGTTCAGGTCAAGGTAGTTTTCGCCACCGTCAGATTCACCCTGAGCGATCTGGTCCACGCCTTCGCTTCTGCCGTTGGTCAGACCACCGTCGTAGTCAACACCGCCAAAGTGACGCCACCGGACGCTTGCTGCCCAGAGGCTATTGCTATCGTAGGTCGCTGTTAACGTATGACGCCATTCTGGCTGCGGGTAACAACGGCTGCTGAGCAAGCCCACACAATCGTAGGTGTCCGCACCGGGGATCTCGATTTCCTTGGCCAGCATGTAAGTACCCACCATGTTGACACCGAAAGTGCCACCAAGGGCATCAAGTGACCAGGATCCTGCCAAGTCGACGCCTTCCCAGGTGTTCGTGCCACCGTTGAGCAATGCGTTGGTTACGAAGCCCGTCTCACCCTGCCACAAAGAACCATTACCGGCACGGGTAATGTTCTCGCAGAAGAGGCCGTTCTCCGCACACTGACGCAGAATGTTCTCTGCACCAATGGTGGTTACAGTATCTTCGATCTCAATGCTCCAATAGTCGAGAGACACCGTCAGCTCATCCGAAGGAGTGATAACCACACCTAAGGTGATGGTGTCCGCTTCCTCAGCGTTTAGGCCGGGGTTACCACCGGTGATTTGGTTGTACTGGTCAGCCGGGCTTAGTGCGATATTGCCGTACTGCGCTGCAGTTACACCCGTGCGGGCACACTGTTCTGGGCTGTACTCAGGCACTTCGCCCGCTGTACCACCACAGGGGTCTACACCCGCCCACAGACCCAAGTTCTGAGCCAGGTAGAGTTCACCCACGTTCGGTGCGCGCACCGCACGGTTGTAGCCGGCACGCAAACGAAGCAGATCAATTGGCTGCCAGTCGACACCAAATCGGTAAGTATCCTGCCCGCCAACAGTGCTGTAATCCGAGTACCGATACGCCAAGTCGAAGACTACGCTATCGAGAATCGGAATATTGGCTTCCCCAAAGAATTCAGTCACGTTGTAGCCACCGATCAGTGAGGGGGTAGGCCCACCCTGACCAAGCAGCTGACCTTCTTCGAAGACCGTATCGGCGAGTCGCTCAAACGTCTCTTCACGCCATTCGTAACCAACAACCACTTTGATGGGATTGCTAGTGGTCGGCAGCGAAAATAGATCGCCGGTGACAAATGCACTAATGACTTCAGTCGAGTTGTTACCGTTCAGGATACCAACACCGGTCAGGCCAGCTGCCTGCTCGGCGGTAACGCCCTGGTAGGTAAACACGTCATACAGAATATCGGCCGTATCCGGGTCAATATTCTTCGTGATGTTCGGCGCGAAAAAGTCGTTGACGTAAGTAGACGTGGACCGTGTGTTGGCATAAAGGTAGCTCATATCATATGACCAACTGTCATTGATATCGCCTTTCATACCGGTTACCAGACGGTAGGAATCATGGCTCGTGTTGTCAGACCGCGGGCCGCCCTCAACGTTACGCTTACCGACGTATACACCGTACTCATCGTACTCTGGGCCGTAAAGGTCGACTAACGCCGCCTGGAACGGAGCCGGGAAGTCATCCAAATCGAGAATATAAGCTTCCGCAAAGAAGGTTCCAGATTCTGCAATCTGTGCACGCGATTCGTTGCTAGCAAACATGAACTCCATGTAAGGGATGAAGTTATCGTTCAGCTCGTACTCGGCAAACGCACCTACTGACCACTGCTCGATCGGCCTCAGGAAGTGGTTCACCGGCGCGTAGTTGTAGCGGTTGGAGCCATCCCAAGGTGTTAGGCCTCCCGACGAGTTGATGTTACCGAAGAACTCCTGGCCGTAGTCGTAGGCACGACCATTGGTACCAGCAGGGCCAGCGCCCCCAACAACCGTTGGCGCCAGGAAGTAGTTAGGAATGATCGCGTTTGCAGACCCACCCACACCGGTAGCAGACCCGGTCAATGCACCAGACGAGAAATCTCGAGCTTCCTGGCGCAGTTCTTCTTGCTCACGCCAGGTGCCGTACATGGTTGCGTGACCCTTGCCATCCGCAAAGTCGCTACCCATGATGAAATCGATCTGATAGTTCTCGCCGTCTGGGCCTTCGGTGCCCGAGGGGTAATCGAAGTTACGCAGGTCCATCAAATCCTGAATGTAACCGTTGTTGTTATCGTGGCGGTAGCCAGACCATCCCGCACGGATCTCGATACCGTCCATCTTGCGAGTAACAAAGTTAACAACACCAGCAACCGCATCAGCACCGTAGGTTGCTGATGCGCCACCGGTCAGCACGTCAACGCGATCCAGAGCGATAGTTGGGATCTGCCCCACGTCTGGCGCCTGAGTCTGGGCACCACCTGCCTGCATACGACGGCCGTTAATCAATACCAGTGTACGGTTCGTGCCAAGACCACGCAGGTCGACAGACGCAGTACCCGTAGAACCGTTTGAAATGTTGGCGTTTTGGCTTGTCTCGATAGAAGGCAAGCTGTTCAGCACCTGTTCGATGTTCACGAAGCCGAGGTTCTTAATATTTTCTGCGTCAACAACAGTCACGGGGCTGGTAGCACCGAATCCGTCCGTGGTTGCAATACGCGTACCGGTTATGACCACTTCTTCTATTTCGTCGTCATCCTGACCAATGGCCAGGCCACTTGTTAGTGTTGTTGCCAGAGCCGCCGCTACGGCCAAGCTTAACTGTCGCTTTTTGAGTGCGTTCATGGGAAACCTCTTTACTTATGATGGTTAAGTGCTCCAACCGGAGCGAGCAGACCAGCCTGCGTGGGCATCTTACTCTGTTGCAACGAGGGGAAGTGAGGAAAAGACGTCATATTTGTGAAATATTTACGCATTGAAGCGGGAACTTTTATAACGAAAGCCAACACCCAGCCAATTACCCACCTTTGCCGGGCCCGGGATCACGCCTCAGTCGATCCGGCGAACCCCCACCGTGCGGCCCGAGGAGAGAACCGTCAGGGTCCAGTACCCCACAAAGTTCTTCTTGACCGCGACTGTTTGCCCCTCAGCCGTGTGACGGTAATCGCTGCCACTACGCTGCCGCCAGACCTGACCGTTGCTTAGGGTAAATACCGTTTTTCCGCTCCACCCCGAGAAGGGACCGACAATTTCGGCCTCGAAAGGCTTATCACGGGCGGCCTCCCTTGCGGCCTCTTCGACTGCGTCCTCTTCCGTGGCTTTCGCTATCGCTGCATTGACTTCAATCGCCACGCGGCGCTCAATTTCAGCCTCTATGGCCTGGTTACCGATAGCCCCTTTACCGATAGCCCCTTTACCGACAGCCTCGTTATCGCCAGCAGCAATCGAGCGGCTACCCTGATTTATGTTCCCGGAGGCGGAGTCATTAGTGACTGTTTGGCCCACCGCACCAGAAGTAGAGGGCGACATAAATCGCTGGCGCAACCACCCATCCAGAAACTGCTGCTGCTCGGGGGACAAATTATCGAGTCCCGCAGCCTTCAATTCCTTCGGGGTCATCGACTCGCGCAACCCCTGAAAATCCTGCGCTGAAGCCGTACCAGAAAGCAAAGCACCCAACAAAACTACCCACACAACCGCTCTGCCTAAAATCATCTTCATCACCCACCTATACTCCGTGCCCAAAAGCGGTGCTCTTTGGACAACGTCATCATCACACCGAGTACTGCCAAAAAAAACCCCTGCACAATAAACTCAGTGCCTGCGCCGCCTCAAGAGGTTAAATAACTACCACTTTTAGCACAGGGTAGCCGGCTGGTAACGCCAAACCCCCTGCAGCATTTGGCACCGAGCGCCGACGGCGCGAAGCCCG
>JAQWUD010000049.1 GCA_029242325.1 Luminiphilus sp.
CGCGGGTTATAACCACGGTTTCATGCATGTGCCGGCGGTTGAAATCGGCATGCTGTGGTTATCCGCTGTACTGACAGGTGACCTGATCCTGCCCAGCGCCGAGGAAATGCAACAGACCATAAAAAAAGTGCAGCAATGGAAGCGTGATTATGTCAATTTTGAGCCGTCGCGCTCCTGCGCGGTGAACACCCGCTTCCAACAATACCTCGACGTACTCTTGCAGGACCTCGAACTGAACCCTTTCCGCAAAATGCCTAATATTTTTGCCGAGCTGTTTAGCCAGTACGGCCCGGATGACTACTTGGGCATTTATGAGGAATACCGGGCCGCGCGGACGCAACCCGCTCAGCCCATGCGCGCGCTTGCATTGGATACCTGAATGGGTACAGGGTTGGTGCGCATGATCCTGTATGTGACAACCTATTAAAAAAATTTAAGGAGTCGATATGAAAGCAGTATTTTACGAGCAACACGGAGCACCAGAAGTGCTACAAGTTGGTGTGCGCCCCACTCCCGAATTGCAAGACCATGAAGTACTGGTTGAAGTGGTCGCCACATCGGTGAATCCCATCGATCGCCGCTTGCGCAGCGGCGAATTACAGGAATATATCACTCGCACTTTCCCGGTTGTGCCCGGCTGGGACCTAGCCGGCAGGATTGTCGAGGTCGGTACAAAAGTCATCCACTGGCAAGTGGGCGATGAAATCCTCGGATTAGCATTCACCTGGTCAATACAACATGGCAGTTATGCGGAATACTGTCCGATTGACGCGGCTTCAATCACTCAAAAACCTGCGTCAATAAGTTTCGAACAAGCGGCCGCGCTTCCTTTGGTGAGCCTGACCGCCTGGCAAGCGCTCAGCGAATTCGGCCAACTCCAAGCGGGTCAATCTGTCTTCATTCAGGCCGGCGCCGGCGGTGTTGGCAGTGTAGCCATTCCCATGGCCAAGCACCTTGGTGCCAAGGTCTACACCACGACTAGCGCCAAGAACCGCGATTACGTCAAGTCGCTCGGCGCTGATGTGGTCATAGACTACACCGCTGAAGACTATGAATCCGTGCTACGGCAGCACGAGCCGAATGGCGTTGATTTGGTGCTTGAGGCATTACTGGGCAACGGCACTGCTGAAGCGGCCATTCGACTCACAAAAGACGGTGGTCGCGTCGCCTACATGAATAACGAACCCCCTGAGATGGATGACATTGAGCAGCGCAATATAACAGCGGAATTTTTGCATCACAGACCCGATGGAGAAATGCTGGCGGCTCTGGTGGACTTGTATCAATCGGGCAAGATCATCCTGCCCAAGGTTCAGGTGCGCCCCTTAGAAGAGGCGATGGATGCGCACCTGGAGTCGGAAGCAGGACACACACAAGGCAAAGTAGTGCTGCGCATCTCCTGACTGACACACTGCAATAGTGCTGCCTGGCAGATGCTAAGAACGCTTCCCTTTCGGCACAGGGCAGGCATGCCCCGTTGTTTACTAGAGATGCGCGAAAACGCACCGGAGTAGCAGCTACCACAGGATCCCTGGGCAACTCAGCCGAAGCACTACTGTAACGCTGCCCGCGCTAAAAGCGAAAGGTCAGCGACACCCGCTCGAAAAGGGCACGAAAAAAAAGGGGCCAATGGCCCCTTTTTCAGCGTAATCTAGTCTAGAACTCTCTGCGAATTTGTATGGCGTAGTTACGCGGCGCGCGGTAAGACACCTCGTTACACCCACACAGAGTTGCCAGATCAAAGCCTTGAATGCCCGCTCGTTCGTCAGTGATATTGTTGACCAATAATGACGCCACCCAAGCCTGGTCACTGCTCGTCCAACTGAGCAACCCGTTCAACATCGTATAGCTGTCGAACTTATCGGCATCGAAGTTGCGCAGATTGTAGTAAAACTCATCCGAATAACTCAGGTCAGCCTGAATAGCGACAGAAGCGCCGCTGGCCATTGGAATGGTATACCGCGCCATTGCGAAGGCCTGCACTTCCGGGGTGTATGTCGGAGTAACGTCTCTAGAAGGCAAAGGGGAGCCATTCCTGAGCGGGAGATCGTCAATCTGCGCATCGACATAGGAAGCAGAGAGAATTAGATCGAGTCGATCGGTCGGGCTAGCCTGCAACTCAATCTCGGCGCCATATGTCTCAGCATCAAGATTCACTGAATTGCCGCCCACTCCCACGAATAGAAACGCTTGATAGTCAGCATAGTCATAGTAGTACGCCGAACCGTTCAACCGCGCCGCGCCCCCAGCGAGGGTACGCTTGAAACCTACTTCGAACGACGTCAATACTTCCTCATCGTAGGGGACTCCGGCATTGCCCCCTCCGCCAAGGTAAGCCCCCAAGAGCGCTGCATTAAAACTGCCCGCCTTTACGCCCCGATTGACGCCGGCGTAAACCAACAGGTCGTCGCTGGGCGTATAGTCTAACTGCAGCTTGCCGGTCCAGAAGCTCTCAGAGAGGTCGTCCTGATAGGAGAGCGGATCGCCAGCACCCGCCGCATTGGGCACATACATACTGGTGTCATACGAGACCTGATCGTTACCCATCGATGGCGTCAGACCCCAGTTGCCCACGTAATCCTTTTCTTCGCGCATAACACGCAGCCCACCGATAAGCCGAAAAGCATCAGACAACTGATATTCATACTGACCAAAAAGACTGTAAGAGTCAGTCTCAAGGCTGGCGATGGTCACGACGTCAGCAGGGAACGCAATCGCGCCAAAGATGCTGTTTGGTGGCGCTTTCAAAGCGTTTGAGGAATCTGTATCAATATTCAAATAATAAGCGCCTATCACCCAATCCGAGCGATCCGTACCGCCAGAGAACCTAAACTCTTGGGTGAAGCTAGTTGCATCAACAGATCCATAGTTCGCCAACTGGTTAACCGGTGCCGCGTCCACGTCGATAAAAAGTTTTTTCTCGTAGGACTTGCTATCGGTAACAGAGACGAAGGATATTCCACTGTTGAGCTCGTACTCGACTCGAGCGTTGAATCCCGAGGTTTCTGTCGATCCTTGATCATCAAATGCAAAATCACTAGAGAAGGTAAAATCATCCCCGTCCGGGTCTAAGTAGCCAAAAAAGTCGGCCCCTGGCGCCATACGCGCACACAGCCCTATCGCGGCACAATTGCCGGGACCAAACGGCGAGTCGACAAGGCCGTCTCCGCCTCCATCAAGACCCGTATCTGAACCGTTATCTGTGAGCACGGAGAGCCTCGATTCACCCGCTGGCGTGTCGATGACGTTGTAAACCTCTGAACGCCCATTCACTTCTTCCACCATGGCAATAGTGGATTTGGACTGATACGGCCCGGTACTTAACTCAGAGTCAGCGTAGTTCGCTGACAGCGTAATTTCGAGACGGTCACTAGGCCGGAATGCGAGGGTCACTCGCCCTACGACCGTATCGTCGTCTCCCAAGTCCGCACCTGATCCTTCACCTGGATTGCCGATTGGAGCGAAACCAAATACGTCGAACTGGGGCTGTCCCTGCGGATACAAATTTTCCAAATACGGGTCCTGTTCTGAGTAGCGCAACGCAGCGCGGATCGCCACGGTGTCAGAGATGGGTCCGCCAACCGCTCCTTCTATAGCCATCCTGTTGGCGTTATTGGGGACATCAAACTGACCGAAGTCTGCCTGAATGAATCCCTCAAACTCTTCAAAATTGGGTTTTTTCGAAAAGAAAGACACCACGCCACCCGTAGCGTTGCGTCCGAACAACGTGCCCTGAGGACCCTTTAGAATTTCGACGCGCTCCAGATCGAGCAAGGCAAACGTCTGAGCCTGCGCAATAGCCACATAACCCTCATCCAGATACACCGCATTAGGCGACTCGATAATGTCGTTAAAGTCATTCTGCGTGACGCCGCGAATTGTAAACTGCGTATTCTGTCCAGCTAGGTTGCCGGAGATGTGGACACCCGGAGTGTATGCGGCTATATCAAAACTGTCTGTCGCGTCAAACGCTCGGAGTTGATCTCCGGTGAAAGCACTCACGGCGATACCCACGTCTTGCAGGCCCTGATCACGCTTTTGCGCCGTGACGACAACCTCCTCTAGAAGAGTCTGAGCGGTCACAGAGCAGCTCAAAGTAGCGCAAGCTGCGGCAACAGAAAAAGATAGGCCAGTATTCTTGCTCTTTAATACAGGCAACGATGTTGAGACTCTATTCGACCTTCGGTTCGTGTACATAGTCAGACCTCTTGTTAAGCGGGAAATGGCATCCAGTAAACGTCCGGACATTATAGTTTAAGCTTAAAATAATTTAAGGCAACACCTCTGTGCGCGGCCGGGTACAGGTATCGATCACCGCCAACAATATTTTTTCGGCACAGGGAAGCAAATCAGGGACATAGGTCGCACCCATACCACCCAAGCCCTCAGCGACGTCTTCGGGCGCACCCTCAGCTGGCCATGGCCAGCCCATTCTTACAGTAGGAACGCCCAGCGCACGCAACAGCGAGCCGTCAGTTTGCCCCCCTAGCAGATCGGGGCTCTCTGGGTACGCCCGCCCCTCAATCTGCTCCCAGGCCCGACGGGCAGATTGCACTATCCAATTGTCCTCGGGCGTCGATCCGCCCGGCGTAGACCCATACATCTCCCATTCCATCTCTAGGTCAGGATCAGCAGTCATCAATCCCCTCAGGAATGTATCGACTTGAGAAGCGACCTCAGCCGGCGAGGTGCGTGGGTTTACTCGCACATCAAAAAATATTTCTGTCGCGGCTGAGGGAAAGGCCGGGCGCTCGGGCCACCCTGAGCGCAAGGCGGAAATCCATCCATCTGGTCGTACAACACCTGATGTGTTCTGTTCAGTGTAGAGCGGAAGCCAATCCTCGAGCGCCAAAATGACTCGCGCGGCGGGTACAATAGAGCTCCTAAAACCGGGCGTCCCGCGGGGTACGCCAGCGTAACCCAGCGAGCCCCAAACAGTCACTTTAAACCAGGCCATACCCGGCTCTTCGTGATAGACCCAATTCCAAGGCTTCATGATGATGCAAAAGTCCGGGGAACCACCACGGTTGAGCAGATGCAAAATGCCATTCGACATTCCAGCATTGCCGCGCTGGGGGATGGTGACCGGCATGCCGCCGTCTGCGAAACCCAGAGAAAGGTCTCCGAGCAAGGGGATATTCGCCTCGCTTACGCAGCGGAAAACTTCAGCAAGCGTCGCCACCATAGCCTTGGGGTTGGACGACCCCAGGCCAAAGACCCAATCATCAATCATCTTTGCCTCGGGTAGCAGGTCTGCGGTGACCTTCTGCCCGACCCAAGGGAGGTCTGATTCATCACCCTCCAGATGCGTATCAATAGGGGCATAGAGCAGCAGATTTGCACCACCCCCCGCACCTTTCAAACGAGCATAACCCGCAGCAGAATCACCTGCCATGGGCATGACTTTTGCACCAACGCCGAGCGTGTCGCGCATATGTTCAACAAGCATTTCACAAGCCGCCTGTGTTGATCCAGTCGGACTGTGTATGTCAGTCAAGCGAAACAACAAGCTCTTGAGCTTATCTTTATCCAGCAACAACCTGGCTGCATCAAAATACTGTTGCTGCTCAACCGACAGAGACGTTTGATTTGTCATCGCTATCTCACCTCTTTAACGCGCTTAAAATATAAGTCCCCACTGCAAGTAAGTCCCGATCGGCAGTGGCAGACATAATGAATTGCGGACCATACGGTAGACCCGTGCCCTCCTCCCGCAGCAACGGCATTGACAGGCATGGCACCCCTAAAGCGGTCCACTGCCGACAGAACAAAGGGTCACCGGTGCCCTCTCCGAGGAGCGGCGCGACAGACACCACCGATGGCGTCAACCACACCTCTCCAGGTTTAATGTAGTCCTGCGTTCTTTCGCGAGCGTGAACAATATTCGCGCGCGCGCTATCTAAAGCATCACCGAGGTAAGCTTTGCCTTCGGCGACAAAGCGATGGAACGCTGGACTAACCTCGACCTCAGGCTCATCCAGCAACCAGCCCAATACTGCTGCCAGCTCTCCCGCGTGGACGACCCGTTGATCATCGACCAGCGCCTCGAGTGCTGGCACCGAATCCTGTTCCTGATACTCCACAAATGCCGCGGCCAAACGCTCTGCCAACGCCTCAATACCTCGTTGATGCGACTCCGGCAATTGATCCCAGTGCCCCGTTCTGTAGAGCACCAGCTTTTTCGGCTGCTTAGCGTCCAGAAAGTTATTGTCGAAATCCTGTAGAGCGGCATCAGCGGCTGCGATCAACGGCAACCCATCTGCAATCAGCCCCAGCGTGTCGAGTGTGGGCGAGGTCTGAAGGACGCCAGCCAAGTTATATCGACCAAACGACGGTTTATACCCGAATGTCCCACAAAAACTCGCAGGGCGGATCGTTGAGCCCGCAGTCTGTGTCGCGATAGCAAGCCTCACGTCGCCCGCTGCAACCGCTGCGGCGGAACCACTGCTTGACCCACCCGGGGTGCGGTCAACCGACAAGGGATTGACAGTGGCTCCGGGCTCATAGGTTGCCAGTTCAGCCGTCACGGTCTTCCCCCCCACAACGGCACCTGCACTTTTAAGCCGGGTAACACAGGCCGCTTCACTCACCTGGAGTAACGTATCGACAACAGCGGATGGAAAAACCCCTCCCAGTCGGGTCGGAAACTCACTGGTTGCAATCACATCTTTGACGCCAACGGCCAAGTCGATCAACCCTTCAGCGGGCTGGCCCAGAACACTTCGGTCACCACAGACCCAAGCGGAAAACCGATCATCGCTGACCCTACCCGATGGTCGATGCATCACCCTGTGAGCCCTTTTCTCATGGGCTTCTATGCCCCCAGATCATTGGCGCATCGTACGTTTTGACCTGCCAGTTTTCCCCCACTCGAGTGCTATTGCAGCCAAACTCCAATCCAAAACCAGAAGGCGTAACCAAGTAAAAAGACTCTGTGAGATCGTTAGTGTGTTTTCCTAAATCCATCATCACGGGTATTCCCCTATCTCTCACTCGATCATAGGCGATACCCACATCGTTTATGGAACGACCTTGCAACATCAGATGATTAAAGGTGCCCGGGGGGATATCCCCGAAAGGCGGCATCACGGCTAATGAATGGTGTCGTGGGTTGCAGTGAAAAAAGGTCGCGTCCTTCTCGCCGTCATCCCAAACGATACGATCACTGGTCCGGAATCCCATGGTGTTCGTGTAAAAATCTTTCGCCCGCTGGTAGTCGGCCACAAAATAGACCACATGGCCTAACCCATCCTCCCCCGTCCAATAGCCCGATATCCCCCTACTGGGCGTGAACGGCAACTGCTCATAGACAGGCCCGTAAAAAATTTCCGTGGGCATTTCGCTCACAGGATCTATGAAGTGATGCCCTGCCGTAACCTTGCGCTCAGCACATAACGCGTCAGACAGTGGCTCGACATGAACACCATAGCGCCGAATCGATTCCGCCATCTCATCGAGCGAAGACTCATCTTCTAACTGCCAGCCCACCGCCCTTACAGACTCAACCTCCGCATCGTACACGGCAATCCTGTGATGCCATTCGTCCAGCCGATAAAAGGTCACGCCATCAGCCGCCTCAGCGGCCATCCCCAGCACATCACTCAACAATTCGTGCCACTTCTGACTTTCAGCAGTATCGAGTGCGAAATAGCCCAGCCCTGAAATTGTCATTTTTGCTGTCTCCTCTAATGACCTTTATGTGGCGCCTGAGGCAACGAAGCGCTCATAATAAATATTGGTCGCAGGCACACCGACTTCCACCAACTTTTTTGTGGCTGCGTTAATCAACCCCTCGGGGCCGCATACGTACGCCTCGGTTTGTGGTGTGACAGCGCTAAAATCGATTGCCGTCAGCGCATTGCCGCGCATCACCGCTCCCTCAACGTCACCAAACTCTGCACTGAGCCTTAAGGAAAGCGTCGGCATCCAAGACTCGAGCAACCTAAGATAATCCGGCGCCAATAAAGCCTCGGGAGTAGCACAGCCCAAGCTCAATGTCATGGGAGGCTTCGCGCCAGCAACGTTTCTGATCTCATGAAGAATGCTACAGATAGGTGAAAGCCCCGTTCCGCCGGCGATGAACAGCTGAGGGGCCGAACGAGAGCCACTCCAGGCAAAGCCGCCAAAAGGACCACGCAGGGTCAAGACATCATCTGGCTTGGCAATCGTAGTGAGATATTCAGACATCAGCCCACCGGCAAGAATCCTCACCATAAAAGCCAACTGCGGCAGATCGTTCGGGGCGGTGCACATCGAATAACTGCGGCATCGAGAGGAATCAGGCACCGCGATTTCGACATATTGTCCCGACCGAAAATCAAGCCAATCGCCGTCAGCTAACTCAACCGTTAACTTCACAGCATCACTGGCGATCCATTCAATCGAATCGATAAAACACTTGGCCTCTGAGGGACCCGCTTCATCACTCGGATAGTCGAAATAAATATCGCCCTCCGACGTCACTTCGGACACGCAGCAGAGGGCCTTCCCCTGCTCTTTGTCTACCGGCAATAAGCTCGAGGGGCGCCCTGGCCTTGGGGACAGTGGACCAGATCCCGCCGCATACCGACCCAAACAACTGAGACAGGTGCCGCTTCGACACTGGTTTCGGATTGGCACGCCATGGCGAAGCGCTACCTCCAAAAACGATTCGCCACTATCGGCGTCCACTTCAAAGGACGCGCCATCAGTGAAATGGCACGAAACGACTGGCACTTAACGGCCCTTCTGCCTCACCGAAGTTCGGTTGAAGTTATTAAGGTCGTCGATCTTCTCAACGTAATAACCGGGCGACTTGCCCTCGGAGACATTTCTAAGGCGAATGCTAGAGGCCTTGTCACGACCTTGAGCTCCTGGTGGTGGCGGTGCAATCCCTCGGTTATGACGCGACGCGAGTTTCCTCCACATAATGGCCGATATGTCTGTCTCCACCAGCTGCTCTTTTTGCCATCCCGTGCCGTCCGCGTAAAAATCTTGCATCGCCTCCCTGGCATGCAGATCACAATCATTGAATCCTCTGAGCGCCAAAGGTTGAAAGACAGTGTCAAATCGGTAGGTGAACTGCTCCTCGCTCTCAGAGGTTGGGCAGTGCTTGACTAAAACCTCCCAATATTCGTAAGTGTCGTCAGTAATAGGGACATACCACTCGTATTGCGCAATACCCTCCTCCGGCCAGTTCTCGACCAACAGCACGCCAGGCATAATGACCGAGGTTCGGTATAGACGACTATTCAGTCCCTCTACTTTTACGTCGAGCGTCTTGTTTTCAAGTATCGGTTCCCAGCGATCAGTGAACAGCCACTGCATCATCCCCTTTGGGCCCCCAGCATCGTCAAATACTGTGATGCAATCCTCGCTGGCAGGGCGGATACCCAATGGCAAAACCCAGTTATTGGCTTGCACAATCGTATTGTCTTTGTGCACAAGAATGTGTGCGTTATCAAAACCGTTTTCACACGCAATCCTCCAATTCGCCTCGCCAGTGCGATGAATGCCCAGAGCAACGACGCTTTCATCGAGCAGGGATGGCGATGCAGGCCACAGCGGGTGGGGAAAACGATCGCTATTCTCAGGGAAACGCAGCGGGAGATCTTCGCTTAAAGGAGGCACGTCCTCGTCTGGATAGTCGTCAGACCGCACGAACACAAATATCAGACCCGCCACCTCTTCTACCGGGTATGTTGTGAGATTGGTATTGCCTATGAGCGGGTCATCAGGGTTACCCACAATCGTATCGAGATTCCCGGACTCTAGGTTAAACGTGAAGCCGTGATACCAGCAGGAAATCGTCTCTTTGTTAAAACACATTGGTTTTGCTGACAGCCTGACACCGCGATGAATGCACTGGTCTTTCAAGGCGTACACTTTTCCATTCGCACGCCTCAAAACAATTTGGATGCCCGCAATTTGAATACCTTCAACATCCCCCTCACCCAACTCGTTGGAGAATAGCGCCGGATACCAATGGTTAACAAACCCCCACTCCGCGTCCACGTAGGGTTGATACTCATTCTGCACGGCCTCACTGTTCGCTCTCTTGGCCTGGCTCCTGCGACGAACAGGCTGCTTATCGGACATGTCCTTCTCCTAATTTTTTTCAAATCACCCGTTATTACTGGTCAAGCTCGCCTACTAAAAATCTGGCAACGACCTCGTCATGCTCCGCTGGTCGCTCCCACTGCGGCCAATGAGCGCAACCTTTCATAATGTGCAGTGAGCTAGCATCGATAAGGTCATGCAATCGCTCTGCCGCATCCACCCCGTGGATGGGGTTCTTATCAGTCCACAAAACGAGCGTAGGGCATCGGATAGTCCGAATCTCTGGCTCCTCAAAATAGTAGTCGCTGATGTCAGCAGAAAAGAGCCGGTCGTAGTACTCCAACAGAGCCTCCCTTGTCTCCGGGACGGACCAAAGCGCCTGCCGCAGCAAAACCAATTCATCGGTAACGCCACCCAGAGGCATCAGCCACTCTAATCTGGTGCGCAGGGTCTCAAACATGGGGTTTGTCAACGCTGCGACAGAGGTCTCACGAAGCGCGTCCAGATCGGCCTCACCCGCCTGCACGAACTCCGGATCCAGAGCAATACCCCACGCCGTATTGAGGACAATAGCGTCAACACGCTCCGGAAAGTTAATCGCTAAATCAAGCGCTATCCACCCTCCCAATGACTCTCCCTCAATGGTTGCTGAAGGGAGGCTCAGGTAGTCCATCAGGTCTAGCACCTGCAACGTGAACTGACGTAACCAATGGATTTCTTGAGTCGCAGTCCCATCGCTGAATTTCGGTCTCGATGACATACCATGCCAAATAAAGTCGAGAGCAATTGGCCGACTTACTGCCGACAGCCGATTCAAATTCCTAGAATAGGTCTCAGCATGCCCTCCTCCACCATGAAGCATAATGAGAGGAGGCTTGTCATTCGGCACCTCGATCACTCTCGTTCGATACTTACCAGTATCGATAAAGCGCGTTTCTGTGCCGAGCAGATCAACGTGTATGCTTTGTGTCATCGTGGCTTCCTATTGGTGTGAAATCACTATCTTTCCAAAGTGACGCCCCACACCCAACTGCTCATAGGCAAGCTCTGCCTCAGCAAAGCCGACCTCGTGGTCGATAACCGGTTTAATTCGGTGTGACTCCATAAAGCGATTCATAGCCTCGAAATCACCGCGGTGGCTTACGGTGATTCCATTCAGCGAAACCCATTTGCGCAGAACGTCGGATATCATGAGATTGGCCTCGTTACCGGACAACACGCCAATCACGCTGATGCGCCCGCCAACACGCAGACAGTTCAGAGAGTGAGCTAAGGTTGTCGCGCCCCCCAGCTCTATCGCCAGATCAATACTTTCTCCGCCCAAAGTCTCGTTAACTTTTTCGCTCCAGTTGGCGTGTTCCTGATAATTGACCGTATGGTCTGCACCGAGATCGCGGATCTTCTGTAACTTTTCTTCGCTGCTGGAGATCACCGTGACAGTAGCGCCCATGGCCTTTGCGAATTGCACCGCAAAAACTGCCACGCCGCCTGTGCCTTGAACCAACACGTGCTCACCCGGGACTAATTTACCCCGGGTCAACAGCGCTGCCCAAGCAGTCAGTGCGGCACAAGGAAGCGTCGCCGCCTCACTGGCCGACAAGTGATTGGGCGCAGGTATAAAGGCACGCGCTGGTAATGTCGCGTGTGAACGCAGAAGACCATCTGCCTCACAGCCCAGACTTACCGCATGATTCGCTGCAGTAGCGGAACCTGCTTCCCAAAAAGGGTAAAAACACGACGCCACTAAATCACCGGGCTTTAGTTCGGTAACTCCGTCGCCAACAGACATCACACGCCCCGCCCCGTCAGAGAGCGGCACCACTCCACTCGTCGACGGATAAAAGCCTGCCCGTATAGCAAGGTCACGATAATTAATCGAAGAGGCAAGCACCTCTACCGCAACCTCGCCCGGCAGTGGGCCATTGCCCTCTCTGCTCAGCCGCTCAAGATCACCATTACTCATCGTGTAGGTGTTAGCCATCAACTCTTTCCCTTTATTTCGACAAATTCCGTAACGTGCTGAATGCTTAGCTCTCCTCATCCAAGAAGTTTTGGACCAACAACTGAAAGCGAGCGGGGTGTTCGATCTGAGTCCAGTGACCACAGCGACCGATGTAGTGCAATTGAGAGTGCAAGAGATGCTGATGCAAATGCCAGGAGGATTGCGGGTCGACCACCCGATCATCACGCCCATGGATGATCAACACTTCGTTGGCAATTGACTGCAAAGCCTCTATCGACAAAGACTGCGCGTCGAGCCAGCGCTGGTGTGGTGGCGGAAAAATCCTCTCAAATCGTTCTTGGGCGCCCGCTCGAATCGTTGCGCGGTAGCGTAACTCGGCCAGCTCGTCCGTCACCAATGCCCTGTCAAATGCCATGATGTCCATGAGCTGCCTCATGTTCTCGACCGAAGGCTTGTAGCTCCAAAGCGCCTTCAGGTTTTCGTTCACCTTGGTCGGCCATCCCCCCGGCCCCATCAAGACCAGCCGATCGCACAAGTCAGGTCGGTGCGCGGCCATCCACAAAGTCAGCGCGCCGCCAAAGGAATTGCCAACCCAATGCGCACTTTTGACGTCCAAGGCGTCAAGCAGCGCTTCTATCTGCTCTATCCAAGTCGCCATGAACTCAAACTCAAAGGTATCAGGGATCTCTGTGTAGCCAAATCCGGCCAGATCTGGCGCCAACACTCGGTAACGATCCGACAATTTTGGAATCAGATTTCTCCAATTTGCCCACGCCGACACGCCAGCGCCAGAACCATGGAGCAATACAACCGGTTTGCCCTGCCCCTGGTCGTGCACATTGGTGCGGTAACCACATGTCTCAACAAACGTACCTATCTCGGGATCACTCACTGTTCTCTCCAATTCGCTCCATCAAAACACTGCGGGCACAGCTGAGAGCGCCTGATCACTCAGCGATTCAGGTGATTGATAGGCGACCTTGCTATGAGTTAATCCGAGCTGAACCAACATCTCGCACTGCTTTAGAGCAATAAGGCCCGGGTTAAGCACCGGAACCTCGACAACGCTGCTCAGAAACTCCGCAGACTGATGCATGGTGGTTGAACCGAGAACAATGACATCGGCACCATGATGATCGATCGCTCTCCGCGCAGCAGCCTCAAGTTTCGCGAACACCACCTCCTCTTTCCCCGCCAACAGCTCCTCGGCGTCGGGGCGCGTCTCTATAGATTCTATAGACGCTAGTCGGGTGTGCATCTCCAACTCCAGTGCGACTTTCCGGTACAGTGGCTTCCACCGATCCCACATTGTCAGCACAGAGAATTTGTGACCCAGCATCGCGGCGGTTAGGAAGCACGCCTGACCGGGACCGACCACTGGGATGGTCAAACGCGAGCGCAGTGCGGAGAGGCCCGAGTCGCTCATGCTGTTGATACAAACTGCATCATAACCTTCCGCTTCAGCGGTTATTCCTGCTTCCAAAACAAACGCATCAGCGAGGGTCATCTCATAATACGAGTCCAGAATTTTGCCGCCATTTTTGGCTGCGCAGAAGTCAATCTGTAGGTCTGGCCTCCGCAATGATTCCGGCACTTGCGCCTCGAACGCCCGCAATGCCTCGGGGGGGATCGGTACCGGCAGTATCATTTTAATTTTCACCGTGCCTGCCCTATATTGTCTTTCGTCACGTTAACTTAGCAAATTAATATTGAAGTTCAATGGATTTTTAGTTTATTTTCGACATCGAGGGAGTAAGGCATGTCGCACAAGCGAAACCTAAAGACTGAGCAAGCCGCCCCTAAGGAGGCTGAAGCTGACTGGGCACATGCGCACTGGCCGCTAGGCAAAGACTCCCATGAAATCAACACCACCGAGTTCGAATGGGCGGTGATGCGTTTTTTCTCTGCGTTTGAGCGGAGCTGTCTGCAACTGTCGATTACAGCCGGCTCAGAGGATTTGTCGTTTCAGGAGTTGGTCTTGCTTCACGTTGTCGCCATGCAACATCACGCACAAACCAGTCACTCCATCGCCCGACAATTGAACCGCGACGACATACAGAACTTACAGTACGCGCTGCGGAAACTTGAGAAACGCAAACTCATAACCAAGTCGGGCAGTGATCGGAGCAAAACCGCACATTATTCGATTACGTCTCAGGGCCGTAATACCGTGGATCTCTATGCCAAAATCAGGAGCCAATTGCTCACTGGCAGAACCGAGCTGGTCAACGAAATTGATGAGAAGCTACAGAAAGCCACACAGTTGCTCTCGGTGTTAACGGGGATTTATGATGACGTGGCTCGGGTGGCAGCAACCTACAGTCCCATCCAAGGTGAAAACATGGCAGTAGCGTATTCAAATGAGTAAATCGTCGCCGCTCCGTGCCCCAGCCCTCGGCACAAGCAAAAAAGCGGGATTTAAAGATCCGAGGCGCGGCTCTTTCCGCTCGCAAAAGGATTCCTGATGCCTGTATCGCTCGGACGTCGCAGTTTGTTAGCCCGCGGCAGTGCAGCGGGTTTGTTTGTGGTCGCTGGACAGTGGCTATGGCTCACCCCCGGGCAGGCTGAGACACAAGGTTTTGAGCCACAGGTTCTCTCTCCCGAACAATGCAGGGCATTATCGATGCTGGGGGATGCCTTAGTGCCCGGGGCTGCAGAGGCGGGTATCGCAGCGTACATAGACTTGCAGCTTGAAGCTGGCGAAAAATCCCTGTTAATTGCCAAGTACCTCGGTGTGGATACCTCAGTTCAATCTGGCTTCTATCGAGCGGCGGCGGATAATGTGATTGCGCTGACTGATGAAAACTCCTCAATGCAAACATTCATCGCCAGCATGGCTACTGACTCTCTTTCTGGATGGACCGGCCCTCCCGCAAGCTATGTGATGTTCGTATTGCGCGCTGACGCCCTTGACGTTACCTATGGAACTCCGGAGGGTTTTGCGAAGCTTGGAATTCCCTACATGGCACAAATCGAGCCGGATAAACCATGGTGAACGAAGACCGTGACATCATCA
>JAQWUD010000002.1 GCA_029242325.1 Luminiphilus sp.
AAAAGTTGGTCGGGACGGCAGGATTTGAACCTGCGACCACCACACCCCCAGTGTGGTGCGCTACCAGACTGCGCTACGCCCCGAACGGACGCGGATCATACCCAAATTCGGTGGGTGTTTAAACTGAAGAAAGTAATGAGCGGGCCTTTTCAAGATCACTCAGGCTCTCACGAATCGCCGCCTGCACCTCAACCGGGGTCGGCTCTCTGCGTTCATTGCTCAATCGCTGGCGGGCACCGCCAATGGTGTACCCCTGCGAGTAAAGCAAGCTGCGAATCGTCCGCACCAACTCAACGTCTTCACGTTGGTAATATCGCCGGTTGCCGCGGCGCTTTACCGGACTGAGCTGTGGGAACTCTTGTTCCCAGTACCGCAAGACATGAGGTTTTACGGCGCAAAGCTCACTAACTTCGCCAATAGTGAAATAGCGCTTGCCTGGAATCGCGGGCAACTCATCATTATGTAAAGGATCAAACATCAATAAGGCCTTCATCTCCCGTATTTACATCGACCCGCACCTTGAGTTTCTGACCGGCTTTGAAGGTTACTACGCGGCGCGCAGAGATAGGAATCTCTTCACCTGTCTTTGGGTTGCGGCCCGGCCGCTGCCGCTTGTCCCGCAAGTCGAAATTACCAAAACCGGAAAGTTTGACCTGCTCGTTGTTCTCGAGACAGATGCGGATTTCCTCGAAAAACTGCTCTACCAGCTCCTTCGCCTCGCGTTTGTTCAAGCCCAAACGCTCGTGAAGTCGATCAGCCATTTCAGATTTGGTCAGTGCGGTCATGTCTTTGATCAATGTCGAAGTTTGGCATCCAGTTTTTCGCCCAAAGATTCAATAACTTGCTGAAGAGACGCATTAATCTCCTCGTCAGTTAGAGTGCGACTTTGATCTTGGAAAGTCAAACCAATAGCCAGACTTTTCTCATTTGCCGCCACGCCCTCACCCTCATAGACATCGAATATCAGCGCATCCGAAAGTAAGTGCCCCGCTGCCTCGGCCGCACAATTGAGTACCTCTGTGGCAGGGGTAGCCCTACCTACTATGACTGCGATGTCTCGGCGAACCTCAGGAAAGCGAGATATCTCCCGATACGCCGGCATCTGGCGCTTGGCGATGCTCTCGAGATCAAGCTCTGCTACGTAAGTGTGCGATGGCAGATCAAGCTGCTGTACCGCAGTGGGGTGCAATCGCCCAACCACGCCCAAGATCGTGTCTCCCAACAGTATCTCGGCTGTTTGTCCATCATGCAGACCCGGTCTGATTATTGGGCGGAAACCTGGCGCCTGAGCCGCACCCGAAAGCAACGCTTCTACCTCCCCCTTGATGTCATAAAAATCAACAGCCGCAGATTTTTCCTGCCAACCCTCGGGAAGGCGAGATCCGCACATCAGCATGGCCAGCGTGGTCCTTTGTTCAAGGTTCTCACCAGGCAGGAAGCGCAGACCCGTCTCAAACAGTCGGACCCGGCTCTGCTGGCGTTTTGTGTTGTTCGCGGCAGCACCCAACAATCCGGGTATCAAGGAAGTCCGCATCACGGCAAGATCACTAGAGATCGGATTCCTGAGCGGGATAGGCGTAACGTTGGGATCAATCAGCTGCTGCAACGCTGGGCTGACAAAACTGAAAGTAATGGCCTCGTTAAACCCCCTGGAAGCCAAAAGACGCTTGAGTGACAGCAATGGCATATGGGATTCGGGTAACTTACTGGCCTGCGCCGCCCCTTGCAGCGGTGCAGCCGGAATGTTGTCATAGCCCAGAACGCGTGCGACCTCCTCGATCAGATCAGCCTCGCAGCCCATATCAAAGCGCCAGCTGGGCGCCGTGCAGCGCCACACCTCACCGCCAGCGTCACACTCCAACGAGAAACCCAGGCCGGTGAAAATCCGATCGATTTCGTCAGCAGCAACGTCGATACCCAGCATGTTTCTGATTGTGTAGGCATGCAGTGTTACGGGTTCGCGAACGGGCAAATGGGCGCTCGCTGATACGTCGACCACAGGACCCGCATCACCACCCACCCATTCGAGCAATAGCGCCGTCGCTCGTTCCATCGCCCGATATGCAAGCTCTGGATCAACACCTCGCTCGTAGCGATGCGAGGCATCGGTATGCAAACCATATTGCCGCGCACGCCCGGCGATCAACTCTGGCGCAAAGAAAGCGGCCTCGAGAAAAAGATGCTGCGTGTTTGCTCCGATCCCACTGCCCTCGCCGCCCATAATGCCTGCCATCGCGAGCGCTTTTTTATGGTCAGCGATGACAAGCGTACCGTCGCTCAACGTGCGCTCCTCACCATCTAGCAGGGTGATGCATTCATCGGGCTCAGCCTCACGAACGCGAATGCCCCCTTGCAGACTGTCCAGATCGAAAGCGTGCAGAGGCTGCCCCAACTCCAACATGACGTAATTAGTGATATCCACCACTGCATCGATTGAGCGAATACCTGCTCGCCGCAACCGCTCCACCATAAATAGTGGCAGGGTTTTGGATATGTCTACGTTTCGTATCACGCGTCCCAGATAGCGAGGGCACTTCGCGGCACTGAGCACCTCTACAGGGAAAACATCTTCAATACTCGGACTCACCGTCTTGATAGGCGGCTCTGTCAGCGCTGATTCAGTCGTTACTGCAAGATCTCGCGCGACCCCCAGCACACCTAAACAATCGGCTCGGTTGGGTGTCAGACCAATTTCAATAAGCTGATCATTCAGGTCAAGATACTCTTCGATTGCCTCACCTACCGGCGCGTCCTCAGGCAGAGCCAGCAATCCATCGTGATCATCGGACAAGGTCAGTTCCGCGGCAGAGCAGAGCATCCCCTGAGACACTACCCCTCGGAGCTTAGTCTTCTTGATCTTGACCCCCCCGGGCAACTTGGCTCCCGGCTGCGCTAACGGCGTTTTCAAGCCCGCCTGCGCGTTGGGTGCACCGCAAACGATCTGGACCAATTCACCGCCGGTATTAACAGTGCAGACTCTAAGTTTGTCGGCATCGGGATGGGGTTCGGCACTCATTATCTCGGCCACGATCACACCACTCAGGCCATCGACCACGGGGATGACAGCATCGACCTCAAGGCCCGCCATCGTCATGCTGTGGGCGAGCGCCTGAGAGTCCATATCGGGACTCACCCACTCCCGCAGCCATTTCTCGGACAAAATCACGTCAAAGCCTCAGCGAAACTGCGCCAGGAAGCGCAGGTCATTCTCAAAGTTAAGCCGCAAATCACCAATGCCGTAACGCAGCATGGCGAGCCGTTCCACACCCATACCGAAAGCAAAGCCTTGGAAACGCGTTGTATCCACTGCGCTCATTTCCAACACTCGGGGATGCACCATGCCGCACCCCATGACCTCCAGCCAACCGGTGCCGCTGCAGATTCTGCATCCCTGACCCGCGCATTTGACACACTGGATATCGACCTCGGCGGAGGGTTCAGTAAATGGGAAGTAAGAAGGGCGAAATCGTACGGCCAAAACATCCTGCTCGAAGAATGCGTGCAGGAAATCCTGAATGATGCCTTTAAGCTGACCGAAGCTGACCTGCTCATCAATCAGCAAACCTTCTACCTGATGAAACATAGGGGAATGCGTAAGGTCGGAATCGCACCGGTATACCCTACCCGGGCAAATCACGCGAAGCGGCGGCTCCTGCGCTTCCATGGTACGGATTTGAACACCCGATGTATGAGTTCTTAAAACATGAGTGTCGTCAATATAGAACGTATCGTGCATCGCCCGCGCGGGATGATGAGCCGGAATATTGAGAGCTTCAAAGTTGTGGTAGTCGTCCTCGATTTCGGGGCCTTCGACAACCCGAAAACCTAGGCCGGCAAAGAAATCCGCCATGCGCTCCATAGTGCGCGTAATAGGGTGCAAAGAACCGACGCCTTGATGTCTGCCGGGGAGCGTGACATCCAAGCTTTCCCGGGCTAACTGCTCGGTAATTGATTTGTTCTGCAGGTCAGCCTTGCGCTCGCCAATGAGCTCATTGAGCAGTTGCTTCACCGCATTGATTTCAGCACCCATCTTGGGCCGCTCTGAGGCCTCAAGTTGACCCAGCGACTTAAGGAGATCGGTCACACGCCCTTTCTTGCCCAGCCACTCAACACGCAGTTTTTCCAGCGCGGCAGAGTCAGCAGCAGCCTCTATGACAGCAATCGCTTCGACTTTCAGATCATCCAGTGCTTGCATTGGCTTGATGTTGCGAAGTCGCCCTCCAAGGTGTCAAGAAAAAGGGGAGACACCTGCCTCCCCTCCCGACTCAGTCAGACAAAAACTCTCTCAATCTGAATTGTCAGGCCGCCAGCGCGGTTCGAGCTCGCTCTACAACCGCAGCAAAGGCTTCTTTGTCATAAACCGCCAGGTCGGCGAGTACTCGGCGGTCCAGTGCAATATCAGCACGCTTCAGGCCATTAACCAGGCGGCTATACGTCATACCATTGGCACGCGACTGCGCATTGATGCGGGTGATCCACAGCGCTCTAAATTGGCGCTTGCGCTGCCTGCGGTCTCGGTAGGCGTACTGGCCCGCTTTTGTGACCGCCTGTTTGGCCACGCGGAACACCCGTGATCGGGCTCCGTAATAACCTTTGGCTTGTTTCAGAATTTTCTTGTGACGGCGATGCGCCGTGACTCCACGTTTTACGCGAGGCATATGTCAGATCTCCCAATCAGTCTTAAGCGTTACTTGGCGCGCAGCATGCGATTAATTAACACCTCGTCTGATTTATGAATCATCGAGGTGCCTCGCAGCTGACGCTTGCGCTTGGTCGTCATCTTGGTGAGGATGTGGCTTTTATACGCACTCTTGCGCTTATAACCACCTGCAGTTTTTTTGAACCGCTTTGCGGCCCCGCTGTGAATTTTTGCTTTAGGCATCACTCTTGCTCCTTGTTGAGGACCGAGCACGCCTGTTGCGCGTCGGTGCGTGACTTAATCGGATATCAGGGCATTCACGGGCCACTAATTCCGCTTCTTGGGGGCGATCACCATCGTCAGTTGTCGGCCTTCCATTTTAGGAAACTGCTCGACATTGCCCAGCTCGAGCAGATCGGCTTCTACTCTCTTGAGTAACTCCATTCCGATCTCCTGATGGGCCATTTCACGACCACGATATCGTAGCGTGACTTTGGCTTTATCGCCGTTCTCTAGGAACCGCACCAGGTTACGTAACTTCACCTGGTAGTCCCCTTCCTCCGTCCCTGGACGAAACTTCATTTCCTTAATCTGCGTGCGCTTGGCGCGCTTGCGCTGCGCTGACTTTTGCTTCTTGGACTCAAACACATGCTTGCCGTAGTCCATGATCTTGCAAACAGGCGGATCATTCTCCGCCATCATGACCAGGTCCATTCCTGCGGCTTCCGCAGCAGCTTGTGCTTCGCCGTTGGATACAATACCCAACTGGGTTCCCTCTGCATCGATCAGCCGGACTTTTTCTGCCGTAATCTGATCGTTGGTCAGCGCTTTTTTACTGTTGGTTTCGCTCTTGATACTGCCTCTCTCCTATCGAGGTTTTAATAGTGGAGGCTGTCATCCGGGCTACTGAGAACAATCGGGCACTTCCTCCAACACAAACAGGGACGCGAGTTTAATGCCGGCGCTGGGGATTCACAAGCGAAAAGATGCACGACAAATTGACGATATGGCGCGCTCGTGGGGCGACGCGGACCCTCGGTCTAGCAGTGATCTCCCGCGCTGAACTGACGCAAAACTCGACCGCACCGCAGCCGCAGGTTAGTGTTTAATCGAGAGCCTTGTCCATTCGGTCGGTGTACAGCCGAAACGTCGTTGAAAAAAGCGACTGAAATTTCCAGAAGTCGCATACCCCAACTGCTCAGCAATCACCTGCATGGGGAGAGCACCACTCTCCAGAAGCGGCAAACACATCTCTGCTCGTACGTCATCCACCAGATCAGAGAAACGGCACGCAAGGCCTTGCTGAAATCGGCGCTGCAACGTGCGCTTGTCGCAGTTAAGCCGCGAGGCCAGGTGAGTCAGGTCGCAGGTACCTTGGGGAAGATGGCTGCGAATCCAGCTACAAGTATCGTTTTTCAGCAGATCCAAGGCGACATTTTCATGATGCCGCTCTCTCATCTCTACCACGCTGGAGTTGCCAATCTGGATGCGACGGTTGGGATTGGGTTTGCCGAGGCATCCACGATCGATCAGCAACTCGGTCTCGGCGGCATTAGCGTCAATGGGCACTCCCAAGAACTGATCTGGCCACTCCAAGCTCACTTGCGAAGGCTTAATACGAATCATCACCGGTTTGAAGCTCTCGCCCAATAAATCCATTAACGCAGATACTATTTGCAACGTTCCCAGCAGCACCATTCTTTCAGCCTGCCTAAACGTCACGTCGGCTGGTCTGTCTAGCCAGGCAGTGAGCGCCACATGGTCACCTCGAATGCTACCAGTCCAGTGGACCGGCTCGGCATGGAGGCAGTTGTACATTAACATCAGACGAATGGCACCCGACACCGTGTCCGCAGTCTCTATCAACGGCGTAATGGCGCCGCCGCAGCTACGGCCTTGCCGTTGAGCCAACTCAATGAGCGTCGTATCAGAATCAGCGCACAGCTCATTCATCAGTCTAGCGACGTCACGGACCATCAACATCGGCGTCAAACCATGAGACGTGGCCGCTGATTCGATGA
>JAQWUD010000004.1 GCA_029242325.1 Luminiphilus sp.
CGCAGAATTCCTGCGTTGTTGACAAGGATGTCAATGCGGCCCCAGCGCGCCATGGTCTGGGCCACCATGTCTTCAACCTGAGCCAAGTCGGCGACATTCGCGCCGTGCGCCATCGCTTCACCACCCAACGCTTCTATCTCACCGACCACCGCCATGGACGCTTCAGAATTAGCACCCTCTCCAGAAACAGAACCACCCAGGTCGTTAACCACAACTTTGGCTCCCCGCTTCGCCAACTCAATGGCATGGCACCGACCGAGGCCACCACCCGCTCCGGTCACAATTGCGACTTTCCCGTCGTACCGTATCGTCATAGCGTTACTCCCGCTCTATTAACCAATGATGGACATGCCAAGCCATTCAGCATAAACCGCCGGTGTATCGACACCTTCAATCTCAACGGTCACAGCCTGCTTGACCAAAAAGCGATTAGCATCCTTGCGGTCCACCGAAAGAATCTCGGTGTGTGCGCGAACGCGTTTGCCGGCGCGAACCGGATGCAAAAACCGGACTTTATCCAAGCCGTAGTTGACCCCCATAACAATACCCTCAGGGTAGACGCCGTTTTCCGCGCAGAGCTTGGTCAACAGCGACAAAGTCAAAAATCCGTGTGCGATGGTGCCACCAAACGGCGTCTGCGCAGCGGCTGCCTCGTCGATATGAATGAACTGGTGGTCCTCAGTGCAATCAGCAAAAGTGTTGATTCGCTCCTGGTCAATCTCAAACCAACCTCCCGGCGGTAATTTTGTGCCGGCTTGATTTTCCATCTCCTCGGGTTTGACCATTGTCAGCGCCATCGGTGTCTTCTCCCCTACTCTTCTCTCTCAGTTTATGTTGTCATGCTTTACTGCTGATTCTATTTACTCGCCCCAAGGCCACTCACTGCAGACCTCATCTCACGGGCATTATCCGTCACGGAAAGTCGCTGCCACTCCACTCGTCTCTGCCAGGTAATCTTTAATTTCATTGCGTCCGACCACCATTCGATGAACTGCGTCGGGGCCGTCTGCCAATCGCAACGTGCGTTGGCCCGACCACATCTCGGCGAGCGGCGTATCCTGTGACACACCAATGCCGCCATGGATTTGGATCGCATCATCGATCACTTTCAAGGCCATATTGGGCACCACAGTCTTGATCATAGAGATCCAGATTCTTGCCTCTTTGGGGGAGGTGTGATCCATCATCCATGCTGTTTTGAGCGTCAGCAGGCGCGCTTGCTCAATGTTCATTCTCGCGTCGGCGATAATGTCGATGTTCCCCCCTAACTTATAGAGCGGGCGACCAAACGCCTCGCGCTGAGTAGCGCGTTCACACAGCAATTGCAAAGCCTTTTCAGCCGAACCGATTGATCGCATGCAATGGTGAATACGGCCGGGGCCTAACCGGCCTTGGGAGATCTCAAAACCTCGACCCGGACCCAGAATGATGTTGTCTTTGGGTACCCGCACATTATCGAGTTTTACCCGCATGTGGCCATGGGGCGCATCAAGCATGTTGAACACTTTAAGGGGCCGCACCATATTTACCCCAGGGGTATCCATAGGCACCAAAATTTGTGACTGCTGAAGATGTTTGGGCGCCTCGGAGTCAGTCTTGACCATGCAAATCATGACCTTGCAACGCGGATCACCCGCGCCTGACGTCCAATGTTTTTCTCCGTTGATCACCCACTCGCCGCCCTCAAGCTGCGCAGAGGTGCAAATGTTGGTGGCATCCGATGATGCCACCGCAGGCTCTGTCATAGCGAAACAAGAGCGAATCTCTCCTGCCAGCAATGGCTCAAGCCACTGTTGCTTCTGGGCTTCGCTTCCGTACTTGTGCAGCACTTCCATGTTGCCCGTATCCGGTGCAGAGCAATTGAAAATTTCTGCGGCGAGTCGCGACTTACCCATCTCTTCAGCAAGGTAGGCGTACTCGACTGTATTTAATCCAGACCCTTTCTCACCGGTGAGAAAAAAATTCCACAAGCCCGCTTCTCGTGCATGGGTCTTTAACTCATTGAGGATCTGATACTGGCGATCGGTCAAATCAAAGGGGTCTCCCACTTCAATTTCCGAGATATATTCGCCTTCGACCGGAAGAATGTGTGCGCTGATAAAAGCCCTGACCTGTTCAAGTACCGGCGCCAATTTTTCCGAAATCCCTAAATCCATTACTCACTCCTTAATCAACCCTTGCTCATTCTCAGGGTGCTGCCGGGCATTCTCTCTATTATGGCATATTATATGCCATTAAATCCGTGGGCGGCTGCAGCTACCCACGGAATCACCCCTTGATGTGAGCGCCGAAGACCTTAGCTTACGCTGGTATACGCGACAAGGAGAATTGCAAACAACCGCTGCGTTAAGTGCTGTAAAGCCCTATGAGAGGGTCTTTTATTTCCCGATATTGCCCGACAGATTTCTGGCAAAGCGTGGCTGCGTCGTCCCGTGGCAACCGGACCGGTTATAACGGCACAGGCAACATCAGGGATTCCTTAACCTGCTCCATCACTACATAACTGGTCGACTCCTGAACACCAGGTAAGGTCAGCAACGTTTCGCCCAACAATACGCGATAAGCATTCATATCAGCCACTCGAGCCTTGAGCAGGTAATCAAAATTACCCGACACCAAATAGCACTCCTGCACCTCGGGCAAATCCATAGCGCACTCGGTAAATTCTTCAAAAATATCCTGTGACGTGCGATTCAGGCGAATCTGTACGAACACCACCAACCCGCGATCCAATGCACTGGGATCCAAAACGGCCTGATAGTGTTGAATGACGCCATCTCGCTCTAGTCGCCGAACACGTTCCTTGCAGGGCGTCGTGCTCAAGCCGACCCTTCGCGCAAGCTCCGCGTAAGGAATGCGCGCATCCTGCTGCAACACGCGCACTATATTTCGATCGATCCGGTCCAGCTGATATGACTGACTACCCATTCCCCAATCCGCCAGCAATGACGCCTCAAAAGCTATTACTGCTTTCAAATATGACCTTTTATTTCCCTAAATCATAGTTATTTCAACTATTTATATTAATTTTTATTAATTTTTCAGCTTAAATTAAAAATTTAATTAGTGCTTTCAGCCTTTGCGGGAAATAACAGTCATCACAGACTACACAGACTTATAGTGGCTACCGGTTTTGGAGATCACGACATGCTGATTGGTGTACCCAAGGAAATCAAAGCACAAGAGTTTAGAGTCGGTATGACACCGGCAGGCGTTCGTGAGTTAGTCGCAGCGGGTCATCGCGTGCTGGTTGAGACGGGTTGCGGCGACGCTATTGGGCTCTCTGATGAAAGTTACCGAGCCGCTGGCGCAGGGACAGCGGACACCGGCGAGCAAGTCTTCGCCGAGGCGGAAATGATCGTTAAGGTAAAAGAACCTCAGGCACACGAATGCAGACAGTTACGGCCCGGACAAATTTTGTTTACCTATCTGCATCTGGCTGCAGATCCTGAGCAAGCGTCGCTGTTGCTCGACTCTGGTGCAACGTGTATCGCCTACGAGACCATCACCTCGCCCCAGGGCGGTCTGCCACTGCTAGCTCCTATGAGCCTCATCGCAGGCAGGCTGTCGGTTCAGGCGGGAGCACACCACTTGGAGATACATCAAGGAGGAAATGGCACGCTACTCGGTGGCGTGCCCGGGGTCCAACCGGGAAAAGTATTGGTGCTAGGCGGCGGTGTCGTAGGCAGCAGCGCGATCCGCGTGGCGCTGGGCATGGGTGCAGAGGTGACAGTGCTGGATCGCTCGGTAACTCGTCTTGGGCAACTGGACGAGCAGTATGCAGGCCGATTGCGCACGATTTACTCCACCGCGGCGGCCATCGATGAATGCGCTCAGGAATCTGATCTGATCATTGGCGCGGTGCTGATTCCCGGCGCCTCAGCCCCCAAGCTCATCAGCCGGAGCCAGGTCACCCAATTCAAACCCGGCACCGTTATGGTGGATGTCGCCATCGATCAGGGCGGCTGTTTCGAAACATCGAAACCCACCACTCACGCCGAACCCACCTACCAGGTGGCTAACGTGGTGCACTACTGTGTCGCAAACATGCCCGGCGCTGTTGCCAAAACAGCCACTATGGCGCTGACTAATGCCACCCTGCCTTACATCATGCAACTGGCGCAGGGCGATGTCGCATCAGCTCTCTTGGCCGACACGCATTTTGGCGCCGGCCTTAATGTCTATGATGGACAGTTCACGCATGCGGCCGTAGCCGCTGCGCTGGGGGAACCATACGTGCCCGTAGTTGAGGCCCTCAATAAGCCAATGCAACTCAAAACCGCCTGACAACTCAGAACGGGCCGAACAACTGCATGACAAAGGATCGCGTGAACATTCAATCCGCCTGTGACTTCTGGCTGGCGGTGATTTGTTGCACACTCACACTCCATTACCGCTATCGCAAGGCCATATACTGATGCATCAGGTCGATCCCGCTATTGAAGCCTTATCAAAATCGATTTTGTCGTACGCCATGGACCGATTGCGTATGGACCCCCCCACCATCGATCACCCGTTGCCACACACAACGTTGGAGGAACTGGCGGGGCAGACGATCACGGAAACGGGTCTCGGCGGTGACGAGGCGCTGCGCTTGTTTATTGAAACATTGGCGCCTGCCTGCATTTCCGAGGACCACCCGCGCTATCTGGCTTTTGTTCCCACCGCGCCCTCAGAGGTCTCGACGTTGTTTGACCTCGTGGTCGGCGCCTCCAATATTTGCGGCAGCAGCTGGCTAGAGGGTGCCGGTGCTATTTACGCCGAGAATCAGGCGCTCAGGTGGATTGCAGATATCGCGGGCTTGCCCGCCGAGGCCGGCGGCGTATTTGTCAGTGGCGGCACAGCGGGCAATATGTCGGCACTAGTGGCCGCTCGCCATGACTGGCGACAACGGTCACCCGAGAACGCCCGCCAAAGAGGTCTGATTATCTCATCGCGGGGCGCGCACGCCTCGGTTGATCAAGCAGCCCAGGTGATGGACGCAGATCTCATTCAATCCGGGGGCCATCAATTAACCGGTGCGGACGTGGCAGGCGCTATCGCGGAGCTCAGCGCAGAAGACCGATCCAGGCTATTTGCGGTGGCCTGCACGGGGGGTACCACCAATCTCGGCATCATCGACGATATGCAAGGTATCGGCGATGTCTGCAGTAAAGAGAGCATCTGGCTTCATGTCGATGGCGCTTATGGGGGTGCGGCGCTGGCTGCGTCATCGACCCGAGCGCTTTTTAACGGCATCGAACGGGCAGACAGCTTTATTGTCGACCCCCATAAATGGCTCTTTGCGCCCTTTGACTGCTGCGCCCTGATTTATGCGGACCCGGCCAAGGCACGCACAGCGCATCGACAACATGGTGATTATCTCGAGGTGTTTTACGACGGCACCTGGAACCCCAGCGATTATGCACATCACTTGTCGCGCCGAGCGCGTGGGCTACCCTTCTGGTTCAGCCTCGCCGTTCATGGTACGCAGGCTTACGCCGACGCCGTTGAGAAAACCCTCGATTGTGCTCGCGAGGCCGCCGCTATGATCGAAGCTCACCCTCGTCTGGAAATGGTAACCGAGCAAAGGCTCTCCATTTGCGTGTTCAGGCGACCGGGATGGTCACCCGAGGACTATAAAAACTGGAGTGATGCGCTCTTGGAACGAGGCGATGGCCTGGTGACGCCTACCAAGCATGAGGGTGAGACCGTTCTCCGATTTTGCATTGTGAACCCGCGCACGACTCGAGATGATATTCAACTCATCCTCGACTCTCTCTGACGGCGCGGCAATCCGGACTGTTAGTCACGCGTCATCTCGCTCTGGGTATCCTGAACCGCTCACTAGCGCTTCCGCGAGAGCGTGAGAATGAGGCTGCTCGATGCGCGGCTATGTCGATGGACACTTTTTATCTGAGCTCGGCGGTTGCACTGGCGAATTTTTGTGATAAGACAGTGATGGGGTAGCACAACAACGAGCCGCCCAAAAAAATATGGGGGAAAAATGAAACAAGCCATTCTTGCACTACTCATTTTCACTTTCACCGCTTGCGGCAATGACCAATCTTCAGACCCAGCGGCGCCAGCGCAAACAGCAGCATCGGATACTGCGGCAAGCCAAGGGCCTCAAGTGCCTGCGATTGTCGAGTTTGTATGGCATCAAAAGGCAGACGGGTTCACGGACGACGCGCTGTGGTCCCATGCCGACTATTGGTCAAATGTAGCGGGAGAGGCAGACTGGGGGCTAATGGTCGCCGCCGTAATGACACCTCGCATAGAAACCGAAAACTTCGACTTCCTCTGGGTTATGGCATGGCCATCTCAGGAAGCGCGCAACAATGCGTGGGCAGACTGGGGAGCAAACCATGAACCCGCCTGGCTCGAATTAACGCAAAACACTTTTACTTACTCTGCCGAGCATGCCTATGGCTTTGCACCGGCTCCCGGTCGACAGGCTACCGCCCCCAACACCAGCGGCAGCAGCGTCGTGGAGTTCCTCTTTTGTGAATATAACGAGGGCAAGGGAGAGGCGGACCGTCAGACATTTGAGGGCCTGCACGCAGCCTACATGGATGCCTATGAGGCCGAGGTGGGCGCGACAAGCTACTGGTGGACGGCAATGACACCGCTGTTTGAGCTGCCGAACCAGAATACACCTGACTACATGTGGACCAACTTCTGGGCAACTGACGCGGAGCGCGAGGCCGGATACGCAGCCTACGCTGGCGCGTCCCATGCCACCAAAGCGCTTGAGGATGCGACTTGCCAAGAGCCGGCCGTGTTTGATTCGCGGGTAATTTACACCCCACAAAGCTGAATAAAGCAGTGTCTGCCCGGCTTCATGCCGGGCATTCCCAGATCACTCAACCCTCGTTATCCTAGCGCGGTGGGTTTCGATTCCGGCAGAGCAGTGCACGGTGGTAATCATGTGCTCTGTGGAATGGTTGCGGGCGCGGAACCACGATAACGACAAAAATGAGAACCGCTAGATGTCAGACGCTTTTTTATGCGCGTACACGCTAAACGGGGATGGCTCGGGCGGCCCGATAAAGGAGGACGGCTTAAGCCGTTTGGGCGTTGACACACGCACTGTATGGATCCATTCCAGTGAATTTGCCAGCGGGAGCGACCGAATCAGCACACCATTATTGCCGTGGCAGGGGGTGCTTTGGGCTAGGCGGTAACGGCAGGGAGGGTTTTCCCGTCGCGCTGGAACGCTCGCCCTCACTGTTGGGGCTGATCGTATCACTGGTTGTTTATGCAATATTGCGAAAACTCACTCCGTAACTCGCATTATAAGGATAGGTGACATGACTCGAATCATCCTTGCCGCCGTCGTCGCGCTTTCACTGCTCCTGGGCATAACGCTATTCACTCCCTGGCTGATGGGGATAGGACGTGGGACTGAAACAGCGTCTACGATACAGACTGACTACCCTCTGACTTTTCCCGGGGACTTTGCCTGGGGGGTTGCAGTTGCGGCGCAACATGTAGAGCACCAGCAGCCAAGCGATTGGACTGCCTTTGAAAAGCGGGTGATCGCAGAGGGCAAGACCGGCACAGGAAATCAGCCCGGCCAAGCCAAGCCCGGCCATATTCGCGATCTGGATCTCGTTTCAGCGGAAGTACGACGCAAAAAAGTCGACTTCGACTCTCGCTACGAAGAGGACTTTGAGCAACTGGCAAAGCTGGGACTGAACAGTTACCGCTTCAGCCTTTCCTGGGCTCGCCTATTCCCACGCTCGGACATGACCGAACCAGACGCGGCTGGCGTGGCTTTTTATCACGATGTCATCGCTGCCGCCAAATCCAACGGCCTGACACCTCACGTCTCCCTGTTTCATTTCTCCACGCCTGAGTGGTTCTGGGAGGATCAAGGCGGTCAACGTGGCTGGGAACGTGCCGATGCACTCACCCACTGGAACCGCTACGTCAGCGCCGTCTCGGAGCTGTTCGGCGCTGACGTTGACTTTTGGTGCACCCTCAACGAACCCATGGTGTACGTGCTGTGGGGTTATATCGAGGGCGTTTTTCCGCCACTGGAGCAGCGTGCTGCCCCTGTAGATGTTGCCCCAATAGTGACACAGCTCCTAAGGGCCCATGCCGATGCCTATCAAATTCTCCATAAGGACGCAGCGTCGAGGGGGCAATCCATATCAGTTGGGTTGACCCAGCACACACGGGCCTTCGAGCCCTGGCGTAATTGGCACCCCGTCGATCGGCTCGCAGCGGGTTTTGTGCAACAGGCTTTTGTTTGGGATGTGCTGGACGCGATAGAGACCGGGACTTACACGATGACCGACACGACATACTCGGCCACCATCGATGGGTTGGCCGGCACTCAGGATTACGTGGGCATCAACTACTACGGCCGGTTCTATGTGCAAATGGATATCGATGCCATGGCGGCAGGCCCTGTTACCCACACAAATGATCCCAATGATCCCAACGAATTGACCAGTGACCTGAGTTGGGCGCTCTACCCGATCGGGTTCAGCGCCATCCTCAACGAGGCTTGGCAGCGCTATGGCAAGCCCATCCAGATTTTGGAGAACGGCATCGCCGACGCCTCTCAACCCGATTTACTGCGGCAAACGTTTCTTGTCAGCCATCTTCGCGAAGTGTGGTACGCGATAAACGTGCTGGGGGTGGATATCGACGGCTACTTCCATTGGTCACACCTCGATAACTTTGAGTGGGCGGAGGGCTTCGGCCCGCGATTCGGGTTATTCGCCGTAGACTATGACAATGATTTCGCGCGGACCGCCCGTGGCAGTGCTGCGGTTTACGCCGATATTATTCGTGCCGGAATCAGCGAAGAGCTATGGGAGCAGACTAGAGGGCCGTTTTAAGCGCGCCCTGACGGCGACACCATACTGTAGCTCGGCACCACATTTTGCGCCCTGCGCACGAGATTTTCTCGCATAAGCGGACACATTCAAGCCACGCTCCACTACCAGAGCAACCGCGACAAGAAAAAAAGCAAAGTTGACTGTTTTTCGCGTCAGCTGTACCTTGCCAAAGCGCGTGTGGGCTATGGCCACCAGCCCGCGCGTCACGTCACAGAAAAATCGTGATGCGACGTAAACCCAACCGGAAAAGCCATCAAAAACAAGACATCCAAGGAGACCGACCGTGTCCATCTCAAAGGAAACACTTCTGCATTCTTATCGTTCCATGAAAACGATCCGCGAATTCGAGGAACGCGTCCATGCGGAAATTATGAATGGCCAAATCCCGGGCTTTACCCACCTGTATACAGGTCAGGAAGCCAACGCGGTTGCCGTCTGTGCCCATCTCGATGAGAGCGACACGATTATTAGTACGCATCGCGGTCATGGTCATTGTATTGCCAAAGGCGCCGATGTCTCTGGCATGATGAAGGAGCTATTTGGGTCCTCTGACGGCCTCTGCAAAGGCAAAGGCGGCTCGATGCACGTAGCAGACATCGACAAAGGCATCCTCGGTGCAAATGGTATTGTCGCCGGTGGCCCGCCGATTTCGGTCGGCTCCGCATTAGCCGCAAAAATTCGCAAAAATGGCAAAGTCGCAGTGTCATTTTCTGGCGATGGTTCGGTCAATCAAGGTACCTGTTTCGAGGCGATGAATATGGCTGTTGTACTGCAGGTACCCGCCGTCTTTGTCATAGAAAACAACTATTACTCTGAGCACACACACATTGATTACGCCGTGGGCTGTAACGACTTGAAGGCACGTACAGAGGCGTTCGGTTTCCCTGTTTTTGTTGCCGATGGCGCAGACTTTTTCGCTGTGCATGAGGCAGCTGGGAAAGCCATTGCTCATGCCCGCGCAGGCAATGGTCCGGCGGGTGTATTTGCCGAGCAAGGGCGATACCACGGCCACTTTGTGGGTGATCCACAAGCCTACCGTGGCGAAGGGGAACTTGACGATCTGCGAGAAAACCATGACCCACTAAAAGTGTTTCGTCAGCATATGGCGACGTCTGGCGATCTCAGTGAGGCTGAATTAGATGCTATTGACGCCGAGGTCATGGCTGAAATCGAGCAGTCTGTGGTGGATGCCAAGGCGGCGGCAAGACCGACGCCAGAGCAGGTCACTGCAGATGTTTATATTCAATACGGTGCAAACGGCGTAAGGGGGACATACCATGCCTGAAAAAACGATGCGCGACGCAATCAACGAAGCGCTGCATCAAGCGATGGAGCAGGATGAGTCTGTCTTCGTCATTGGTGAAGACGTCGCGGGATGCAATGGTAGTGCCGGCGACGTGGGTTCAGTCGGCGGTGTCTTCGGCGTGACCACTGGAATCTACAATCGCTGGCCCGATCGCTGTGTCGACACACCTATTTCTGAGTCTGCCATTGTCGGTGCCGCTGCAGGCGCAGCGCTGGTCGGGATGCGACCCGTCGCCGAGATTATGTTCGCCGATTTTATTGGCGTTTGTATGGATCAGATCGTTAATCAGATGGCTAAGTTTCGCTACATGTTTGGTGGTAAGAGCCGATGCCCCGCGGTCATTCGCTTTTCTGCTGGCGGCGGCTTTAGTGCGGCCGGTCAGCACAGTCAGGCGATGTACCAAGTGATGACTTCATTTCCGGGTCTCAAGGTCGTGGTTCCCTCGAATGCCTATGACGCCAAGGGGCTCCTGCTGACTGCGATTCAGGACGACGATCCGGTACTGTTCTTTGAGCCGAAAGTGCTGTATCAAGAAACGGCAGAAGTACCGGATGAGATGTATACCATTCCATTTGGTCAGGCCAATTTTGTCCGCGAGGGCGACGACGTCACCGTTGTTGCGTTTGGACAAATGGTGCCCAAGGCAGCCGCAGCGATCGATGCCCTGGCGGCAGAGGGCATCAGCTGTGATCTGATTGATCCACGAACGACTTCACCCCTTGATGAAAATGCGATCCTCGAATCAGTCCAAGCCACTGGCCGACTGGTTGTGGTCGATGAGGCGCCGCCTCGATGTGGTCTGACCGCAGATATTGCCGGGCTCGCCGCCGACAGAGCCTTTAGCAGCTTGACGGCTCCCATTAAGCAGGTGTGCGCACCACACAGCCCGACACCCTTCTCGCCGGAGCTAGAAGCGGCTTACTTGCCTGACGCAGACAAAATTACGGCTGCTATTAAGGCCACCCTCGCCTGAGGTAATGTAGAGCAGGAGCGTATTTGTGAGCGATATTTATCCCATCGCGGTCCCCAAGTGGGGCATCGAAATGGTCGAAGGCACTATCACCAGTTGGAACAAATCAGAGGGTGATGCCATCGCCAAAGGGGACGAAGTCTTTGAGATGGAGTCCGACAAGATCGTCAACGTTTGGGATTCGCCAGTAGACGGTGTGCTCCGGCGCGTCTTGGTCACTGCGGGTGATGCCCATCCTGTGGGGGCATTGCTTGGGATCATTGCCGATGCAAGCGTAGCGGATAGCGACATCGACCAATTTATTGCGGAACATCGCGCTGCGGCACCGGAGTCATCGCCCGATACCGCCGCCGCCCAGCCCGCAGCGCTACCAAGCACCCAAACCGGGGATGCCTATACCCGCTCCTCCCCTAGCGTGCGTCGGCTAGCCGACGAGCTTGGAGTGGATCTGGGCACGGTAACCGGCACCGGGCGGCGTGGTCGCATTACAGACGAGGATGTAAAGGCCGCTGCAGGGGGCGCTGCCGGCGCACCCGAGGGTGTTGAAATCATCCCGCTCAGCCCCATTCGCAGGACTATCGCCAAACGACTAACCGAAGCCAAACAAACCATTCCTCACTTTTACCTCACTGCGGAATACGAACTCGATGGCTTGCTAACATATCGCACCAAACTTAACGAACTAGACGGGGTCAAAGTCTCCGTTAACGACCTCATCGTTTGGTGTGTTGCTCAGGCGCTAATCAGGGAGCCTCGGGTCAACGTCAATCTGGTGGGAGATGATATTCATCAGTTCAGCGCCGCCAATATCTCAGTGGCGATCGCAACCGATGATGGGCTCTACTCGGCAACCCTTTACGCCGCAGACACAAAATCGCCGGCCGAAATATCCGCGGCAACCGCTGAACTCGCAGACAAAGCGCGAAACGGTAAGCTGACCAAAGAGGATATATCAGGAGGGTCTTTCACCGTCTCCAATCTGGGGATGTATGGCATCACGCAATTCACGGCGATCGTGAATCCACCCATGGGCGCGATCCTGGCCTTGGGTAAGGCCACCCAAAAAGTCGTCATAGACGATGGAGAGCAACGTATCGCCACCGTGCTGAATGCGACCTTATCGTGCGATCACCGCGTGATTGATGGCGCCGTCGGTGCCCAATACCTCGCGGCACTGAGCGAGGTCATCGGGTTACTCTGAGGGACACTACCCTAAACGGGGGCCTGTCTCGCACATTGTATCGGACCTCTGTCACCCGGTAGCGCGGGCTCTGCCCGACCTGCAGTCGCGGGGGGGGATCACTTGGCTCCAGCGACTTCTCGTTGAGGTCTTCGCAGTCCGCGCTCAGTTATCGCGCGACCAAGTCAATTTTGGGCACGAAGACCTGCAGCAGTAGCGCCGAAATCAGATGAAGGCTGGCAATCATGAGAAAGACACTTTCATAGCCCGTCTCTTGAATCAGGTAGCCCGCCAGCAAACCCAACATGCTCCCACCCAGACTTCCCACCGCGCCAAACACACCCCAGACCGTCGCCACACGGTCCGCGGGGAATAGATCTGTAGGAAGCGTGAAGAACACCGAGCCTTTGACCTGAATGGCAAACAAGCCAAAACAGATTAGCGCCAGAGCCAAGGCGCTCGACGCTGTGTAGTAGGCAGGGATCACTGCGAGGGCAACCAATACCGCACCCAGCCAGATAACTGTTTTTCGCGCGCGATTAATCGTGTGCCCCCGCGTGACCAGTGCCGAACTGAGTGAGCCACCGGTGAGCGCGCCAAGATCGGCTGCCACCCAGGGTAACCACGCAAACATTGCAATAGCGCGGAGATCAAAACCCCGCACATCGATCAAATACTGTGGCAACCAGAAAAGGAAAAAATAGAACGGAAAATCGCTCACCACCCGGGCAATGAGAATGCCCCAAAATTCCCGGTAGCTCAGCAGTGCCGTCCAACTGCCCTGACTTTGCTGGTTGGAGCGCTGCTCCAGTATCAGCGCTTTTTCGGTCGGTCCAATAGTGGGATGTGTCTCAGGCAAGTGGTACCAGCGCTGCCACAGGAATACCCAGACCAACCCCAGTGAACCAGGAACGATAAAGGCCCATTGCCAACCGAGCGTTTGCATCGTCCAAACCGTCAGGGGGGGGGTGATAATGGCACCGAGCCCGGCACCCAGCATGAAGATCGCAACAGCCGTGGAGCGCTCATTGGCGGGAAACCATTGGGCGACCGCCTTGCTGGCCGCGGGAAAGTTTGCGGCCTCTGCGAGGCCCAGCAAGATTCTGAGGGCGAAGAAGCTCCAGAGCCCTCGTCCGAACGCGTGCAGTATAGTGGCGACGCTCCAGAAGACCGCAGCAAGGCTGAAAGCACGTTTGGTTCCAAGTCGATCGATCAACGGGCCCGATATCAGTTGACCGATTCCATAAGCAAGCAAAAACCCGCTGGTAATCAGCCCGTAATCCGCATCCCCGATGCCAAATTGGTCGCGCACTACCGGCGCCACCACCCCGAATACCGACCGGTCGATATAGTTGATAGTGGTGATGACCGCCAACAGAAGCGCGATACGCCAACGCGTTGCCACAACCGCCTCCTTTCTTGCCGCTCCTATGACCAGATTTGGACCATCACATAAGCCAGAGCGACCCAAATACCGCCAGCGACAGCACCACAAGTATTGCCCCAAACACCCGGTTCAACAAGGTGATATGACTCACCACAATCGCAGCGCGAGAGATCGAGACTGACACCAGCGCGTACCAAAGTGCATCAATTACGGCTGCCATCGCCGCAATCGTTACCTGCTGCATTAGAGGTGCCTGTGGTTGGATGAATTGGCTAAATAACGCTGCAAAAAAAATAGCAATCTTTGGATTGGAGAGTGCGATCAACAAGCCCTCTCGGGCGGCGCGATAACTCGCTATTGCGCTGTCGCCATTTTCGAAACTAGGCATCTCCGCTTGATTATTTAGCAAGGAGCGGACACCCAAATACATCAGAAACAGTGCACCACTCGCTCGGATCACATCAAACCATGCGGGTTGCGCCAAAAGTAACGCGCCAAGCCCACCAACCATGAGCATTGCCCAGAGGAATATACCGAAGGCGTGCGCAATGGCACATGCCAGTCCTGCCCTAGCACCAGTACTGGCCGAATGGCGCATGACCACCGCAAGGCTTGGGCCTGGTGACATTGCTCCCAGCAAGCAAATAAGCCCGAGTGAGAGCCAGTCAAGCCCGAGCACGATTTCTCAAAAGCATTGAAGCGAGGCGCAAGACTACTGTTTTTTTACATCGATTAACCGAGGGTTGTGCAATCGGAACTGACTCCAAACAACCTGATTGAGCCGCGTCACGCATCAACCCTTGTCCTATCAATGCCTAAACGCCTGTCCTTTGAGCGACAACCAATTCGGGAGGGACGTAGTCGAAAATAAAATTTACCCTTTCGTCTTTGCCCTTATTCATCACGCTGTGCGTCTTCTGGTTGTTGATCTCGTAAGCCTTTCCAACCGCTAATTGATGAGGCTGACCATCAATCATGAACCTGACTCGGTTATTGGTCTTAATGGGTATATGAATACGATGGCTGTTATGAAATGACGGATGCGCGTCGCGGTGTGGGGTGATGACCTCGCCAGGCAACAGCTTCGCCGCCATGGCCCGGATAATGGTGCCGCCAACAGGGTAGTGTTGTTTAATAATCCCCATCATCAAGGGCACGGCGGTTTCCTGCAGGAAGTCCCAACCCGTCTCCCTCGTCACTGTGATATCGGGCCACCCATCCCCCGTGGTGAATATCATCACGATGGATTCCGTTCGCCTGTGCACATCGTAGTCTTGCTGCCGCTGCTGATTATCTAGCCAGGCCTCTCGTGGTAGCGACCCGATAGCCTCTTGCAACAGCTGCATGGGTACGTCTCCCAGCTCTCTCAAGGATGTGTCAATATCCAATCTCATACCGTCCTGCAATCGAGTCCGCCGGAGGCTATCACTAGGTTATCCTTAATGCCAGAATACGGGCCCTCATCGGAGCCTCGCGTATTTTGGCTACCCTCAACCACCGTTTAGAGCCTAACTATTCATGCCGCTGCAACTCCCCAAGCTAATCGCCACCTCCGTCGTCCGAGGCAGCGAACAGGGTGAAAGTCATGGTGGTGTGTATACCATCGACTTTCAGACTCAGGTCTCAGAACAGCACATCGATTGGAATAGCTCTGACATTGACTGGGAAGGACGCGGCGCTGATCGCGGACTCAGAGGCATTGCTTTCGACGATGACGATATCTATATCGCAGCTTCAGACGAATTGTTCTGCTTTGACAGGGATTTCAATCTGCAGCACAGCAGGCGCAACAGATACCTCAAGCACTGTCATGAAATTTTCCGGATGGGCCGAAAACTACTGCTTACATCGACGGGGCATGACAGCCTTCTAGCCTACGATTTGGACGAAAAGGCTTTCACCTGGGGATTCCACTTACAAAAAATCGCAGATGAATGGAGTGGCTTTACTTTCGACCCTCGCAGGGACTCCGGTCCCGCCAAGCATAACGAACATCATATTAATATGGTGCACGTTGACTCGAACGGGATATTCCTCAGCGGACTTCGAACCGACGCTTTACTCCATCTTACTCACGATCATAAAGTGCAGGTTGTGTGCAGCTTGCCAGCCGGCACGCATAACGCTCGGCCTTATAGAGACGGCGTTATTTTCAACGATACGGCAAGCGACCATGTTCGCTTCGTGAGCCGTGAACGTGGACAACGAAGCTTCAAGATTAAGCAGTACGAAAGTGACGAAATTCATTTTGCAGGTATCGACGACTCCAACATTGCACGTCAGGCATTTGGTAGAGGCCTATGTGTTTATGAAGACCGGGTTCTCGTCGGAGGCTCCTCACCCTCCACGATCTCGCTTTACGATATTCCCTCTGGCGACATCATTGGGTCGGTAAACATGACCATGGACATCCGCAACGCTATTCATGGCCTCGAGTTATGGCCTTATTGAGCTGATGCTGCTATTTCAGTGCACACAAAAAAGGCCAGCAACGCTGGCCTTCATGATGGCGCTGTCTATCCCTACCCCTATCCGCCCCAGCGCTTGATCAGTCTTATCCCGAACTCACGAGGCCGATTGACGTAGTTCTTCTGAACGTGCTCTCTGCCATCGATTGAACTTGCCGCACCATATTCAAATGCACCAGAACCAGTGGTATAGATCGCGCGCTCATCGGTGAGGTTGTTGACAAAAGCAGAGACCTCCCAACTGTCGGCCCGTAGCCCAAACGACAGGTCGCCAATGTTATTGCTAGGGTTGGTCAACTGTGGATTGTTAGTGGACCTCGGAGTGTTATCAATGATATTGCTACTATCACCCCGATAGGACCACTGGAGCCTGGCAAAGACCTCAGAGCCATTGAAAAATGATACCGGTCGGTCGTAATTCAACCATGCAGAACCAGTCAGTTCCGCAACAGTAGGTAGGTTGTCGCCCTTATAGACCGCAAGGCCTTGGTCGGTGAGATCAGAGTCGTTCTCCGCCTCGAGCCACTCTGCATTCATGCCAAACGTCCAGTTCTGGTTTAGCGCCCAATCGAACTCACCATTTACGCCCAGGATGTGCGCGTCACCAGCGTTGCCTATCGACACCTGCCACGGCTGCCCGCATACACCCGCGACCTCATTGGGACCACCGTCGGGACACGCTTGGTTGCTAGGGTCTACGAGCTCGAGCTGATACTCCTCCCAATCCATATAAAAAGCGGTGAGGTTAAAGCGACCAGCACCCCCGAAGATGGTGGATCGAAGACCGGCTTCATAGTTTGTCATGATGTCCGGTTCATAGTTATTTGGGTAAAACGGCTGTCCACGACCACGATTGGTGCCGCCAGGCCGGAACCCCTCGGTGTACAACATGTACGCCATCACGTCCTCATTGAAGCGATAGGACACCGCAACTTTCGGTGCGAACTCTTTATCGTTTGTTTCATGCACTTCAGCGCCGTTGGGATACGTATCCAAGTCGTCACGGGTATTGGGACGCTGCACGTAGTAAGCGTTCGATGTATCTCGATCGAAAAACCGACCGCCCATCGTAACGTCAATCTTGTCCGTTAAATGCCAAATGACTTCACCAAACACGGCCCATTGCTCCCAGCTCGTGTCGCTGTAAGAGTCCCAAGCATGTGTCGCATTAGGGTACGTCGCCCCATCCATTGACTCGTAATAGTCGAGCGCGACGGACTGCTGGAAGTCGCCGTTCGTTACATCGGCAAAGTCACTTTCCCAGTAGTTTTGTGCATCCTCGTAATACAAACCAACCAGCCAATCGAGGGTCTCACCCTGAGCTGACAATCGAAACTCTTGCGTGAACCGCTCCTGATAGCCAATTTCTTGAATCGTACTCAGGTAATCCCCAGTCGCTGTTGGCGCAAGGCAATAAGCCCCGTTGTATAGGGCCAAACCACCAGGAGTAGTGTAGTACCAGTAGTACACGTCAGGATCGACCTCAAACGCGCCAGCACAGGACCAGTACGCCCCTGACCAATAGTGGTGATAGGCCGTGATATCCTGGCCCCAGGTGGTATCACGCTCGTAATAGGAAGTCGCAGACACTAGCTGCGCGAATCCGAGGTCAGCTTCTACCGTCAAGCCGTAAAGGTCTAGCTCATCAGTGCTGTAATCATCAAAGAACGACACTTTTTTGAGATCGCCCACATACGGGTCCATGAATCCGTAAGCGCCGTTATCCACTTCTTGATGCAGATACTGAGCGGTGGCGGACCAATTGTCATTAATGTCCCAGCGCAACGCCCCACGCCAGCCGTCTACCTTGGAGTGGTTAACGTCGTCTTCAACAAATTCCGAGTTATCCAACTCGCCCCAATCCATACCACTCCAATCATGGGGGCTATCAGGGGTACTGAGGTGGTCGGGGGTGTGGCCCAATACATTGTCAATGAATCCGCCATCTTCGGCTGTGAATCCCACCACCCGCAGCGCCAGCGTGTCGTCGATTAGCGGGATGTTTGCCACTATAGAGCCGTCATAACTACCATCCACGTCAGAGCCCGTTCTCACGTACCCATCCACCGTAAGGCTGTACTCATTCATCTGGGGTTTTTGGGTAATGATGCGAAGGGTTCCCGCCTGCGCGTCAGAACCATAAATCGCGCCTTGGGGACCCGCCAACGCCTCGACCTGAGCAATGTCTACCATGCGTATGGTCGGCTGCGCGCCCGTAGATGTGATTGAAATTTCGTCGAGATAAACCGATGAGGTTGCCTGCGCGACATAACCACCGCCGTCGATCGTAGCGCCACGGAAGATCACGCTTGAAGAACCGTTACCATAACTCAGGACATTCACCGAAGGCATGAATCGGGTGAAGTCCTCCATACCCCGGGCGCCCATCTGCGCGATATCTTCTCCAGACAGCGCCTGAACGCTGGCAGGAATATCCTGAACAGATTCGGTCCGCTTCCGCGCACTGACAATGATCTCCTCGAGCATTGCGCCTTCTTGCGCCATCACCTGAGGTGACGGTACGAGGACAGAAGTCACCGCCGTGGTCAGCGGCAGAAGCTGAAACTTAGGCTTGTGCATAGATTGGAACATCACTTTCTCCCCATAAACTCACGCGCCCGCGTGACCTGCTAAT
>JAQWUD010000005.1 GCA_029242325.1 Luminiphilus sp.
ATTTCGCTCAAAAGTGGCAGTGTTTTGGTCGGGTGGCAGCCAGCCACACGCGGTGCTGGTCCAACAGGTCATCTCAACTTTTAACCAGCTGGTGTCCTCCATGCCGCCTGCCTTGATGAACATTTGGCCCGGAAGTTCGTCAACAAAAGTGAACATCTGGCTGCCGCAGTTCGGGCAAAATCCCCGGTTCACGTGAGAGCCATCGAAGCCCAGTGACGCGAAGGTTTTGTATTCGCCTTCAATCGTGACTGCGTCCTGTGGAAACAGGATGACGGTCGCTTTTCCAGAGCCGGTAACGCGCTGACAGTCTTTACAGTGGCAGTGAAGCCCGAAGCCCACCTGTGTTTCGTCGAATTGGTATTGAACCTCGCCGCACAGGCAGTGACCTTTTTGCATCACGCGCTCCATTAAACTGTCTCGGGCAGAGCACTTTATCAGGCCCCCTTCCCGGTGGAAACATCCGGGGCGGTGCGCAAGGCAAAGAGCCCCGGGCTATACGGGTAGGCCTGCGAGTCGTCTGATTGCTGTGTAGCGCGTTGCCCAGATCCTTTGGCTGAGCGGTGCGTCAGGGGCGAATAACTCTGAAGCGTGATAAGCCCCTGTCCAAAGGTGAAACTCGACGGGTACGCCAGCGGCTGATAGCCTTTGAGCGATGGCGATATCCTCATCGCGGAACAAGTCCAGATCGCCGACGTCGATATAGGTCGGCGGTAATCCAGAAAGATCTTCAGCGCGGGCCGGTGCGGCGTAGGCATCGGGTTTGCTGTCGCCGAGATACCACTCCCAGGCTTCCATGGAGCCGGCGCGATCCCATATCCCGATGTCGACAACTTCATGGGAGGACTCCGTCTCGTGACGATCATCAATCATGGGGTAAATGGGGAGTAGGTATTTCAGTGACGGCCCCAGACGATCACGGAGCATCAGTGCGGTGGCGAGGGCCAAACCGCCCCCCGCGGAAGCGCCCATGAGGCCGATATTGTCTGTGTCCATCCCGAGTTCTGAGGCGTGTTCAAAGACCCAACACACTCCGGCATAGCAGTCCTCCGGTGCGGCGGGGTAGGGGTGCTCCGGGGCCTTTCGGTAATCGATCGACGCGATAGGTATATTGAGCTCGGTAGCCGCCTCGCACAGATTTTCATCCTGACTGTCCAGATCGCCCATGATCATTCCACCGCCATGGATATAGATCAGTCCTGGCGCATGAGCGTCTGGGGTATCGGGTGAATAGAGCCGCAGCGTTAAGTCGCCGCCCGGACCCGCATAAGTATGTTCAGTCACCCGCAGGAGAGGAAATTCGCCCTTTGGTGCGCCTGCACGAGCGGCGGACATCGCTTCTCTTCTGGCGACGATGTCGGGGATGACATTCAGCCCTCCCGGGATGGCCTCCCATAACGCCTCCAGCGGGGGCTTACTGCCTTCATCGATACGGTTCCAAAGCGACATCCCTCACTACTCCACCCAAATCTGGGCCCCAGTGTAACGGTTAACCCCTGTGGAAAGTGTCGTCATACTTTATTAATCAGCTGAGCTCGGAGCTAAAAAAAGGGCGCACACTGTGCACCCTTTTGGATCTTTGTTGCGCCGAGAGGGTTAGTCCCAGTTCAGGGCGCCTCCTGTTTGGTACTCAATCACCCGGGTCTCGAAGAAATTCTTCTCTTTACGAAGGTCCATGATCTCGGACATCCAAGGGAAGGGGTTTTGCGCTCCAGGGAACTGCTCTGACAGGCCCAGTTGCGTTAAGCGACGATTGGCAATGAAATGCAGGTACTCCTCCATCATTGCTGCGTTCATACCCAGGACGCCTCGGGGCATCGTATCTCGCGCGTATTCAATCTCAAGCGCGGTGCCTTCCAGAATCATCTGGGTAGCCTCTTCTTTGAACTGTTCAGTCCAAAGATAGGGGTTTTCCAGCTTGATCTGATTAATGACATCGATACCAAAGTTCAGATGCATCGACTCGTCACGGAGAATGTACTGGAACTGCTCAGCGACGCCCGTCATTTTGTTACGGCGGCCCATGGATAGGATCTGGGTGAAGCCGCAGTAGAAGAAGATGCCCTCGGTCACGGCGTAAAACCCAATCAGATTTCGCAGCAGCTGTTGATCCGCCTCGATTGACCCGGTATCAAAATTGGGGTCTGACAGCTCGTGTGTATGGCTGATTGACCAGGCTGCTTTTTTGGCCACTGAAGGGACTTCACGATACATGTTGAAGACCTCTCCCTCGTCCATGCCAAGTGACTCGATGCAGTATTGATAGGCATGCGTGTGGATAGCCTCTTCAAACGCCTGACGCAGCAGGTACTGGCGACATTCCGGGTTGGTTATCAGACGATAGATTCCCAGTACGAGATTGTTCGCAACCAGTGAATCTGCCGTAGAGAAGTAACCCAGTGAGCGCTCCACAATGCGGCGCTCGTCTTCACTAAGCCCTTCTTTGCTCTTCCAAGTGGCCACATCGGCAGTCATGTTGACTTCCTGTGGCATCCAGTGATTCGCACAACCATCGAGATATTTCTGCCAGGCCCAGTCGTACTTGAATGGCACGAGCTGATTGAGATCGGCTCGGCAGTTAATCATGGCCTTTTCGTCTACTGAAATCCGTGAGGCGCCCATCTCCATCTCCTCGATTCCTACCGACGCATCCATATTGGTAATCACCGCTTCAGCTGCTTGCATGGCCTCGGGCGAGGGTTCCGTGGACGCGGGCTCAATGGCCGGTGGTTCAGGCGTTTCAACCGTTTTCTGTGCCATTGTTGCTGCGGCCACAACAGCTGGCTCTGGCGCTGCGGTCGCAACTGAAGCGTTCTCTTCCTGATTGTAGTCGTCCCAAGTCAACATGATCTTCTGTCTCCTTTTACAGCTGCCCTTTATTGGCAGGCTTCACAGTCTGGGTCATCCAGCGAGCAGGCCTGTGGCACTGGTGCTGGCTGGGGGGTCTGGGTGGCGTTCGAGACCGCATTGAGGTTGCCGGTATCAACGGTCGACTTCTCGGTGCCGGTCGCTGCCAGCGATCTCAGATAGTAGGTCGTTTTGAGGCCGCTAAACCATGCCATACGGTAGGTCACATCGAGTTTCTTGCCACTGGCATTATTGATGTACAGGTTTAGCGACTGGGCTTGATCAATCCACTTTTGCCGGCGGCTCGCGCTGTCGACTAGCCAGCGCGGCTCCACCTCAAATGCGGTAGCGTATTTGGCCTTGAGGTCTGCAGGGACCCTGTCAATGGTCTGCACGCTGCCATCGAAATATTTGAGATCATTGACCATCACCTTGTCCCATAGGTCACGATTTTTGAGATCGTTGACCAGATAAGGGTTTACTACAGTGAATTCACCGGAGAGATTCGATTTGACGTAGAGGTTCTGGTACGTCGGTTCAATCGACTGTGAGACCCCCGTGATATTGGCAATCGTTGCCGTCGGCGCGATGGCCATCACGTTAGAGTTGCGCATGCCCGCTGAGGCAACTTTGTCCTTGAGCGCGTCCCAATCAAGGGTCTTGTCGCGGTTGACGTTGATGTATTTTTCGCCGCGCTGCTCTATCAGGATATCCAGCGAGTCCAGAGGGAAAACACCTTGGCTCCATAGCGAACCCTCGTAGGATGAGTAACTGCTGCGTTCTGCGGCAAGTTCGCTCGATGCTTCAATGGCGAAGTAGCTGATGGCCTCCATAGAGCGATCTGCAAAAGTTACTGCATCCTCTGAACCATAGGGGGCGTCGATCTTGTATAACGCATCCTGAAAACCCATCAGACCGAGACCGATCGGTCGATGACGGAAATTTGAAGTCTCTGCCTGCGGCACCGAGTAGTAATTGATATCGATCACGTTATCCAACATGCGGATCGCGGTGCGAACCGTGCTACGCAGCTTGTCGAGGTTGAGCTCGCCATTTTCGATATGTTGGGGCAGGTTGACTGAGCCCAGATTACACACAGCGATTTCTTCTGCATTGGTATTCAGTGTGATCTCCGTGCAGAGGTTGGAGGAATGCACGACACCACAATGCTGCTGAGGTGACCGGAGGTTGCAGGGGTCTTTGAAGGTCATCCAGGGATGGCCGGTCTCAAAGATCATGCCCAGCATCTTGCGCCAAATGTTCTGCGCCTTGAGGGTTTTATAAAATTTGAGCTCGCCGTCTCGGGCCATTTGCTCATACTGCTGGTAACGTTCTTCAAACGCTTTGCCATAAAGATCGTGCAGGTCGGGTACATCGTTGGGTGAGAAAAGTGTCCAGTCGCCATCCTCAACGACCCGCTTCATAAACAAATCAGGGATCCAGTTAGCGGTATTCATATCGTGGGTACGACGACGGTCATCACCGGTGTTCTTACGCAGGTCAAGGAACTCCTCAATGTCCATGTGCCAGGTTTCCAGATAAGCGCAAACCGCACCTTTGCGCTTGCCGCCCTGATTCACTGCAACGGCGGTGTCATTCACGACTTTGAGGAAGGGCACAATGCCCTGGCTCTTGCCGTTGGTCCCTTTGATATAAGCACCTAACGCGCGCACCGGTGTCCAATCATTACCCAGTCCGCCTGCGAACTTGGACAGCATGGCGTTGTCTTGAATCGCCCCGTAAATGCCGAATAGGTCATCGGGCACGGTAGTCAGGTAACAGGAGCTCAGCTGCGGTCTGAGTGTGCCGGAGTTAAATAGCGTAGGTGTCGAGCTCATGTAGTCGAACGAGGACAGCAGACGATAGAACTCGATGGCTCGGGCATTGGGGTCGTCTTCCCGCGTCGAGAGACCCATGGCAACCCGCATAAAGAATATCTGCGGGAGCTCAAATCGCACTTCGTCGCTGTGGATAAAGTATCGGTCGTAAAGCGTTTGCAGGCCGAGGTAGGTGAACTGCAGGTCGCGGTCAGCCTCCAGGGCCTCGCCCAGCCTATCCAGGTCGAATTCGGCCAAGTTGGGCGCCAATAGCTCCAGCTCAATGCCGCGCTGGATATACGCTTTTAAAGCTTGCGGGTAGAGCGTATTCATCTCTGCCTGAGTTGCGCTGTCGGCAATGCCGAGAAATGCCAGGCCTTCTGCGCGCAGATCGTCGAGGAGCAGCCGCGCTGCTGCGTAGCTGTAGTTGGGCTCTTGCTCAATCAGTGTTCTGGCAGTGATCACTAAGGATGTGCTGCATTCCTTGGCCGATACGCCGTCGTAAAGATTACGCAATGCTTCATCGATGATGGCGGACTCACTGACGTCGTCAAGTCCGGCGCACGCCTCCGATACGATTGTGCCGATGCGATCGATATCCAGTGGCGCCTTGCTGCCGTCTGGTTGAACAATACTAATGCCCTTTGCGGCGGCATGGGATTCTGCGGAAAGTTCGACTTTGGCGTCGCGTTCTTGCCGTCTCGCTTCCCTGTAGATCACGTAATCTCGCGCGATTTTGTGCTCGCCAGCCCGCATCAGCTCCAGCTCGACCTGATCCTGAATATCTTCAATATGCAGCGTACCGCCCGATGGCATGCGGCGTTTGAAAGTGGCCACTACCTGCGCAGCCAGGTTGGCTACCATTTCGTGAATCCGGCTACTCGCTGCTGCTGTGCCACCCTCTACTGCAATGAACGCCTTTGTAATCGCCACGGTAATCTTGGTGTCTTCAAAGGGTACGACAGTGCCATTACGTTTGATGACGCGCAGTTGCCCGGGCGCCGTTGCAGATAAGCGGGTCGGGTTCGGGTTGTCTCGAGTCGCCGCGGGTGTGGTTGCAACGCCTTGTTGTTCTATTGACTCACTGCCTGTTTGCATATCGTGGGCTGCCTCTGAAACGCCATTTTAAGAAGAAGAATCGACCTATTTGTTGTCACGCCTGAGCCTTAGATTGTTGGTCTAGTTTTGGCTCAATGCCCATATATAGGGGTTTACTGCTCCTGAAACCCCAAGATAGGCGGGTCCGGACCACAATGCAAGCAGAGTATGCTGGGTCTTTTGTGTGGACAATGTGTGAGTAACCCCACGGTACTTGGACCGGCAGCTATCTAAGCCCTTGACTTATAGATCGAAATTTTTCGCCCGACTGTTGACTGCCGATTGACTGAAGCGGCTGCCTGAGTCGGTCAATTTTGATAGATAATAGTCACAGGGCATCGCTTCCATGACGCTCGGGGCTCAGGAAGCCAGCAGAAATTCCATTAGCGCTTTCTGTGCATGGAGCCTGTTTTCCGCCTCCTGCCAAATTACACTCTCGGACGCATCCATGAGTTCCGTGGAAATCTCCTCGCCCCGGTGGGCGGGCAGGCAATGCATGTAGAGAGCGCCAGAGGCCGCCCTGTCGAGCAACTCCCGGTTGAGCTGGTAGGGGGCTAGCTGCGTTGCCCGGCGCGCTTGTTCTGATTCCTGTCCCATCGAAGCCCATACATCGGTAATCAGCAGGTGAGCGTCCGCCACCGCGGAAACCGGGTCACGGTTAATGCTGACCTGTGCTGCGCAGGCGTCGAGTAGCTGGCTATCAGGATCGTAGCCTTCAGGACAGGCCACCACCAGTTCAAAATCCAACCGACGCGCGGCGTTCATCCATGAATGGCACACATTGTTTCCATCCCCCAGCCAACAGACCTTGTGGCCCGAGATGTCGCCTCGCACCTCAAAGAAAGTCTGCAGATCAGCGAGGATCTGGCAGGGGTGGAAGTCGTCGGTCAGACCATTGATCACGGGTACGCTGGAGTGAGCCGCGAAACGTTCAACATCATCGTGGGCAAAAGTCCGGATCATCACTATATCGACCATCGAAGCAATGACGCGCGCAGTATCCTCGATCGGTTCACCTCGGTCGAGCTGCGTATCCTGTCCTGATAGAAAAAGCGCATTGCCACCCAGTTGCGTGATTCCCGCCTCAAACGAGACGCGAGTCCTGGTAGATGCTTTGGTAAAGATCATCGCCAATACTTTGCCCTCCAAGGTGCGGGTGTCCGTCCCTTGGCGGCGCAGTGTTTTCAGCTCAACACCTCGCTGAATCACCTCGCGAATCTCCTGATGGCTCAGATCCATCAGGGTGAGAAAATGTCGGGGTCCGGTCATCAAGCTGCTTCCTGCGCGGCGATGTCATTAAGGATGCCGGCGATGCCAGCTCCAAGTTCGGCGGCCTGTTCCTCGCTCATCACGAGTGGCGGCAACACCCTGATGGTGTCTCCTCCCGCTATGTTCAGGAGCAACCTGCGATCCAGTCCCCGCTGCACTATCTGGTCCGTTGCCACGTTGGGCTGGATGCCGATCATCAGGCCGCGCCCGCGAATGTCAGCGACCAGCGAGGGATCTTGCAAAGTGTGTTCGAGTCCGGCGAGCAAGCTGGCCCGAAGTGTCTCTGCCTGCTCGAGCAGATTGTCTTCTTTGAGGGTCGTCAGCACTGCCAATGCTGCCGCGCAGCACAGCGGGTTGCCGCCGTAGGTAGAGCCATGGTCGCCTGGTCCGAGTTGCTGTGCAGCGACTCCCCTGGCCATGCACACCCCGATGGGGAGACCATTACCCAAGCCCTTTGCTGTCAGCAGCACGTCGGGATCGATCCCGAGTTGCTCGCAAAGATAGATCGAACCGCAGCGGCCGTTGCCGGTCTGTACTTCGTCAAAAATCAATAACCAATCGCGGTTGGAACACAGGGTGCGGATGCCGTTCAGGTAGTCCAGATCCAGCGGCCGGATGCCGCCCTCTCCCTGAATGGGCTCAACCATGATCGCCACTACATCATGAAGCTGTGTGCCTAGCCCATGAATGGCGTTCAGGTCGTTGGCAGGTACCCGCAAAAAGCCATCCAAAAGCGGGCCAAACCCTGCGCGGATTTTTGCATTTCCCGTGGCAGAAAGGGCGCCCAGTGTGCGACCGTGAAAAGCCCCCTCCAAAACAATGATTTGTGGTCGCTCAATGCCTTTTTGGTGGCCGAAGCGCCGCGCCAGTTTGATGGCGGCCTCGCTCGCTTCGGTGCCCGAGTTACAGAAAAACATGTTTTCCATCCCGGTTGCATCACTTAGGATGCTCGCCACTGACTCCTGCAGTTCGATGTGGAAAAGGTTCGATGTATGCACCAATCTTGCGGCCTGCCCGGCTACTGCTGCAGTGACTCTGGGGTGGTTATGCCCGAGATTGGTAACGGCGATGCCGGATACGCCGTCGAGGTATGCGTGTCCGTCGACGTCGTAGAGCACCGCGCCTTGTCCGTGAGAGAAGGTCACTGGCAGCCGACCATAGGTCGGCATGATGGCAGTATGGTTGCCGGGCATGTGAGAGCCGTATTTCGTTTGCTTCGAGGTGACCAAGAGTATCGAAGCGGCGTCCCGAGTCAAATCCCTTTATTCATTGACTCCGCCTGAGCCTCGCGTCGTATTACAATAGGAGGGAATCAAAGCGATGTGGCGCTCGCGCAATGTCGTAAACTAAGGAGAAGATCAATGGCCATTATAGAAACGATTCGGGAGCAAATCGAGAGTAACCGCATCATCCTTTACATGAAGGGCTCGCCCAATCAGCCTCAGTGCGGGTTTTCTGCTCGCACTGTGCAAGCGCTGATGTCATGCGGAGAGCGCTTTGCCTATGTCGATATATTGAGCAACCCTGAGGTGCGCGCCAATCTGCCGACCTATGCCAACTGGCCCACCTTTCCGCAGCTCTGGATCAACGGTGAATTGATCGGTGGTTGCGACATTGTTTGCGATATGGAGGCTTCAGGTGAACTCAAGGAGTTGGTAACTACTGCCGGCGCTGATTCGGACGCGTGATTTGATGTGGTTGCACAGAGGGCGGTAGCGGTGAGCATTACCGAAGACATTGCAACCATGGCCCGCGCGGCAAAGGACGCCGCTGGCGCGCTTGCAAGGGCTCCCATTGCGCAGCGCAATGAGGCCTTGTTCAACATTCGTGCTGCCGTGGCGGACAACCGCGCTGCGATATTGGAGGCGAATCAGGCCGACGTTGAGGCAGGGGCTGAAGCCGGTCTCGACGATGCGTTGCTTGATCGGTTGGCGCTCGATGAGGCGCGGCTCACCGCGCTCGAGGCAGGTTTGACTCAAGTGGCTGCTTTGTCCGACCCGATTGGCGATATTCGAGATCTGGCGACAATGCCCTCGGGCATTGAAGTGGGCACCATGAGAGTGCCGCTGGGCGTGATTGGCATCATTTATGAATCACGGCCAAACGTGACCGTAGAGGCTGCAGCACTGTGCTTGAAAGCGGGCAACGCAGTTATTCTCAGAGGGGGCTCAGAAGCCATTCATTCCAACACGAAACTCGGTGAACTGCTCGCCAGCGGCCTCATGGCTTCCGGGCTGCCCGCCGCCGCTGCGCAGGTCATACCGGTTGTTGATCGAGAGGCAGTAGGGGCGTTGTTGAAGCTGTCTGAATATATTGACCTCGTGGTGCCCCGAGGCGGTAAAGGTTTGATCGAGCGAGTCTCTGCCGAAAGTCGTGTGCCGGTTCTGAAGCATTTGGATGGTATTTGTCACGTATATATCGACTCCGAAGCGGATTCACAGAAGGCGCTTGCCATTGCACTGAACGCCAAGACGCAGCGCTACGGCACCTGCAATACGATGGAGACTCTGCTAGTTGCGCGCGCTAAAACCGGGCTTCTGCCGGAGCTAGTCGCGGCAATGCAGGCGGTGGGCGTTGAGGTGAGGGGATGCCCTGGCGCGCGAGACGCGGCGCCTGCTATCACCGTTGACGCCAGCGACATCGACTGGTCCACCGAGTATCTGGCACCGATTTTGTCGGTGCGTGTGGTGGAAGCTGTCGACGAGGCCATGGCGCACATCGCCCGCTACGGCTCCGATCACACTGAGAGTATCGTGACAGAAAATGCTGAGACAGCGGCACGATTCCTGCGCGAAGTAGATTCCAGTTCAGTGATGCATAACGCGTCCACCCGTTTTGCGGATGGGTTCGAATACGGATTGGGTGCTGAAATTGGCATCTCGACCGACAAGCTGCACGCAAGAGGTCCCGTGGGGCTGGAAGGTCTGACTTCCCGCAAGTACATCGTCAGAGGCGATGGACATATTCGTCAGTGATTTCTTCCTCCGCCTCCTCCTCCATGGTGAGGCCATCGTGGGCGCTGGGTCTCTTGGGCGGCGCCTTCGATCCTGTGCACATTGGCCATCTGCGAGGTGCGCTGGCTGTGCTGGATCATTTGGGTCTACAGAGAGTGGACCTGCTGCCCGCTGCGCAATCCCCACTAAAGCACTCGGCTTGCGTCGATAGCGCACATCGATTGGCAATGCTGGAAATTGCCGTGTCGGGGGTGCCTGGGCTTGGTATCGACGCAAGAGAATTGGATCGCGCTGGGCCTTCCTACACTGTCGACACGCTGGCCGCCATCCGACAGGAATCCGACGCGCATCGGCCGATTATATGGATCATGGGGAGCGATGGTTTGACGTCTCTGCTGCGCTGGTCTCGATGGGAGCAACTACTCGAGTTGACGCATGTGGTGGTCATGGATAGACCGGGTGCGTCGCCCGTGCCACGAGAGGTCAGTCAGTGGCTGGACGCGCACCGAGCATCCTCAGATTGGCTGCTGAGTCATCCTGCTGGCGGGGTACTGATGCTGCATCAGCCCTTGCTCGATATTGCGTCATCGGAGATTCGCGGTTTGATTCAGCGGGGTAAAAACCCCCGTTTTCTGCTACCCGATGCCGTTATGGAGTATATTTCGACCCATGATTTATTTGCCCCCCCTGCACTATGACCTCTGACTTGCCAGCCGACGACAATCTACCCGGTGAAGCTGTGCTTGCCATAGCACTTGACGCACTCGCTGATCTTAAAGCGTTGGAGCCAGTCTCCCTAGACGTTCGAGCGCTGAGCTCGGTGACCGATTACCTACTGGTTGCCAGCGGCACATCCACTCGGCATGTGAAATCGCTCGCCGAAAATGTGCTTATGAAGGCCAAGGCCTCCGGGGTGCGACCCCTGGGTATTGAGGGTGAGCGGGTGGGAGAGTGGGTATTGGTCGATTTCGGTGATGTCGTGGTTCACGTCATGCAACCCGCCACGCGAAGTTTCTACGACCTCGAGCGTTTGTGGTCCGTTCAGGCCACTCAGCCGCAGGAAATTTGATGCGGCTACGCGTGTTGGCGTTAGGAAATAAGATGCCAGCGTGGGTCGAAGAGGGTGTCACCGAGTATGCTCGTCGCATGCCTCGAGAATTCAATCTTGAGTGGTTGGATATTCCGGTCGCTCGGCGCGGCCGGGGTACCGCCTCGCGCTACCTAGAGCTGGAGGCCGAAGCGATTCAGGCACGGCTTGGCAACGACTATCTTGTGGCATTGGATGTACAAGGACGCGAGGTGAGCACGGATTGGATCGCCGGTCGCTTCGATCAGTGGCAGATGGAAGGGCAGCGGGTCAGTATTGTGATTGGTGGACCAGACGGCCTGCATCAGAGTATTTTGAGCGCTTCGCGAGAGCGGTGGTCATTCGGCCGAATTACGATGCCGCACCCTCTGGCAAGAGTGATTCTGTCGGAACAGATTTATCGTGCCTGGTCAATACAGACCGGCCATCCTTACCACAGGGCAAACTAGTGGTCGGTCCTCTGGAGTCAATACGGGACACGCGCCGAGAATGGAAAATCAATCGTGCTCGGCTGATTGCGGCACTGGTTTTCGTCACAGCGCTCCTCGTCGTGCTCATCTACCGCTACTACGCCCTTCAGATTAGCCAGCATGAAGCGTTTGTGACCCAGTCGGATCGTAACCGTATTCGAGTGGAGGTCATTCCGCCGACGCGCGGACAAATCGTAGACAGGAAGGGTAGAGTACTGGCGGCAAACCAGCCCACTTACGTCGTGGGAATTGTTGCTGAGCGAACCGATGATCTGCCGACCTTGCTCAAAGCATTACAGGAGCGCCTATCGCTCACCGAGAATGAAATTGAAGCCTATAAGGAGCGTGCTGATCGACGGCAAGCCTTCGAATCGGTACCGATAAAAGTAGGCGTAGATGACGCTGCGCTCGCTACCGTGGCCGTGGATCTGTATCAATTGCCCGGAGTCGTAGTAGAAGCGCAATTGACGCGACACTACCCCCACGCCCAATTGTTGAGCCATGTTCTTGGGTACGTCGGGCGAATCAGCGCTAAGGACTTCGAGGAGTTGGACGGTGAGCGTTATCGGGCCACGCTGCATACCGGCAAAGTAGGCCTGGAAAAACGCTACGAACCCGTGCTGCATGGTGTTCCGGGATTTCAGCACGTAGAGACCAATGCGCACGGCAGATTGCTGCGAGTGCTAGACAAGGAGGCGCCCCAAGCCGGGAAAGAATTACGCCTTTATTTGGATCTTGACCTGCAGAGAGTTGCGGCAGAAGCGCTCGGTGCACAACGGGGTGCCGTAGTGGCGCTCGATCCGATCAATGGCGGGGTTCTGGCCATGGTCTCCAATCCGAGCTACAACCCTAACCTCTTTGTTGAGGGCATCAGTTACGAGGATTTCGCTGCACTGCGCGGCTCGCTTGATACGCCGTTATTGAACAGAGCGGTGCAGGGGCAATATCCCCCCGGGTCGACTATAAAGCCCCTGTTGGCGCTCGGTGCGCTTGAGCGAGATTTCATCACGAAGGAAACGACGGTGCGTGACCCTGGATGGTATCGCATCCCCGGCGACGACCGACGATACCGCGACTGGACGCTGCGAGTGAGGGGCGGTGGGCATGCCGAGGCGGTGGATCTCCGTATGGCTATTGCTGAATCCTGCGACACCTATTACTACGATTTGGCCCATCGTATGGGCATTGATGTGCTGGCTGAGGCACTGGCGCCATTTGGTCTGGGTAAGAAGACCAGTATTGATACTACCGGCGAGCAACCCGGGATCCTTCCCAATACCGAATGGAAGCGCAAGGCACTCGGGGAGGCCTGGTTTCCCGGAGAGACGCTCAGCGCTGGCATCGGTCAGGGCTACATGCTGGCAACTCCCTTGCAGTTGGCTCAGGCCACCATGGTGCTGGCCAATAAAGGCAAGAGCTTTGTACCCTCACTGGTTCATCGTATTGATGATCTCATCGTGGGTGGTGCCCGGAGAGAAGAGGTGATTGAGCAGGAAGCGGACTGGGAGTCGGTGATAGAGGGGATGGTTGACGTTGTCCATTCTCCCCGGGGTACGGCTGCTCAGATAGCCAAGGGTATGACTTATCAGATGGCAGGGAAGACCGGCACCTCTCAGGTGATCAGCATCGCTCAGGACGCGATTTACGAGGAGGATAAAATCAGTGAGCGCAATCGTCACCACGGTCTGTTCATTGCATTTGCGCCGAGAGAAAATCCTCGCATTGTGGTCGCTGTGATTGCAGAAAATGGGGGTGGAAGCAGTGCGGCTTCACCTATTGCGCGGCAGGTTATTGATGCTTGGTTGATGGACGTAGATCGTGGCTGAGTACAGTCGCTTTCTAGAGGGTTCTCAACAGGCATTTGCCAAGCCCAGAGGACCGGCGGAATGGTTGCACCTTGATCTGCCATTGCTCCTTCCCGTCATAATGCTGATGGCTGTTGGCCTGACGGTACTATTCAGCGCCTCCGGCGAGGATTGGGATACGGTGATCAGGCAGGCCCGAAACTTCGCGGTGGGTTGGCTGGTACTGTTGATAACCGCTCAGGTTCGTATCGATACCATCCGGCGTTGGAGCGGGGTCCTTTACGCGCTCGCCCTATCGCTACTTTTCCTTGTCCTGCTTTTTGGTGTTGGAGCCAAAGGGGCACAACGTTGGCTCAGCCTAGGATTTATGCGTTTTCAGCCCTCTGAAATCATGAAAATCGCCATGCCGCTGCTGGTTGCCGCCTGGGTTGTCCGTTACAGCCTGCCTCCCCGCGTGGGTGTGACGGCTGTGGCGCTGCTGATCATTGCAGTGCCATCCATAGTCATTGCGCTTCAGCCTGATTTGGGGACAGCCATTCTCGTTGCCGCAAGCGGCGCTGTAGTCGTGTTTATGGCGGGAATCAGTTGGTGGCAGATTTCAGCGGGGGTGATTGCTGCTATTGCTGCAATATGGCCTGCTTGGCTATTTTTGCTGAGGGACTATCAAAAGCAGCGCATCCTGACTCTATTCGACCCTGAAGCCGATAGGCTCGGAGCGGGCTGGAATATTATTCAGTCCAAAACCGCCATCGGTTCAGGGGGGTGGTCTGGCAAGGGTTGGTTGCAGGGGACCCAATCACAACTTGATTTCCTGCCCGAAAGCCAGACAGATTTTGTCATTGCCGTTTTGGCAGAGGAATGGGGTTTTAGGGGGGTAATATTATTGCTCGCCCTCTACAGCGCCGTGGTGGCGAGAGGTTTCTGGATCAGTTTGACAGCGCAGACCAGTTACGGCCGTCTACTGGCAAGTGCCATTACACTGACATTCTGCGTTTACGTTATCGTGAATATGGGTATGGTAGCGGGGCTCTTGCCTGTTGTTGGTGTGCCCCTACCCTTTATTAGTTTTGGCGGCACAGCGATTGTTACCCTGATGCTGGGGTTCGGTATTCTGACCGCGATTAGCACCGAGAAAAGGATGATTGCTCAATGATCGATCGTGAGTATTACCGTCCCGCAGCGGCTGTGGGCCGAATGTGCGCGATTGTGTCGCTTGGGTTGGTACTGGTCTCGGGTGTGAGCGCCGGCGATTACAGCGATCGTCCTGAGGTCGCCAATATTGTCTCGGTGGCAGCGGCGGCCGGAGTGGACGCTGGCTGGACACAGGAATTACTGGCATCGGCACTGCGTCAGCAGAGCATCCTCGATGCCATCGCGCGCCCGGCGGAGAAAACAAAGCCGTGGCATGAATACAGGGAGATTTTCCTCACTGAGCGCCGAATTCGCGAGGGCGTTCAATTTTGGACTCAGCATGACAGGGTTCTTGACACCGTCTCGCGGCGCACCGGTGTTCCTGCAGAAGTGATTGTCGCAATTATTGGTGTAGAAACTTTCTACGGCAGGATCACAGGGAGCTATCGCGTCATCGATGCGCTGGCGACGCTGGCTTTTGATTACCCCAAGCGATCGGCATTCTTCACTGGCGAGCTCCAGGCGTTTTTAGTGTTGTCCTGGGAATCTGGCAAGGACCCACTGACGCTGAAGGGATCGTATGCGGGTGCCATGGGTTACGGGCAGTTCATGCCCTCAAGCTACCAAGCCTATGCAAAGAGTTATGAGGGCAACGCTGCCCCAGATATTTGGAATGATCCGGCAGACGCAATCAGCAGTGTCGCGAATTACTTGCAAGTCCATGGCTGGCGCCCTCAGCAGCCCGTCATACTAGAGGCTGTGGTGAAGCAACCGGAGCCGACTGTATTTGATGTCGGCTTGAAGCCTACCCAGAGCATAGAGCAACTGTCTGAGAGGGGAGTGTCGGCAGTGAAGCCTACTGAGGCCACTCTGCTGGCGACGCCGTTGCGTTTTGAATTGGCAGATGGCGCGCAGTATTGGTTGGGGCTACAAAACTTTTACTCCATTACGCGATATAACCACAGCGCCATGTATGCGCTGGCCGTTTGGGAGCTCAGCCAGGCGATCGCAGCTACACGTGCGGAGAGAGAGCGTTGATGAGCCTAGCACCTCTGGCCCTCATGGTGGTGGTCGTGACCTCGCAAGCCATCGCTTTGGAAACGGTAGACTATGCGCCGTCTCTCGCCGCCCTATCGCCTTGGGAGGACGCGGTGCTAATGCCAGATCCCGTACTTAAATACGGTAATAGCAGCCCCTATGAGGTCAACGGAGCCACTTACCGTGTGCTGCCCTCTGCCGCTGGGTACGAGCAAGAGGGCTTCGCTTCTTGGTACGGTATGAAATTCCACGGGCGGCCCACGTCAAACGGGGAGATATTCGATGTGTATGGTGCCACGGCTGCCCATCGGTCTTTACCCATACCCAGTTACGTGCGTGTCACCAATGTAGTCAACAGGCGCAGCGTCGTTCTGCGCGTGAATGATCGCGGTCCGTTCCGGGCGGATCGCATTATTGACGTCTCCTATCAGGCTGCGGTGGAGCTAGGGTTCGCGGAGCTTGGAACCGCGGCGGTGCGAGTAGAAGCATTGAGCCTCGAGGGAGTTGATGATCGGCGTAGGCATCCCGATGACCACTATCGCTATCTCCAGATTGGTGCGTTTGCCTGTTGGGATAAGGCCCTGGATTTGGCTCGCTCGTTGCAACGTGAATGGGGCCAGTTGAGTTACGTTACGCCTGTCGAGGTAGGTGGGGCGCGTCTGCATCGTGTGCGGTTGGGCCCTTTCGCGCGCCGCGATGTATTGGAGTCGGTGCGGGGTCACCTGCTTGCGCTGGGATATCCAGAGCCACTGAGAGTGCCCTAACAGGTAACATTCTGAAAACCAGTGGGGGGTTGTTACACTGGGGCGCATCAGGTCCTGCGCGCAGTATTTTTTCCAAAGGAGCTCGTAAGTGCGAACAGTCAGGCATTCGTTATCTTGTTATTTTTTCGTTCTCTGCGCGCATGCGACTGGCGCCAGCGCCCAAAGTGGGCTGGTCCCAGCCCCGCCGGTGATTAACGCTGACTCCTATCTTTTGATGGATTTTGACACCCGGCGAGTGCTGGTTGAACACCACCCGGATCTTCAGCTGCCACCCGCCAGCCTGACGAAGCTGATGACTGCCTACATTCTGGCTCAGGAGGTACAGCTCGGTCGTTTAACATTGAACGATGTGGTGCCGGTTTCCCGCAATGCATGGTCTCAGAACCCGGTGTTTAACGGGTCTTCATTGATGTGGATAGAGCCAGGCAAGGAAGTCACCGTGGGACAGTTGGAGCGCGGCATTGTCATTTCGTCCGGTAATGATGCGACCGTCGCCATTGCAGAGCATATTGCAGGGAGCGAGGGCGCGTTCGTGGATCTAATGAATCAATATGCTGTTGAACTGCAACTGACAGGCACGCACTTCGAGAATAGCCACGGCTTGCCACACCCCGACCATCTCTCGACCACCCGGGACCTTGCAAGTTTGGCTGCCGCGGCGATTAGAGACCATCCTGAGCGTTATGCCGTGTACAAAGAGCGAAGCTACACTTATAACGATATTACCCAGTACAACCGCAACCATTTGCTGCGAGAAGACGAATCCGTTGACGGATTGAAGACGGGTTACACGAGGGTGGCGGGCTACGGCCTCGTGGCGTCGGCTGAGCGCAGTGGTATGCGTTTGATTTCCGTGGTGATGGGAAGTAGCTCCACCGCAAGCCGTAAACAAGAGACGCGGAGCTTGCTGAATTACGGGTTCCGTTTCTACGAGACTGTGCGGCCTATCGAGCCTGGCTCGGTACTCGAGAAGGCGCGGATTTGGAAAGGTACTGCGGATCATGTGTCTCTGGGTTTGCGCGACGAGCTCGTGCTGACTCTCCCCCGCAGCAGTGCTGAAATTGAGCAGAGGGTAGAGGTAGATAGTCCCCTTGTCGCACCTCTCGATGCAGGAGACATCGTAGGGCGCATTGTGCTGACTCAGTCTGGAGAACCAGTCGCTGAGGTGCCGCTTGAGGTGATTGATCCTATTGGGAAGTCGGGTTTCTTTGCTCGTTTGTGGGACGGTATCGTCTTGTGGTTCCAGCAGCTATTGAGTTGATGTGGTGTGACAGACGAACCCCCAAAAATCGTTTTCCCATGCCGTTACCCTATTAAGGTGCTTGGCAGAGCAGGTGAATCGTTCCATACGACAGTGCTGGCGATTTTCCAGCGCCACGCAAGTGGGTTTGAGGAGGGTGACGTGATCGTCAAGGACTCCCGTAAGGGCACGTTTCAATCCATTACTGTCACTATCATGGCGCAAGATGAAGAGCAGTTGCGTTTGATTCACGAGGATCTGATGGCAACAGGGCTCGTGACAATGGTGATGTAGCGCAGTGGAATGTCGTCGCTTGGGGTTGCTGGACTACGAGCCCACTTTCGAGGCCATGAGGGCCTTTACTATGGCGCGCTCGGAAGACACTGGAGATGAAATCTGGCTGCTGCAGCATTTTCCAGTCTACACACAGGGTTTGTCTGGCAAGGCCGAGCACGTGTTGAGCCCTGCGGGTATCCCCGTGATTCCGGCTGATCGAGGCGGTCAGGTCACTTACCACGGTCCCGGGCAATGGGTGGCCTACATTCTTTATGACCTGCGGCGCGCAGGTGTCAATATTCGTGAGCTCGTGGCGTTGCTTGAGACGGCCGTTGTCAATTTGCTCGCCGATCTCGATATCAAGGCATACGGAGACCCTGCAGCGAGGGGAGTGTATGTCGATGGCAGGAAGATCGCGGCACTGGGTTTGAAGGTGAGTCGCGGGCGCAGTTACCACGGCCTCTCTCTGAACGCTGACATGGATCTCTCTCCCTTCTCGGGCATTAACACTTGTGGTTATGAGGGACTAGAGGTGACCTCTGTCGCACATGAGCTGCACTCGGGGTCATGCCCTTCGCTAGATGACTTGGGCGAGGCTCTGCTAGATCACCTGCTACGCGTGTTGAGATGACCCGCCTGACGCGTGAGGAATAGACTGGCATAATCGCGCGCCACAGTAGGAGTCTCCATGTCTGAATTTCAGCGCGATATAGATGCCAGGCGCACCTTCGCCATCATCTCGCATCCGGATGCAGGTAAAACCACCATCACGGAAAAGCTACTGCTTTTGGGGCAAGCCATTCAGGTGGCGGGTTCTGTTAAGGGTAAGCGAGGTCCACACGCCACTTCAGACTGGATGACACTCGAAAAGGAACGAGGTATTTCCGTTACGTCCTCGGTAATGCAGTTTCCCTACCGAGAGCGCTGGGTGAACTTGCTCGATACCCCTGGGCATGAGGACTTTTCAGAGGATACCTACCGCACCCTGACAGCGGTGGATTCGGCGCTGATGGTGATCGACGGGGCGAAGGGTGTGGAGGACCGGACCGTCAAACTCATGAACGTGTGTCGGTTACGCGATACGCCGATTATTACCTTTGTTAACAAGCTGGATCGAGATATTCGCGATGCGATTGAGCTGGTAGATGAGGTAGAGGAAGTTCTGGGCATTGCGGGTGCACCGATCAATTGGCCTATTAATATGGGTCGCGATTTTAAAGGCGTGTACAACCTTTATACCGATGCTATCCACTGCTATCAGCCCGGTAAGCACGCGCCGTCGCATGAGGTCCGTGTGGTGCAAGGTCTTGAATCGAAGGAGGCTCGCGCGCTATTGGGCGATGACTACGCCGAATTTCTTGATGATGTTGAGTTGGTGCGGGGTGCGTCCCATGCTTTCGATCTAGAGGCCTTTCTTGCCGGTCAGCTGACCCCCGTTTTTTTTGGCACGGCGCTGGGCAATTTTGGTGTGCGGGAAATGCTGAATGACTTCGTTGAGTGGGCACCATCGCCGCAGCCAAGGGCCTCCTCAGAGCACGTCGTGGAGGCGTCTCATCCCGATTTCACCGGCTTTGTATTTAAGATTCAGGCGAATATGGATCCCAAGCACCGAGACCGGATTGCATTTATGCGGATCTGCTCGGGCCGATACGAGAAGGGCATGAAAATGCGGCATGTTCGTATCAACAAAGACGTGCGCATTGCTGATGCCGTTACTTTCCGCGCCGGAGACAGGACACTCGTAGAATCTGCGGTGGCGGGTGACATCATCGGCTTGCACAATCACGGCACCATTCAGATCGGTGATACTTTTACTACCGGAGAGACCATCCGCTTCAACGGAATCCCCCACTTTGCACCGGAGTTGTTCAGGCGAATACGACTCAAGGATCCGATGAAAGCCAAGGCATTACAGAAAGGGCTCCAGCAATTATCCGAGGAAGGCTCCACGCAGGTGTTTTCGCCGCTGTCCAACAGTGATCTTATCGTGGGCGCGGTTGGCCAGCTGCAATTCGATGTTGTGGCCTACCGGCTGGCAGATGAATATAAGGTGGAAGCCCTCTATGAGCCGGTCAACGTGTATACGGCAAGATGGATCGAGGCAGACGACCCCCGCAAGCTGATCGAGTTTCGTCAAAAGGCGTCCGAGCACCTGTCAGAGGACGCAGGTGGTTACCTTACATATCTCGCACCGACCCGCGTTAACTTGTCTCTGATGGAGGAGCGCTGGCCTGACATTAGGTTTCGTGAAACTCGAGAGCACTAAGCACGCTTACAGGAGGGCTTCTATGTCGGGGGCGATTGCCTCCAGCGTCTCGATAGGCGCGTAGCGTTTGATTACCTCTCCCTGCTGATTCACCAAGAATTTCGTGAAATTCCACTTTATCCTTTGGCTGCCCAGCAGGCCCGGCGCGGATTGCTTTAGGTGCGTGAATAGCGGATGGCTCGAGGCGCCGTTGACCTCGATTTTACTGAATACCGGGAAGGTTGTTTGGTAGTTGAGATCGCAGAAAGTTTGGATGTCTGCGTCAGAGCCCGGCTCCTGGCCACCAAACTGATTACACGGAAACGCCAGTATGGAAAACCCACGGTCATAGAACTGTCGCTGCAGGGATTCGAGGCCAGTGTACTGGGGGGTAAAGCCGCACTTTGAAGCCGTATTAACGATGAGCAACACTCTGCCTTCAAACTCCTTCAGATTACATGTTTCGCCCGAGGAGAGGGCTGCTGAAAAATCTAGAACGGTGGTCATGGCATGCTCCCGATATCGTAGGTGGAGAAAGTCAATAAGTTACGTTTGCCTGGTGTTGCCTGGGACCGTTACGCAGAAAGGTAGGTTTCCAGTTCAAAATCGGTGACGCGGCGTTCGAATTCCATGAGTTCCTGCTTTTTCACTTCGGTGAAGGCCGTTTGAAAGGGTGCGCTAAGATACTTCCGGATATTCTCAGAATCGGAAAATCTTTGAATGGCTGCTGCCATATTGCCGGGCAAGAAAGTGCCGGTCTCATCCTCCGCCCAGGCATTGCCCGTAATCGGCGCAGGGGGTGCTGAACTGCGCCCCACCCCCAGCAAAATACCAGCGAGCAGTGCCGCTGTCGCGAGGTACGGATTGCTATCTGCTCCCGCTACCCGATGCTCAATTCGGGTCGCCAGGCTGGGGCTGGCGGGGATTCTCAACGCTGTGGTGCGGTTGTCATAACCCCAGTTGGGCTGAGTGGGTGCGTGATTCCCCGGCTGGAATCGCCGGTAGGCGTTGTAGCTGGGCGCGAAGATCAGTTGCGAGTCTGCCATCATGTCGATGCACCCTCCGACTGCCTGCAGCAACAGCGGGGATCCTTCGGTGGCCCCATTGTCGAAGAGATTGAGCCCAGCTTCGTTAAGCAAGCTACAGTGCATGTGCATGCCGTTCCCCGGCTGATTCTCCATGGGTTTCGGCATAAAGCTCGCCACAGCATCGAATCTCGCCGCCACCGCGCTGATACCTCTTTGCATGCGCACAATCTGGTCGCAGTAGGTGAGCGCGTCGTCGGCATAGGCAACATTGACCTCGTACTGCGCGGGCGCCGCTTCTTTCAATACCCCCTCATAGGGCAAGCCCTGAACCGCAAAAGTCTCTCTGAGTGCCTCGAGTAATTCAGCGTGCGCATCCAGTGCTCCCAAGCCATACAGATTGCCGCCTGTCAGGCTCTCGTCCGGCAGGATGTCGCGCAAGGGCTGTCCGTCAGCCGGGCGGCGAAACAGATTGAATTCGAGTTCGATGGCGACTCTGGCAAAATAGCCCTGTTCGGAGAGCGCGTTTACAACACCCGCCAGTACCTGGCGCGGATCGGAGAGCAACGGAGCCCCCTGATCGGTAAACATAGTCAGCACCACCTGCGCTTGATCAACTCCACGCGCACTGAGAGAGGGTGCCAACGAACCTGGCACCACGCGGCACCAGCCATCGATATCGCCATTGTCCAGCGCAATGCGCGGCACATCCCGACCCCATACATCCTGCGCCACCGCAGACTTGGGTAATTTAATGCCCTCTTCAAGTAGAAGGGATAACTTATCGACTGGTAGCCATTTGCCTCGCGCAGCCCCATTACAGTCAGTAATCAATGCCTCAACCATCTCGATGGATGGATATTCAGAAAGCAGCTTCTCGGCCTCGGGATGCATGGCGGGACTCTTTTTAATCGTGCCCAATGTTAACGCTGTCTCTAAAAACTCACCAGCTATGGATGACCCTACTCCGGGGTGGCACCGGTAAGCCACAGGTGTGCCAGCCTGCTATTGAAATCAGCGGTCAGTGGTCAGAGCAATCGCCCTTGGTGAGCCATAGCGCGGGAAAAAATGGCGGCTGTTTTCAGGCCGTATTGAGTAGCTCGCGAATTTTATCCGTCGCGTTTTCAGGCACAACCATCTCTGTTTCCCCGGTCCGGCGCACGGTGACCTCCAAATGACCCTCAGCAAGTGAACGATCACCAATAGTGACCCGCACCGGCATTCCCAATAACTCCATCTCGGCAAATTTTACGCCCGGCCTTTCGGCCCGATCATCCATTAGCACAGACCATCCCGCCGACGTGCATGCTTCATAGAGCGCCTCGGTCGCCTCGCGCACTGCCTCGGATTTGTCTATGCCCAGAGGAACGATCGCGACATCAAAGGGCGCCATTGCAGTCGGCCAGATGATTCCATTGCTATCGTGGTTTTGTTCGATGGCGGCAGCAACAATCCGTGTAATGCCGATGCCATAGCACCCCATTACCATCGGCTGACTCCGACCCTGCTCGTCTAAAACGGTCGCAGTCATGGCCTCCGAATACTTGGTGCCCAATTGAAAAATATGCCCGACCTCGATACCGCGGCAAATCTCCAGCGTTCCTTGTCCGCAGGGGCTGGGATCACCGTTGACGATTTCACGAATGTCGGCGATCTCGCAGTGTGGCACATCCCTTTTCCAGTCAGCCCCCCGCAAGTGGTGTCCATCTTCGTTTGCGCCGCAGACAAAGTCGGGCATCGCAGCTGCCGTCTGATCCACCACTATCCGCAGCGGAAGCCCAACGGGACCCAGCGAGCCGAAACCGGCGCCCAACCGCTCTTTCACCTCACCTGCTTGTGCCAGCATGAGTGGAGAAAGTATGCCGGGAAGCTTAGCGGCCTTAATAGCGTTGAGGCGGTGATCACCGCGCACGACCAGTGCCACCAATTCACCCTGATCGTCTTTTGCCAGCAGGGTTTTGACTGATCGGTGCGCCGGGATACCAAGCTGCTCTGTCAGATCGTCGATCGTCGTCATATCCGGCGTGGCAAATTTTTCCAGAATCGGTTCCGTCTCCGGAAAATTCTCCTGCGGTCCGGGCAGTGCGGGTGCCAATTCCACATTCGCAGCATAGTCGCTGCCCGTAGAGAAGGCGATTGCATCTTCACCTGACGCTGCCAACACGTGAAACTCATGCGACTGATTGCCACCTATCGCACCTGTATCGGCCTCAACCGCACGAAAATCCAAGCCTAGCCTGCGAAACACTGAGGTATAGGCCTCGTGCATTCGCCAATATGTTTTTTCCTGACAGGTCTGATCAATGTGGAAGGAGTACGCGTCTTTCATGATGAATTCTCTGGAGCGCATGACACCGAATCGAGGCCTGATCTCGTCTCTAAACTTGGTTTGAATCTGAAAGAGGTTGAGGGGTAGTTGCTTGTAACTTTTGACCTCGCTGCGGGCGATCTGGGTGATGACTTCTTCATGGGTAGGGCCAAGACAAAAGGGACGCTGGTGCCGATCCTCGAGTCGGCAGAGCTCCGGGCCATAAAGGTCCCAGCGGCCGGATTCCTCCCAGAGCTCTCCCGGTTGCACAACCGGCATCGACAGTTCTAGCGCGCCGGCGCGCTCCATCTCCTCTCTTACAATTTGCTCCACCTTTCTTAACACGCGCAAACCCAGGGGCATCCAATTGTAGATGCCGGCCGCGACGCGGCGAATCAAGCCCGCCCGCAACATTAACTGATGGCTGATGACCTCCGCATCCGAGGGGGTTTCTTTGAGGGTTGAGAGTAAGAACTCACTGGCGCGCATAATGGACTCCGTCGATATGTGCTCTATTCTAATGTCGCCCAGTGCGGTGCGTATAGCGGCGTGGTCGGTCAAGCTTGGAGGGGGTTTGTTAAAAATTTTCCCGCATACGGCAAAAATGGACCAGTTGAGGGTTGTGCCGAATCGGTGTCTGGTGTTGAATCTCGACGACTGTGCAATGTCGCTGGTCAGCGTTTAAACAACCATTTAAGAGGAATGAACTCAATGGCGAAAAAAGCTAACCCCAAGGCCCCGGCAAAGATGAAGGCCGTGAAGGAAAAAATGACCAAGTCGCAAATGATCGTGGCATTGGCGGACGACAGTGGTCTGTCCAAAAAAGAGGTGACTTCTGTAATGGGCTCCTTGGAGCGTCTGATCGAGGCCAGCATTGGCAAACGCGCTGCCGGTGAATTTACTCTGCCAGGCCTGATGAAAATCACGACAGTTCGCAAGCCTGCCGTCAAGGCACGGAAAGGGATCAATCCGTTTACGGGTGAGGAGACAATGTTCAAGGCCAAGCCAGCCAGCACGGCGGTGAAGGTACGCCCTCTGAAGAAAATGAAAGAGTTCGCCAACTGAGTGAATTTACAAGAGGCCTCCGCAAAGGAGGCCTCTTTGCTTTAGCCCCGGCTGCGAGCTAAATCCTGGCATCCTTTCACTGGTTCGGCGTTTACGGTACGCTCCGCGCCCTTATAAACAATCAGCAAGACCTTATCTGTGTGCCTGAGTTAAGGCTGGCGCTGTATGTGAGGAGGGTTCACTATGCCTATTTATGAATATTGTTGTCAGGAGTGCGGTCACCGTCTGGAAGCTATTCAGCGCCTAGCAGATGCCCCTCTTACTGATTGCCCTGAGTGTGGTCATCCCAGTCTTAAGAAGCAGGTCAGCGCACCCACATTCAGGCTGTCTGGCGGGGGCTGGTACGAGACGGATTTTAAGACCGGCGATAAGAAGAATCTTGCAGGTGAGCGTGGTGACAAGCCCCCTTCAGACGCCGCTGGCAAAGACGCTGCTAAAGCCGGTGCTGGGGACACAACAGCGAAATCATCTGAAAAGCCCGCCAAGGCGGCTAAGAGTGAGAACACGGCCAACAGTTAAAGGTCGTCATGGAAGGAATGGAGACAACTATGCGGACCCACTACTGTGGACTGGTCGACGACAACCTGATCGACGCAACCGTCACGCTGTGTGGCTGGGTGGATCGACGAAGGGATCACGGCGGTGTGATTTTCCTCGATATGCGGGATCGCGAGGGTGTTGTTCAAGTTGTTTTCGATCCGGATACCGAGGAGCACTTTGAACGCGCAGACAGCGTGCGCAGCGAATACGTGCTGCGTATTACCGGGCGGGTGCGTGCCCGTTCGCCTGAGACCGTAAACCCCAATATGGCCTCGGGAGGCATCGAGGTGCTGGGTAAAACACTGGAGATACTGAATGCGGCCCTGACACCGCCTTTTCCGCTGGATGCGCATCACTCGGTAGGTGAAGACGTGCGATTACGTTATCGGTATATGGACTTACGTCGGCCGGAAATGCAACAAAACCTGATTGCCAGAGCAAAAATTACCTCCAGTATCCGCCGTTACCTCGATGCTGAGGGGTTTCTCGATATCGAAACACCGGTGCTTACGCGTGCCACTCCTGAAGGTGCGCGCGACTATTTGGTGCCTAGTCGCACGCAGCCCGGCGCCTTTTTTGCCTTACCGCAGTCGCCGCAACTATTTAAACAGTTATTGATGGTGTCTGGGTTTGATCGTTATTACCAGATTGCGCGATGCTTTCGCGATGAGGATTTGCGGGCGGACCGCCAACCTGAATTTACTCAGATCGATATCGAGACCTCCTTTCTTGACGCCGAGTCGGTAATGTCGATTACAGAATTGATGGTGCGAGCGTTGTTCCGCGAGCAACTGGATGTGGAGTTGGGTGACTTTCCCCAGATGACGTGGGCCGATGCCATGGAACGCTATGGATCCGACAAGCCGGATCTTAGGATTTCCTGGGAATTGGTCACGATTGACGACTTGATGCTGGATGTCGACTTTAAAGTATTCAGCGGACCCGCTAATGATCCCGATAGCCGCGTTGCCGCGTTAAAAGTGCCGGGCGGGGCTACGCTCTCTCGCAAAGAGATCGACGATTACACTCGCTATGTGGGCGTCTACGGTGCCAAGGGGTTGGCTTGGATAAAAGTCAATGAGCGCGCTTCGGGTATCGAGGGTCTGCAATCGCCGATTATCAAGTTCATGCCTGATGAGACGGTCATGGCGATGCTCGACCGCCTGCAAGCCGCGGACGGTGACATTATCTTTTTCGGCGCTGACAAGCGTGCCGTCGTGAACGAATCCCTTGGTGCCTTGCGCCTCAAAGTGGCGACAGATATCGATCAAGTTCAAATGCAATGGGCGCCGCTGTGGGTCATCGACTTTCCCATGTTCGAGCGTGGCGATAAGGGCGGATTGACGGCGCTGCATCACCCGTTCACCGCTCCCGCTTGCTCTGTCGACGTCCTACGAGATGACCCGGAAGCGGCGCTTTCACAAGCTTATGACATGGTACTCAATGGCAGTGAAATCGGTGGCGGGTCTGTTCGTATTCACGATCAGCACATGCAACAGACTGTTTTCGACTTGCTCGGTATCGATGCGGCGGAAGCAGAAGCGAAGTTCGGGTTTTTACTCAGTGCCTTGCGGCACGGTGCTCCACCTCACGCCGGGCTCGCCTTTGGTCTGGACCGCTTGGTCATGCTGATGGTTGGCGGACAGTCGATTCGGGATGTGATTGCATTTCCGAAAACCCAGAGCGCGCAATGTGTGATGACGGAGGCCCCCGGGCTGGTGTCAGACCAGCAGTTAAGAGAGCTTTCTCTGCGTCCAAAACGGAACGAGCCCAAAGCAGAGGGTTGAGGCAAGGCTATGGCTGGTCATAGTAAGTGGGCGAATATCAAGCACCGAAAGGCAGCTCAGGACGCTAAGCGTGGCAAGTTGTTTACCAAGCTGATCAGAGAGTTGGTTGTTGCAGCAAAGGCGGGCGGGCCTGTCGCGGAGGATAATCCCCGGCTGAGGGCCGCTGTGGACAAGGCCCTTGGCGCCAATATGAAGCGCGATACGATTGATAACGCCATCGCGCGCGGGGCAGGCACAGGTGAAGCGGACAACATGGAAGAGCTCACCTACGAGGGTTACGGCCCGGGTGGCGTGGCGGTGCTGGTTGAGGTGATGACCGATAATCGAAATCGCACTGTGGCGGAAGTCCGGCACGCGTTTACCAAGCGCGGCGGCAATCTTGGAACTGACGGTTCTGTGGCCTATCTGTTTGCGCGCACGGGATTGATTCAATTTGCGCCGGGGGCAGATGAGGACGAGATTCTGGAAGCCGCCCTAGACGCTGGTGCAGACGACGTCGCGACCGCAGAGGATGGAAGTATCGACGTGTTAACGCATTGGGAGCGCGTTACCGAGGTGCGCGACGCACTGGTTGGGGCTGGTCTTGACCCCGCTCAAATCGAGGTCACCATGCTGCCAAGCACCGAGGTGATTGTTGATGCCGATACAGCCGCCAGCATTATCGGTTTGATTGATATGTTGGAAGACCTGGATGACGTTCAAAACGTCTACTCCAACGCCGATATTTCTGAGGAGATCCTCTCGGCGTTATAAGTGACCTTTTCGTTGCAATCGATCACACTAGCGTCGGGTTTTGGCTGGTTCGAAGCATGACAGTGATCCTTGGAATCGACCCCGGTTCACGAAAAACGGGTTTTGGCGTGATCCGTTTGGACAGCAGCCGGCCGAGCTATGTCTCCAGCGGCACCATCCGCTTGCCTGTGAAAGAGGATCTGGGTCTGCGGTTGAAAGTGCTGTTCGAGTCCTTGTCCGAAATTATTGATACCTACCAACCTACCAACGCGGCAATAGAGCGCGTTTTTGTCGCAAAAAGCGCTGATTCGGCACTCAAGTTGGGGCATGCCCGGGGAGTGGCGATGGTGGCTTGCGTGATGCAGGATGTCATCGTGCACGAGTATGCGGCACGGCAGATTAAGCAGTCTGTGGTTGGCACTGGGGCCGCGAATAAAAAGCAGGTTCAGCACATGGTTACAGCCCTGCTCGGGTTGTCCGCTGAGCCCCCGGAGGATGCGGCGGATGGCCTTGCCGCAGCGCTGTGCCATGGCCACGCGTCGGGCCTCGCCGTCTCATTGGCTTCGAATGGCTTCAGGGGTGGTCGTTTGAGGTAAAGTGGCGCCATGATTGGACAAATACGTGGCAGATTATTGGCTCGGCAAGTGCCGGATATACTTGTAGAAGTGGGCGGTATTGGGTACGAAATTCAAGTGCCCATGACGACCGCCTATCAGCTTCCAGAGCTGGGTCAGGAGGTAACGCTGCTGACTCATTTCGTGGTCAGAGACGACGCGCAGCAACTTTTTGGCTTTCTCGAAGCCGCTGATCGTCGCCTGTTTCGTGAGCTTATTAAAGTCAGCGGTGTCGGTCCGCGATTGGCATTGACGCTGCTATCTGGCATGGACGCAGCCGATTTTGCTCGTTGTCTGCAGCGCGATGATATTGCCGCACTGGTGGCCCTGCCGGGCGTCGGGCGGAAGACGGCAGAGCGTTTGCTCGTGGAGATGAGAGATAAAGCCGGGGGCTGGCTCGAGGAGCTATCCCCTGATACGGGTGTCCCCGCAGATCCCCGAGTAGAGAAGCTCGGTGATAATGACCAGAGAGCGGAAGCGGAACAGGCGCTGGTATCCCTCGGATACAAGTTGACGGAGGCTGCTCGTTTGATCGCCAGTGTTGATGCGCCAGAGGGATCCACCAGTGAGGAATTGATTCGCCTTGCCCTGCGATACGCGGGTGGAGGCAAGGGATGAGCCGGCTGAGAGGGGGCGGGGTATGGTAATCGAAACTGACCGCTTGGTCGCCGCTGACCACTCGGATAATCGGGATGATCCTGTCGACCGCGCTATTCGACCGCGACGGCTGAAGGAGTACATCGGGCAGCAGGCCGTTCGTGAGCAGATGGAAATTTTTCTCTCAGCCGCGCGCGGCCGCAGCGAACCACTGGACCATACCCTAATTTTTGGCCCCCCAGGTCTGGGGAAGACTACTCTGGCGAGCATCATTGCCGAAGAAATGGGTGTCCAGCTGAAAACGACCAGCGGTCCGATACTGGAGAAAGCCGGTGATATTGCTGCGTTGATGACCAACCTCGAGCCGGGTGATGTGCTGTTCATCGATGAAATTCATCGATTGAGCCCTTATGTTGAGGAAATACTGTATCCCGCGATGGAGGACTATCAGCTTGATATCATGATCGGGGAGGGGCCTGCTGCACGGTCAATCAAGTTGGATTTGCCACCCTTTACGCTGGTGGGTGCCACGACGCGAGCAGGGTTGCTGACATCGCCGCTACGAGATCGCTTCGGTATCGTACAGCGACTGGAATTTTATACTGCAGACGAGCTATCTGAGATTGTTACGCGCTCTGCCTTGATTCTGGAAATACCTGCGGACGACAAGGGAGCCTCCGCCATCGCGCGCCGTTCCCGCGGGACGCCGCGAATTGCCAACCGCTTGCTGCGCCGCACCAGAGATTACGCTGAAGTGAAAGCTGACGGCCGTGTGACGGGCGACGTGGCAGAAGCGGCGCTGGATATGCTCAGCGTCGATGCGCAGGGTTTCGACCACCTGGACAGGCGACTGATGCTCACGATGATTGAGAAGTTTGATGGTGGCCCAGTCGGTGTCGATAGTCTGGCTGCGGCTTTATCAGAGGAGCGGGGCACAATTGAAGACGTTTTAGAGCCTTTTCTGATTCAGCAAGGCTTTATCTTGAGAACACCACGTGGTCGCATTGCGACACGTCATGCCTACGCCCATTTCGGTATCCCTTTTCAGGGGTCTGGAGCGGAAACACTTAGCCTAGATCTGGATGAATCGGGGTGACAGTGGAATTTTCCACTCAGATTAGGGTCTATATTGAGGATACCGACGCGGGCGGAATTGTGTATTACGTCAATTACCTGAAATATCTTGAGCGAGCGAGGACAGAGTTTATGCGTTCCCTCGGTATAGAGCGCGCGGCGCTCTCGGATCAAGGTTGGATGTTCGTAGTGTCAAACCTGTCGCTGCAATACAGGCATCCCGCTCGACTCGATGATTGTCTCGAGGCGACAGTCAGGACAGCAGGCGTAGGGGGGGCAACAATTGACTTCATTCAGACGGTTCGTCTGGACCACACTACGTTGGTGGAAGGACAGGTGCAGATCGCGTGTGTGGACCGACACTCCGGGCGTCCACGCAGGCTGAACATGTCGATCAGGAACCCGTTGACGTCGCTGCTGCGAGAAGGAGAGATCGTATGACACAAGAGTTGGGCTTGGTAGAGCTTGTCCTTGGTGCCAGTGCGCTGGTGCAAGCTGTCATGCTGATACTTTTGTTGGCATCTGCGTCTTCCTGGTTCGTGATCATACAGCGCGTCATGCTGATGCGGCGTACTGATGATGAAATGCTTTCTTTTGAGGAGCGATTCTGGTCTGGCATCGACTTGGCCCAGCTGTATCGCGAGGGTAATCAAGCTGTTGCAGATGGCCAGCTGCCCACCGGTGTGGAAAGTTTATTTAGAGCGGGTTTTAAAGAATTTTCCAGACTTTCTCAGCAGGCTGATATTGATGCCGACGCAATTCTGGAAGGGTCTCGTCGAGCGATGCGAGTCGCGCTTATGCGCGAAAGCGATCGCATCGAGCAGCACTTGCCCTTTTTGGCTTCGGTGGGTTCTACGAGCCCGTATATCGGGTTGTTGGGCACGGTTTGGGGCATCATGCATTCCTTCCGTGGCCTTGCCAACGCGACGCAAGCAACGTTAGCGACAGTGGCGCCGGGCATATCTGAGGCCTTGATCGCAACTGCGATGGGCCTGTTTGCAGCCATACCAGCGGTGCTGGCATATAACCGGCTGGCAGCGAAAAGTGACGGCTTACTCAATCGATACGAAACGTTTGTGGATGAGTTTTCAGGCATATTGCAGCGTCAGACTTATGCCCTGAAGGCGCATCAAGCCAAGAGATCTTGATGATGCGCCGCAGGCGAATGCTCGCAGAGATCAACGTGGTGCCCTATATCGACGTGATGCTCGTGTTGCTGGTGATTTTTATGGTGACGGCCCCGATGCTGATGCAGGGTGTCGAGGTCGATCTGCCAGATGCCAATGCAGCGCCTGTGGAAGACCAGGATGCAGAACCGGTGATTGTGTCCATTAACGGTGTAGGTCAGCTGTTTTTGAATCTGGGTGCGAGTGACAAGCAGCCGCTCGAACTGGCAACGGTGCGTCAGCGTATTGCGGCGATTCTCAGGCGAACACCTGACAAACCCGTACTGATTTGGGGCGATAAAAGTGTCCCATATGGCGATGTTGTGCGTGTCATGACGGCCCTCCAGCAGGCAGGAGCCCCCTCTGTGGGTTTGGTCACAGAGAATCCGGTGAGTGGCGAATGACTGCAGATCGGTTTCTCTTCACCGGGGTGCCCACGGCTCTGACGCTGGGGCTGCACCTTGGCGTTGCATTGATACTGCTGGTGCGCTGGACTGGGCCTGCTCAGGTGGTGGCCGCAGCGCCAGCGCTCGAACCCGTGCACGCGACATTGGTGCAGGCCGACGCACTGAAGCCAAGGCCGGCACCGCAAAAAGCGCCCTCGGTGTCCAAGCCTGCGCCTAAACCCAAATCCAAATCCAAACCCAAACTCAAACCAGAACCTGCGCCCACCACCGAGCCACCTCTCGAACCTCGGGCTGTTTCCCCAGAAGACCAAATAGCGATGGATGCACAACACTTGGCGATGCTCACTCGCCAGGAACTGGACACCATGATGGAACAGGCTGAGGGAACGGGGGCTAGTGTGTCAGCAAGCTTGCGAGACATCGTCGCGGCCACGATTCGGGCGGCCATCATCAATCGCTGGACTCGCCCCCCGAGTGCGCGCAACGGCATGATGGCGATTTTGTCGATACAGCTCGTTCCCACGGGCGAAGTAGTGGGCGTTGGCGTGGTTGAGTCGAGCGGCCATGCTGCTTTTGATCGCAGCGCGATGACGGCGGTCGAGCGGGCAGGACGTTTCCCCGAGGTCGCAAAGTTGGATCATCGACTATTTGAGTCAAACTTCCGACGTTTCCAGTTAGTTTTCAAACCTGAAGACCTGAGGTACTGATGATACTAGTCAAAGGAATGCTCGCGTGTGTATTGATCCTGCTAGGCACCGAGGTTCAGGCGGAGTTGCAGATTGAAATCAATCAGGGCGTTGAGAACCCGACGCCCGTCGCAATCGTGCCGTTTTCTTGGCAGGGAGTGGGTTCGGCGCCCGATGATGTTGCCCAGATTATTGACTCCGATTTGGCCCGCAGCGGCCAGTTTGCGCCTGTCAGCAGGCGGGACATGCTGAGCTTTCCCAATCGCGAATCTGAGATGTATTTTAGAGATTGGCGCGCCATCTCGGCAGAGTATGTGCTGATTGGTCGGGTGAGCGTTGGGTCTCAGGCGCGGATTGATTTTCAGTTGTTCGATACTAACCGACAGGTTGCGGTGGACCAGGGCACGATCACGGGGCCCGAGGGTGAGTTACGGATGCTGGCCCACAGAGTCTCTGATGCCGTTTACGAGACGCTGACAGGCATCTCTGGCGCGTTCGCGACGCGCATTTTGTATGTGTCGGTGACACGCAATCCAAGCGGCAAGGACTTCTATCGCCTGACGCTCGCTGATTCTGACGGACGTCGGCCGATAGTGTTACTCGAGAGCAGAGATCCCATCCTGTCGCCCGCTTGGTCACCTGATGGTCAGGAAGTTGCCTACGTTTCTTTCGAAACCTCACGACCCGCGATTTATCGACAAAACCTGCGCACAGGGCAGCGTGAGCAGTTGACTAACTTTCAAGGACTGAATAATTCACCTGCCTGGTCTCCCGATGGAAACAGTATGGCGCTTGTGCTCTCTAAGGATGGTAACCCCGACATTTATCTGCTGAACCTGAAGAGCCGGGCTCTGACGCGCCTCACCCGGCATTTCGCAATCGATACCGAGCCGACATGGATGCCCGATGGCAAATCGCTACTGTTTACGTCGGATCGGGGTGGGCGACCGCAAATTTATCGCTATGATTTGCGCACTCAGAAAATAAAGCGAGTGACCTTCGAGGGGCTTTTTAATGCCCGAGCCCGGGTCGCTCAGGATGGTCGTAACGTGGCTTTGGTCCACCAGCGAGAGGGTCGCTACCACATCGCCGTTTTTGACCTCGTCACAGATCGTTTGACAGTGCTCACCGAGACAAGTCTTGATGAGAGTCCGAGCATCGCTCCCAATGGATCGATCGTTCTGTATGCGACGAAGCGTGGCGAGGACAGTATTCTGGGCGCCGTTGCAGTGGATGGAGGGGTCAGATTCAGTTTGCCCTCGCGTGAGGGTAGCGTGCAGGAGCCTGCCTGGTCTCCTTATGTGACACCTTAGGGTTAGCGGCAATATTTTTTGTGATCTACTGCGGAAAAAATCAGAGTTATGCGCTACATTAAGCACAACTTAGGGTCCCAGTCACTGGGGAAGGGTAATCACCATGAATAAACTAACGTTTTATGCAAAGCTCTCCAGTCTGGTGTTTGCAGCGGCGCTGCTGGCAGCCTGTTCGGGGAATGATACAAAAGAGCAGGAGGCTGCCGCTGAAGCCGCTGCTGTCGAGCAGGAGGCAGCACAGCAAGCTGCCGCAGCCGCAGCCTCAGAAAAGCAGGCTCGCGTTGAGGCCCAGCAAGTGCTTGAAACCGCGGCGAGCGACATGGGAACGGTATTCTACTTTGACTTCGACAGCTCCTCTTTGACCGACGAGGCGCGAGCTCAAGTCGATGCGCATATTGCGGCGCTGATGGGTAACAACGCGAGTGTGCGTCTGGAAGGCCATACCGATGAGCGAGGGACCAGAGAGTATAATTTGGCTCTGGGTGAGAGAAGGGCTAACGCCGTTCGTGATTACATGGTAGCCAATGGTGTACCGGGTTATCGCATAGAGAGCATTAGTTACGGTGAGGAAAATCCCGTTGCCTATGGTTCCGGTGAGTCAAATTGGCAGCAAAACCGGCGCGTCGAGCTCAAATGACCGAGGACGTCACCGTGACAAGGTTACTCATCAAGCCGGCACTCCTAGCCGGCTTTTTGTTGGCGAGTATACCGCTCGGAGTGCTCGCTCAGGGCTACATCGACGTAGAGGCCGAGCGACGAGCGGCCAAAGGCGAAGAAGATCGGCCCACTGATGCGCAAGCCGTCTCGTCCGAGCAAGCTTACTCGGGCATTCGACCCTACTCGGGGTCGACCATTGTGGCCCAACCTCCGCTGGAATCCGTGAGGCAGCCTGAAACCGGCACAGACCAGGGCAGCTTGATATTGCGCATCCAGCGGCTTGAGGCGGATGTACGGCGACTCAATGGACTCTTAGAGGAAGCTACGCAGGCGCTGCAGCAACTCGAATCACAAAGCCTCGAGCGATACGTTGAGATCGACCGCCGCCTTAGCGTTGGCGCCCTCGAGGTCGGTAGTGATACCGCTTTATCGGGATCGATTGGCGTGCCGGACGCGCAGCCTTCGGGCGCGCCTGCAAGGCAGGTGAGTGCTCAGGCAGGAGAGGAGCCCGCTTATCAGGCAGCTTATGCACTGGTGCGAGAGCGCGAGTTTGAAGCGGCAGTAACAGCCTTTATGACTTTCCTCAGCGATTTTCCCTTTGGGCGCTACGCGCCGAATGCACACTACTGGCTGGGAGAGCTCTATCTGGTGCTAGATCCGCCAGACCCTGAACTGGCGCGACAGAATTTCAAGCTGTTGCTCGATCAATACCCTGAAGATCCCAAGGTGCCGGATGCCCTGTACAAGCTGGGTCGAGTGCAATTTATCAAGGGGAATCGGCAAAGAGCGCAGGAGTACCTCGATGAGGTGATTCGCGAATACCCCTCTCATGCAGCCGCACAATTGGCACGCCAATTTCTGTTAGAAAATTTCTAGGCAGTTAGGGCCCTGAGCGAGTATGGAACTCCGTATCACCGAGATATTCCACTCACTGCAGGGTGAGGCCCGCTCCGTTGGGTTGCCCACGGTTTTTGTCCGGTTGACTGGATGTCCACTGCGTTGCCAGTACTGCGATACAGCCTACGCTTTTTCCGGGGGTGAGGTCCTGCCACTGGAAGAGATTCTCAGCAGGATCGATCAGTTCGGATGTCCCCGTGTCTGCGTAACCGGCGGCGAGCCTTTGGCGCAGCCGCAGTGTATCGGTCTGTTGGATAGCTTGTGTGAAAAAGGATTCGAGGTCTCTTTGGAGACCAGTGGCGCAATCAGTATTGCTGGCGTGAATGAGCGGGTCAGTCGTGTCGTAGACATCAAAACACCTGATTCCGGTGAGGTTCACCGGAATGATTGGTCGAACATGGAGTATTTAACAGCGCATGACCAAATCAAGTTTGTGCTGTGTAGCCGTCTTGACTATGACTGGGCGAGGATGAGGATGGATGAACACCAGTTGGGTGATCGTGTATCGGACGTATTGTTATCACCTAGTTACGGGCAGTTGGACCCTCTGACCCTTGCAAATTGGATACTGGAAGATCGTCTCCCTGCGCGCCTGCAGATTCAACTCCACAAGCTCTTATGGCAGGATGCGCCAGGCCATTGACGCGAGCTGTGGCCGGGGTAGATCGATGCTGTTAGTTCGTGGAGGGGAGCCGCTAAAGTGAGCAAAGCGATCGTACTGACCTCAGGAGGGCTGGATTCTGCTACCGTTTTGGCTATCGCACATGCTGACGGCAAGTCGTGTTTCAGCCTTAGCGTAGATTACGGGCAACGGCACCGTTCGGAGTTGGTGGCCGCAGAACGAGTCTCACGGCAGTATGGTGATGTGTTGCATCGAATGGTCGCGCTGGATCTCTCCCTGTTCAGCGGCTCTGCTTTGACAGATTCCTCTGTGGCGGTGCCAACCGCACCAACAGAGGGCGTCCCTGTGACGTATGTTCCTGCCCGCAACACAATTTTTCTCTCTCTAGCACTGGGCTGGGCGGAAGTGGTTGGTGCCCAGGAAATCTACATTGGTGCCAACGCAGTTGATTATTCAGGATACCCGGATTGCAGACCCGAATTTATCACCGCTTTCGATGCGCTGTCAGGGCTGGCGACCAAGGCGGGAATAGAGGGGGATCCTATCCGCGTCCAGGCACCCATCATTAATATGACCAAAGCAGAAATCATTTGTTTGGGAACAGAGCTTGGAGTGGATTACGGCCTGACGGTTTCTTGCTATCAAGCTGACACTGATGGTGCGGCGTGCGGGAAGTGTGACAGTTGCCGGCTTCGGCATGAGGGATTTGTCATGGCGGGACTGGATGATCCTACCCACTACGTGAGCGCGTAACTCATACGACGGCTGGCGAACAGGCATTGCCTGCAACCCCTGTTGAAACGCATGGTTGGTTGTGTCATCACCGCATTGATAGTGGCAGTGCTGGCCACAGCCGTCGATGTGCAGACAGATCGGATTGGTGTCGATCCATTACGAGCTCTCTGGGCGGGTAAATGACCTAGGCTCTTTGGCCGGCACGTTTCCGTTGATCCTCTGGGCGATGGCCTGGAGAATGATCTTGCTGTCGTACTGGGTTTAGCGGCGTAATAGGACTTGAATTTTCACCCGAGGGCGTTAGCATACGCGCCTTCCCTGTTTAGGGCCGTTAGCTCAGTTGGTAGAGCAGTTGGCTTTTAACCAATTGGTCGCTGGTTCGAACCCAGCACGGCCCACCATTTTAAAAACCACCCAGCGGGTGGTTTTTTTATGAATGGGTCTGATGGGGCCGCCGTTTGGTGCTGGGCACGCTGCATCAGAGCATGAGTTTTGACGTGATTTTGGAGAGCCCTGTGTTATCGACTTTTTACCCGCCCCTGCGTACTTTGATGGGTCCCGGACCGTCTGATGTCTCTCCGAGAGTGCTGGCAGCTTCGGCTCGACCTACCATTGGACACCTTGACCCGCTCTTTGTTGGCCTGATGGACGACGTCAAACGACTATTGCAGTTCGCTTTTCAGACGCAAAATGAGTTAACCATTCCCCTGTCGGCGCCGGGATCGGCGGGTATGGAAGCGGCATTCGTCAATATTCTCGAGCCGGGCGACAAAGCCATTGTGTGCCAAAACGGAGTCTTTGGCGGACGGATGAAAGAAAATGTTGAGCGTTGCGGGGCTACGGCAGTGATGGTGCAGGATCGATGGAGTGATCCGGTCGATCCGAGTAAAGTGGAAGAAGCCATCAATGCGAATCCCGATGCCAAGGTGCTTGCATTTGTTCACGCCGAGACATCGACGGGTGTGCGCAGCGATGCCGAGCAGCTCTGTCGGATGGCAAAAGCTCAGGGTATTTTGACGATTGTTGACGCCGTCACCTCGTTAGCCGGCATCGATCTGCAGGTCGATGCCTGGGGTGCGGATGTGGTGTATTCCGGCACGCAAAAGTGTTTGTCCGGTTTGCCGGGTATTTCACCTATTACTTTCAGCAGCGACGCTGTTGCTGCGATTACAGCTCGCAAGCACACAGTACAAAGCTGGTTCCTCGATATGAATTTGATCATGGGATATTGGGGTGAGGGCGCCAAACGTGCTTACCACCATACGGCGCCGGTGAACGCCATATACGCCCTCCACGAAGCGTTGCTGATGCTGGAAGAGGAGGGTCTCGAGGCAAGTTTCCAGCGTCATGAGATCAATCATGTTGCGCTGGTTGATGGTCTATCACGATTGGGGCTCGATCTCGCGGTCGCATTGCCTTGGCGTCTTCCTCAGTTGAACGCGGTTGTGATCCCACAGGGAAAAGATGACGCGAAGATTCGCAGTCACTTGTTGAACGAGTTTAATCTTGAGATCGGCGCGGGTCTGGGTGACCTGGCTGGTAAGCAGTGGCGCATTGGCCTAATGGGTAGCAGTAGTCATCAGGTGAATATCAATCAATGCCTTGCTGCCTTTGAGTCAGCGCTCGCCCGCTAAGCTTGGGGTATGGGCGCTTGCGGGCGGGTAAAAGGGTGCCCGACCGCCTTTAAGTCGCGTAATCGGGTTCTTCTGCGTTCAGTATGGCTTTGAGTTCGGAAAAGTGCCGCTCGGCTTGGCCGGGATACGCCTCAAGCTCCTTTGCGGTGCTTTCGGCGATCTCGTCGCTCAGCACTCTGAGCGGTTGTCCAGTCCAGAGTGCTTTGAGGTAGGTCTCGGCCGCGCGCTCGAAATAGAACAATCGGTTGAAGGCATCGGCGACATCCTCACCGAGCACGATGATGCCGTGATTGCACATGATCAGTACTTTCTTGGCCGGGTCTGCAAGGTGTTGGCAGCAGCGCTCAGCCTCTTCTTCAAGCGCGAGCCCGCCGTATTCGGTATCAATCGCGTAGCGATTAAAAAACATTGCGCAGTTCTGATCGATCGGAGGGAGAGTGGGCTTCTCCAGCGTGGAAAGAACGGTAGCGTGAATAGAGTGAACATGAAGCGCAACGCGCGCGTGAGGACATTGGCGGTGTAACGCACCATGCAGTCCCCAGGCCGTAGGGTCTGGCGCGTTAGGCTTATCCATAGTGCCGGGGTCATTGGCATCTAACACGAGTAGTTCAGATGCCCGTATCCGCGAGAAGTGTGACTGGTTGGGGTTGATCAAAAACTGGGTGCCATCACGATTGACTGCAACCGAAAAGTGATTGGCCACTCCCTCGTGCAGATTGAGACGCGCGGCCGAGCGAAAGGCGGCGGCAAGATCGGTTCTCTCGGCCCAATGATCAGCAAAGGCAGACGAAGGGTGCTCCCGTTGTGCAGTCGATCCTTGTGTCATCTCAATTTCCTCATAACGCCTAGCCTCTAACATACCACCGCTTCCGATTTGACGAGGACATCATATAGCGATTCAGAGGTCTGGTAGAGATCAACCGAAGCAGCTCAATTATGGCTAGAAGCGAAGTCTGCGCGCTATACTCATGATTCAAAGCAGAGAGATGGGTAGAGGAGTAACGGTATGGCGCTTTGTCACTTCATGGCTGATGACGGCATACAAGATATTGTGGCGGCACTCACGAAGACTGGCGCTGTAGTCGTCGACAATTTGTTATCGGACGAAATCATTGACGGGCTCAGTCATGATCTTCGTCCCGAATTTGATCGTGAGGGGCACCTCTATCAGAACACGTTTAACGGTCACCAGACCTTGCGCGTGGGAGGGGTGGCGAAATATTCGCGTTATTTCTCCGACCTCCTGCTAGACCCGGTCGTACTGGCGGTGGCGGATGCAACCCTCAAGCCATATTGCGATGTTTATCAGGTCGGCAGCACGACTGCGATTGAAATATTGCCCGGTGAGGGCGCCCAAGTGTTGCATGCCGATGACACCTGCTACCCCAGCCACCTGTTGCCTTTTGAGGTTCAGATATCGGCTTTGTGGGCTCTCGATGATTTCACTCAAGAGAATGGGGCAACCCGAGTAGTGCCCAAAGAGACAGGGATTGAGGATCCTGAGCAGGTTGAGGATAAAGATGTGGTTCAGGCGGTGATGCCAAAAGGTTCCGCCGTGCTGTATTTAGGGTCTACGCTTCATGGCGGCGGCGAGAATCAAAGCGCGCTACCCCGAAAAGCGGTCGTCAATACCTACTGTCTGGGCTGGTTACGGCAGGAGGAGAACCAATACCTCACGCTGAGCCGCGAAGACGTCGCATCGCAATCAGACGCAATGAGGCGCATGTTGGGGTTTCAGGCGCATGGCCCGTACCTTGGTGTATGGCCGGAGGACCCGGATGGGCTCTGGTACGAAACCTGACCAGCGAGTGATATCGCCGGTGTTTCCAAGGCCTGCGGCGCGCGGAGGGCAGGCAGCAGGGTCATTGCTTGCGTAATAATGGGTACAGTAGCGGCCCAGACAGAATCGCGACCAGCCCCGCTACTCCATACCAGCCGATCTCGATGCCCAGTAAGCTGAAACGATCTCGACCCCATAGCGTCAAGCTGTGATCTCCCAGCGTGATGGTCACCATCAGGACGATCAGGGCCATAGGGGGCAGTACCAGCAAGATCATGGCGATCTTGCCCCCCGGAATTTTAAAAGGACGCTCAAGATCTGGCTCTGTGATGCGCAGCCGCACCGCCGCGAGAAAGATCAGTGCATAGGAGCTCACCGTCAGTAGCACATCAATAATGACCAGATTCTGAAAAGGTCCGATCACTAATATGGCATTGACGCCTGCTATTAACAGGATCGCCACAACGGGCGTGCCAAAACGTGAACTGGTGCTAGCCAGCACTGAGGGAAGTAACCCGTCTCGCGCCAGGCTCTGAATGGGTCGTGCACCCGAAGCCATATAGTCGAGATAAAGCGCCAGATTACCGAGCACCGCCGACGCCAGCAGCGCATGACCCAGAGCGGAGCCCCCCAGTGCACGACCAATATCCACAAAAGAGACCTTGCCGCCGCTGCCGTCGACCGAGAATAACTCCCAATGGCCGAAAGCGGCGATACTGGCTGCCGTTGGCAGCAGATACATCAGCGCGACGAAGGGCAGGGCCAGCATCAGGGCTTTCGGGATGATGCGCTGAGGCTCTTCAATCTCTCCCGCGAGCGTCGACATGGACTCATAGCCTGAGTACATCCACAGACCAACGCTAAGTCCCAGTATCAATGCGCCATCAGTACCCAATAAGTCGGTGTCAGGTGGTGTGATCGGGATGAATGGATTGAACTGCCAGTTGGCGATACCCACAAGGGCGAGCACCACGATCGGTGAAATGATCAGAATCGCAAACAGACTGGACCCGATGGCGACTACCCTAACTCCCATCAGGTTGATGGCAGTAAACACCGCGATGATCGACCAGCAGATCAGGTAATACACCGTGTCGCTGAAGCCAATCTGATGTTGCAGATAGGTCGCGCTGAGTACGATGTACAGCGACGTATCCACCAGCAATGCCAGCGACCACCACCAGGCCGCCTGAAAGCCCCAGAACTTTCCCAGGCCCCGACGCGTCCACACATAGAAGCCGCCATTATGCGGCAGGGCCGATCCGAGTTCGCTGGCGATAAGGGCCATGGGTAGTGCCCAGATGAAGGGGAAAGCGAGCAGCAGTATGAGTGTGAGGCCCGGTCCTGAAGACGACACCATCTCCTCTATGCCAAAAGAGCCGCCCGAGACCAAGATGTAGACCATGAAAAACGCGCTGAACAGCGGCACCCGGGTGCGCTTCACCGTGTTGCCAGCGCCGTCAGGCGAAGTGTATTGCTGCAAGGTCCGCTCCTTGTGCCATCATCTGCCGATGGCGATATGCCTTTTAAGCACAAGAACCCGCGTCATATCGCCACGCAGTATGGGCAGTATAGTACGGCCTGCTGCTCGGAAAGCGACTTTAGATCGCGGCGTCTTGGCGGCTAAGGCAGTAGGGTCTAGTCCAGACTGGCTTCTAACGAATGAAGGTACCAGTGCACGAACTGCTGCAGGGTAAATTCGAATTCTGGGTGATAAGGCCCAGGCTCGAAAAACCGCGAGTTCACGCCTGCCGCGTTGCGCGTAATGATGTACTCATCCTCGAGCGTTGTGTGGTGCCAGAGCCAGGTCAGCTTATCGACCTCGTAATCTTCGCCTTCTTTCGCATCGTCGCGAACGAACCAAACCAGCTCCATATCCGTCGCTGCTCGTGAGCGCGGAATAAAGCGATACAGCACACAATGGTCGGGGTAGTTGAGCATGAAGGTCAGTGGGCCCATCTGGAAATCACCCGCGCCACCGTCGTAGTCTTTGATATCGCCCATGAGCGGCGCGACCGGCTGCCCGTCCTGGCTACCCGTCACGAACCCGTCAAACAAGCCATATCGCATCGTGTGTGCGCACGCACCGAAGCTCGGGGCATCCAGATAGATCTGCGTGTGTTCCTGTGAGATTCCGGGGACGCCGGTCATTTCCTCGGCACGCTCGAGCATTTTCGCCACGACCGGCCCCGACTGCTCGTCCAGATCTTTCAGGGTATGCAGGCGCGCATAGGCGCGATGTGACGTTGCGCAGTGATAACACTCGAGATAATTCTCAATCACCAGCTTCCAGTTCGCTTCGACCCGATAGGTTTGTCGATGGGCGACCTTTGCATGCTCAAGATCGTAGGCCCCGAGAGGTTCACGAATATTGTCAAGCGAAGCTACTAGATCGCCGGCGCCGGGATCACAGTTAATAAACACCAGTCCCATGTAGGTGACACATTGGACGGGTTTCAGACCATGCGCGCTGGCATCGAAATCCGGCATCACGTGTGTTTCGCGCGCGACCTTAAGTGAACCATCAATGTTGTAAACCCAGCCGTGATAAGGACACACGTAGGTTTTTCGGTTGCCGCTGGATGCTTCACACACCCTGGCTCCGCGATGGCGGCAGATATTGTGCATCGCGGAAATCTCGCCGTTTTCGGTGCGCACGACGATGATTGAGTCCTCGCCTATCTCAATCAGCTGATAATCGCCGACAGAGGGGATCTCGCTAGCATGGAGCGCATAGAGCCAGCTCTTGAAAATGAGGTGCTCGAGCTCCTGCTCATGAACCAGATGTGAGCGATAAAAATAGGGATCCATTGCGTGGTGAGGCCGAATTTTTTCGGCCTCCAGCTTGTCGCGCATGCGCTGGAAAGAATCGTCTACGGAAGTCGCGATGGTCTGCATGGCGTCTCTCGAAAATAGCGGATAATCAATGGGGCGGTGCAGGCGTCTGCCAGCGTTTGGGTGACTTGAAGATGGGCACATCAATCACCTTGCAGGGCGCGAGCAAGCGCGTCCAATGAAGCTCGCGCTGGTAATAGATTTCGGCGACCAGTTCATCCCCTACCGCACCATGGGGCATCTCGATCTGGGCATAAGCGATATTGGCCTTTGCGGTTGGGCACCACGCGGCAGAGGTGACGGTGCCGACCTGCTTGTCGCCTTTAAGAATAAAGGAGTGCTCAGCGGGTTTGTTGCCCTCTACATCGAGCATGGCAAAATGATATCGCGACCCATTGGCTTGCTCTTTCAGCAGTGCTGTTCGGCCATTAAAAAGCGGTTTTGAAAAATCCACTAGCCAACCCAGGCCAAGTTCGAAAGGGCTGCGTGTGCGACCGACACGAACCACTTCTTCTGCGGGCATGAAATCGACATTGGCTTGGAGAAATCCCGCCTCAATGCGCGCGAGTTCCAAAGCATACGAGCCGATTGGCTTAATCAAATAGTCACGGCCCAGTTCAAAAAGCTGGTCCCACAGTGCCTCGGCAGTTTCGGGAGGCACCCAGACCTCATATCCCAGATCACCGGTAAATCCGGTTCGACTGACCATCAGTGGGTGATCTTCAAAGGTGTAATGCGCGATCCCGAAGGGTTTCAACTGGTTCAGATCAGTACATCCGAGCAACGTGAGAACCGTGCAGGAAGTCGGACCTTGCACGGCCAGCCCTGCCACTGCCTCTGTTTCATTGTCGATGGCGACGTCGAATCCCAATTTATTCCAAGCAAGCCAATCATCTGCGCGCTGGTAAGAGCAGATACGGTAGTCCTGCTCCCCGAGCCGAAAGATGGTGCCATCGTCCATGACTTGGCCGTCGTCATCACACCAAATGGCATACCCCACTCGATTGACACCGATCTTGCTGACATCCCGTGTGATGAGCCGGTCAAGATAGCGTTGCGCATCTGGTCCGGTGACCCGGTACTTATTCATAGGAGAGAGATCAAACACCCCGGTAGTGCTGCGCAGTGCGAAATACTCGAGTTCCACATCGAAATAGGCATTAGGGGTGGTGTATCCCATCCAGTTGCCCCAGTCGTTTAAATCGCACATCGCTTCCACCCGGGAGTGGAACGGCGTGGTGAGTAGCATAGTGTCTCGGCTGACGTCGCTCATCACAGGGCTCCTCTTTTCACAATTTCCTTGGCGGCATTTCGCCCGGGTAGCCCCTGAATGCCGCCACCGGGGTGCGCTCCGGCGCCGCAGAGGTAGAGTCCATCGACTGCAGTGGCGTACTGGGTAGATCCGGGAAATGGCCGCATCATCAAGGCTTGATC
>JAQWUD010000010.1 GCA_029242325.1 Luminiphilus sp.
AGGGTGCCATGGCCGCAGGTGAGCGGGCAGCGGATGTCATAATCGCTACCCGTGATGCTCCTTTAGATGCTCCTTTATAGGAGACGACAATGAGAACGTTTGGGTGAGTTCACTCGTAAGTTAAGTTAGCGGTCGTGCCGACATTTTGCCGACATAAAAAAAACCACGCTCAATGAGGCGCGGCTTTGGGGGTGGATTTGTATAGTAAAATCAACGATTTAGTGGCGGTGGGCGTAGGATTCGAACCTACGGAGGGTCACCCCTCAACGGTTTTCAAGACCGCCGCTTTCGACCACTCAGCCAGCCCACCTTAACTGTTTGCCGGAAGACTCCCGGCGCGGTGCGCGCATTATATCGTCGCACCCCATGCAATCAAGTTATTCCCTCATCACACGGCGGCTCCTGGCCCTCGCGGATCATTACTCGCTCGAGGTACATTGCGCTGCATAATCGAAACGGGCGGCGCCTCCGGCATCGAAAATAACTGCGCTTGCTCCGTTGCCACTACGGTTTCTGTGACTGGTTTCGGCGATATGCGAGGATCATTTACGGCCCGTCCACCTTCCGCCACGCTACTCGTATCCACCACTAGCACTCCGATGGCGTCGCCTATTTTCTCGGCGCTGGTCCGTTCTGAGTCAGATACTGCTATCTCCCTATCGTCCGATCCGGTTTGCGTTGGGGTCTCGGTAGCAGTGGCGAATACGGCAGAGTCAGATTCTGCTCCAGAATCTTGCATCTGTTCCGGTGCCGGCGTACCTGCAGGTGCCGATGCTTCATTTGCTTCACCGAAAGCCGCAGTTAGCGCCTCTGAGGAGGCCACCTCCGCTGCAGATGTTTGACTGGAGGTTGGCTGCGGCGCACTTGCCGCTCCGGCATCCTCAATCTGCGCTGGTGTCGGCGAACCTGTTGGGTCCTCGGTTATCACTGCATTGGTATCCGCACTCACGCGCTCTCTCTGCCGCCTGCCTTCATTGCGCTTTTCCGGCGGTCGACGACGATGGTTATCGGCTTCCGGGGCGTTGGTCTCCGCCGGGGTGTCCGCAGACTTCGCGACGCCTTCCACCTCGGTGGATTCAACCTGTGTGTTGTCTGAGCGGCGCTGTCCACCGCGACGGCCACGGCGTCTGCGCGAGCGCTTGGGCTGCTCGTCATTCCCGGTGTTGCTGTCATCTTGAGCCAGCGCCGTATCGGCCTGCACGACGTCTGTGCGCGCTTCGCCCTCTGCAGATTTACGCTGCTCATTGCCGCGACGATTTCCGCTGTCGCTGCGCCGTTTTTGCCCTTCAGAAGCTTTTTGGCCCTGGCGTTGACGATCACCAGACCGGGACCGCGAGCGATTGCGGTTTTGCTCGTCACCACGACGGCCCCGCTGCTTCGAGTTAGGCTTCGCCGGCTGCTCGGCGCCAAATAACAGCGCCCAGATCCGGGCAAACAATCCGGGTGAGGTCTTTTTCTGTTGACGGCTCGACCCGCTCTTGGCTCGGGGTTTTTCAGCCGTGGGGGCCTCTGCTTTGACGGGAGCTTCCGGGACAGGTGCATCGGGGGTCACGCCCCGCACCAATGCTTCGGGCGCGGTGACGGGTGCGTCATTGGCGATTTCAGTGGCTGGCTCTGACGGGGACGGCATCTGAATGTCGAAACTCAGTCGAGCGGCCTGATCCACTTCATCGTCTCTCAGCCTGCGTACTTCAAAGTGAGGTGTGTCCAGGTACGGACTCGCCACTACGATAATTCGTACTCCACTCTGGGATTCGATGTCATTGATATCGGCACGTTTTTCATTGAGCAGGAAAGCCGATACCGATACCGGTACGATCGCCTGAACCTCCCCTGTGCGCTCCTTTGATGCTTCCTCTTGAATGAGTCTTAAAATCGCCAGTGCAAGTGACTTCGTATCTCGAATAGTCCCTTGCCCTGTGCACCTTGGGCATACCATACCGCTGGTCTCTCCCAGTGATGGTCGCAAGCGCTGCCGAGACATTTCCAGCAGCCCGAAACGAGAAATTCGCCCAATCTGAACGCGAGCGCGGTCGAGTTCCAAAGACTCTCGAATCCGATTCTCGACTGCTCGCTGATTTCGATTGGAAGACATGTCGATAAAGTCGATAACGATCAGTCCGCCCATGTCACGCAACCTTAATTGGCGGGCGATTTCCTCGGCTGCTTCAAGGTTGGTCTGCAAAGCGGTTTGCTCTATATCGCCGCCCTTCGTAGCGCGGGCAGAGTTGATATCAATCGATACCAGCGCCTCAGTTGGGTCAATGACAATCGAACCGCCTGAGGGCAGTCTCACCTCGCGCTGAAATGCCGTTTCAATCTGACCTTCAATTTGAAAACGGTTGAAAAGAGCAAGTGGATCTTCGTAGCGCTTCAATCGATTCTTATAATGTGGCATCACCATGCCAACGAATTCGGCTGCGCGCTGATAAGCGATAGCATCGTCGATCAATACCTGATCGATGTCGTCGCGAAGGTAATCCCGGACAGCGCGAATAATGACGTCGCTTTCCTTGTAAATCAGTACTGGCCCCTTGTTTTCTGCATTTGCCTGCGAGATGGAGCTCCATAACTGAAGTAGGTAGTCTAGGTCCCACTGCAGTTCTTCAGTGCTGCGGCCCACACCGGCAGTTCTGATGATCACACCCATCCCATCGGGAAGATTCAGCCGCGAAAGCGAGTCCTTAAGATCGCTTCGATCTTCTCCCTCGATGCGTCGAGAGATGCCCCCGGCTTTGGGGTTGTTGGGCATCAGCACCATATACCGGCCCGCGAGGCTGATGAAAGTGGTTAGGGCAGCACCTTTAGTGCCGCGCTCCTCCTTATCGACCTGAACGATCACCTCCGTGCCTTCCTTCAACACGTCTTTGATACGGATCTTGCCCTCACTCTCGGGCGCTCGGCTGCGGTAGTACTCGGGTGAGATCTCCTTGAGCGGCAAGAATCCGTGCCGGTCAGCGCCAAAATCGACGAACGCGGCTTCAAGGCTAGGCTCTACTCTGGTGACCTTGGCTTTGTATACGTTCGCCTTGGTTTGGATGCGCTGGCGATTCTCAATGTCGAGATCGTAAAGCCTCTGCCCATCGACCATGGCGACCCTAACCTCTTCAGGTTGAGTCGCATTAATCAGCATTTTCTTCATGATATATTCCAGTTGGCGACGCAACTGGGCGGTGCGAGAGCTCCATATGCCCTCTGTTCTTGCGGTCCCGCAAAACTCGGCGGGTGATCATCATGGGGGGCTAATGCCGCACCCGTTTTCTGGTCACATGACCTCCACTCATATAATGTGAAGGCCTGATTCGCAATTTGCACCGCGCCATCGTGTGTCGCGGGTTATAAAGTGCCTACCTGTGCCACTCGCACGAACGTTGGGTCCGGAGGGGGCTCACGAGGTAAACTCGTAATTCTATTGTCGGATGAGCGGTCGCTATAAAAGCGCGGTCCGCAACAGTGTCAACTGACTGAAGAAGAGCGCTGGCGGGGCGAGCAATAGCCTGTTGTGACCAATGCCATAGCGTCCACCGGCGGGATCCTCTGACCCGACCGACGCACGGTAGCACCAAGGGGCGTCTGATTCAACGAATAGATTTGGGGTAGTTTTGTGGTGAAAGTAACGAATTTATGAGTGCTGACTCACGGCGAAAGGTTCGCCTACAGGCCGTAACCGCTGAAGAAGCGGGTCAGCGGTTGGATAATTATTTACTGCGTCAGATCCCTGGTGTACCGAAAACCAGGCTCTACAGAGCGATCCGTAAGGGCGAGGTTCGCGTGAATAAGGGTCGGGCCAAACCGGAGTATCGCGTTCAGGCAGCGGATGAAGTTCGCATTCCACCGTTGTCCACTCCGCAACTGGCTGCGCCCGCAAGGCCATCGAAAATCTGGCAGGGGCGTATTCACGATGCCATTGTAATGAACACGTCGGACCTGCTGGTCATCAATAAACCGTCAGGCCTTGCAGTGCATGGTGGGAGCGGGATACGGCTTGGCCTGATCGAATCCCTCCGAAGTATTTTCCCGGAGGAGCGATATCTGGAGCTTGGCCACAGATTGGATCGAGATACCTCAGGCCTGGTGCTCATTGCCAAAAATGCGCGCACCCTGCGAGAGTTACATTCGCAATTGAGGGAAGGTCGTGTCGATAAGCGTTACTGGGCGGTGGTGCATGGCCGCTGGCCAGCCTACCGGCGTGTTGCCTCAGCGCCTCTCGCTAAGCGCCATACCCCCTCGGGCGAGAGGATCGTGAGGGTAGAGGCTGACGGGAAGCCCGCGAGGACCGATTTTCGGGTGCTTGAGCGCTTCCATGGCGCTACGCTTGTTGAGGCAAAGCCCATCTCGGGGAGGACCCACCAAATCAGGGTGCACTGCCAACACAGTGGCCATGCCATTCTTGGAGATGCCAAGTACCAGAATGACCAGGCCTGTGAGCTGGCCGAGAACCTTGGGTTAAAGAGGTTGTTTCTGCATGCCCAGGCGATCTCCTTTCAGCTTGCAGGTCACACCATATCGCTGGAATGTCCGCTTGGTGAGGATCTAAAAGCCACCTTGCATGGGCTCCGAATGAAGGGGCAGCGGTAATCCCGCCTCACGCAATAAATCACAAAGTGCTATCAGCGGTAGTCCTTGCAACGCCGTAGGGTCATCTCCTCGGATTGCGCTAAAGAGGCTAATTCCCAGCGCTTCCCATTTAAAGCTGCCCGCACAATCGAGTGGGGCATCCAATTTTACGTATTGCTCTGCTTCAGCACTGGTGAAACGCCTAAATACAACCTCCGAGGCGACGAGTCGATTCCCAGTCCATTCAGTATCGGTGCTGATCACGTGCACCGCGGTCAAAAAAGTCACGGTTTGTCCGGCGCATTGCATCAGCTGTCTGATAGCGTTCTCCGAAGATCTCGGTTTATGAAGAACATGCTCCCCGAGGCAGGCTACCTGGTCTGACCCAATCACCAGGCCTGAACTGATGCTCGGTGCTTCGGCCTTAAGTCTCGCTAGCCGCTGAGCGCGATCCGCCGCGTTTTCCTCGGGAAGTGTATGTTCAGTCACGTCGGGGTTTATCGTGTCGAAAGGCACCTTCAACCGCCGTAACAAAGCGGTGCGGTACGGAGAAGTGGATGAAAGCGTTAATGGCTTCAACGGTTCTTCGCCAACTTTTGGTGAAAATACATGTCTTGCTCCTTTAAGAGCCTTGGAGCGGGGGTTCGCTTTGACAGCGTATCCCCTCATCCGTATGATCCGCGGCCATGAAAATTGGCCCGTTACCAACCGAGCTTGATCTGCGTAGCCTGGCGGTGCGCGGTGCTCAGGTTGAGGGTATCGTAGCGGAAGAGAGCCTGCCCCGCTTGAGGCAAGCGGGGATAGAAATGGCTGGCCCAGTGGCTGCGGCATTCTCCTTTGAGCGGGATGAGTCTGGCCGCTACATAGTAGTTGCGGCCATTCAGGCCACTGTCCTGATGATCTGCCAGCGGTGTTTGGGGCCAATATCGCTTGACCTGAACGCCCGCTCGAACATGGCGTGTGTTTGGGATGATCAGGAAGCCGTTGCTTTGCCAGCGGGGTACGAGCCGCTCATAGTGGGACAGGTAGCAAACCTGCGAGAAATTGCCGAAGAGGAGATTTTGCTGGCCATACCGGTCAGCCCGCTGCATGCAGAGGATTGCGGCACATCGGAGCAGAAGGCAGCGCTTGAGAGTGAGCCCGCGGCAAAGAAAGAGGTATCGGACAGAGACAGCCCCTTCGCGGTACTGGAGAAGCTGAAGACTTAATAGGGGCTCTTTCCGTTATGGTAGCAATAACTAAACGCCCTTGCAGTGATGCTGCTGGGGCTGGGTTAACACAGAGGAGGCCAGACCATGGCTGTTCAAAAAAGTAGAAAGACTCGTTCTCGTCGCGGTATGAGGCGCTCCCACGATGCTATCGGTGGAGCCACGCTGACTGTAGATGAGACGTCGGGCGAGACGCGACTTCGGCATCATGTCAGCGCTGACGGTTTTTATCGCGGCAAAAAGGTAATTGAAACCGGCGACGACGAGTAACCCTACTTGACAGGGCTGGCGTTTCTATTCCCCGGGCAGGGGTCGCAATCGGTCGGCATGCTCAAGGGCGCTCACGAGGCCTACCCGGTCGTTGGTGAGACTTTTGAAGAATCCAGCGAAGCGCTGGGTTATGACCTCTGGCAGCTGGTTTCTGAAGGGCCCGAAGGGCAACTGACGCTTACCGAGTTTACCCAGCCCGCGATTCTGACCTCCAGCGTGGCACTCTATCGTTGCTGGCGGCAGGAGCAAGGCTGGGAGCCTGAGTTTGTGGCAGGGCACAGCCTCGGTGAATACTCCGCCTTGGTTGTGGCTGGGTCACTCTCCCTGGCCGATGCAGCACGCTTAGTGCAGACTCGTGGCAAGGCGATGCAGTCGGCAGTTCCTGCGGGCGAGGGGGCGATGGCCGCGGTGCTGGGTCTCAGTGACGCCGTGATAGACGAAATCTGTGTGACACATTGCGACGACGATGCCTACGTAGGTGCAGTGAATTACAACTCCCCGGGACAAGTCGTCATTGCAGGCCATGCCGAAGCCGTGAGTGCTGCTTGCGACTTTATGAAAGACGCCGGAGCGAGGCGCGTTTTACCGTTGCCCGTGAGTGCACCCTTCCATACCCCGTTAATGCAGCCGGTCGCTGCGGTCATGGCTGAGGCTTTTCAGTCGATCCAGCTTAAGGATGCACAGGTGACGGTGATCAGTAATGTGGACGCGCAACCACATCGAAAAGCAACAGAGATTAGACGCCTGCTGGTAAGGCAGGTGGCGGAGCCCGTGATGTGGACACAGTGCGTTCTCACCCTGCTGCAAGCGGGTTGCACCCGCTTCGTCGAATGCGGTCCCGGGAAAGTATTGACTGGCCTGTTGAGGAGGATCGATAAGCAGGTGGACTGCGCGCCTCTCGAGGAGCCTGATGGGTTGCGGGCTGCAGCAGCCCAACACGAATGAGCAAACTGTGATGACTGATACAGAGCGCAAGATAGCACTGGTCACGGGTGCCAGCAGGGGGATCGGTGCGGCCATCGCGTCGGCGCTTGCTGAGCAAGGTTTTTTGGTGGTGGGTACAGCTACTAGTCAGTCGGGAGCGGATTCGATTGGAGCGGCTCTTTCGGATCTGGGCGGTCAGGGAAAAGTACTGAACGTGACAGATACCGAGAGCATTGGCGCACTCATGGGAGAAATGCGTTCAGAATTCGGGGATCCACTGATATTGATTAACAATGCGGGGATCACACAGGACAACATTCTATTGAGAATGAAGGACGAAGAGTGGCATCAGGTTATTGACACGAACCTGAACTCACTTTTTCGTCTGAGCAAAGCTTGCTTGCGTGGAATGACCAAAGCCCGCTGGGGCCGCATTGTTAATGTGACTTCCGTTGTGGGATCGATGGGAAATGCAGGACAGAGCAATTATGCGGCGACCAAAGCCGGCGCAGCGGGCATGGCGAGGTCTCTGGCACGCGAGCTTGGATCTCGGTCAATCACCGTAAACTGCGTGGCGCCAGGCTTCATTGATACAGACATGACGCGCGCCTTGGGAGATGATCAGCGCGACGCGCTGACAAGACAGATACCGCTGGCTCGCCTCGGAGAACCCCGTGATATTGCGGCCACGGTGGCTTTTCTGGTGAGTGACGCGGCAGCCTACATCACTGGTGAGACCATTCACGTAAACGGCGGGCTGTACATGGCCTGAATGTCTCTCGCAAGCACCTTTTTCCGTTGAAAAAAGGTTTTTATTGCGTAAAAAGCTTGTAAAATCCACAGCGTTTGGACTTCTGGTCCGACGACTAATCTGGGAGCGTAAATCACGTCATGAGTAATATTGAAGATCGAGTCAGGAAGATTGTCGCCGAGCAGCTGGGCGTAAAGGAAGATGAAGTTAAGTCTGAGGCATCTTTTGTGGATGATCTGGGCGCGGATTCGCTTGATACCGTAGAGCTAGTAATGGCCTTGGAGGAGGAATTTGAAACCGAAATTCCAGATGAAGAGGCAGAGAAGATCACGACGGTCCAGCTCGCCATCAATTACATCAACGACAATCTCTCCTAAGTAAAAGTCGTTAATGTTTCTTGGGGGCCGCCCTGTTCAGCAGCGCGGCCTTTTCTGTTTCAGGAAGGTACCAAGCCCGAATACACTATCTCGGGTTGATCTGGGTTCAGCCTCTACCAGTTGGGCCATGAGCCATTAACATGATGCGTTCCTCACGGGGCAGAAGGAGCTCGCAATGAAAGGCAGCAGGGTGGTGGTAACTGGCCTTGGAGCAGTCACTCCGCTCGGGTTGGACGTCTCCAGCAGTTGGGACGGAATTTGCGCGGGCCGCAGCGGCGCCGCTTTGATTGAGCATTTCGATGCGAGCGCTTTCTCGACCCGCTTTAGCGCCAGCGTCAAAGGCTTCAGCGTTGAGGGCTACCTTGAGGCCCGGGACGCTAGGCGAATGGACCCCTTTATACAATATGGAATGGTCGCTGGTATTCAGGCATTCCGAGATGCTGGGCTCGAAATTACCGATGCCAACGCCGCAAGGGTGGGGTGTGCGATAGGTTCTGGCATCGGGGGTATCGGCTCTATTGAAGAAACCGCTTTGCTGTTAGAACAAAAGGGGCCAAAGCGAATTTCACCTTTTTTTGTCCCTGGCGCAATTATCAACATGATCGCTGGCAACCTCTCGATCATGTACAACCTGCAGGGCCCTAATCTGGGTGTTGTGACTGCTTGCACTACGGGCACGCACAACATAGGTCTGGGGGCGCGGCTGATCGCGGCGGGCGATGTGGACGCGATGCTGGTGGGTGGCGCGGAGATGGCCACTACGCCGGTGGGAATCGGGGGTTTTGCGGCCGCTCGAGCGTTGTCCACTCGCAATGATGATCCGGAGCGCGCCTCCCGACCCTGGGACCGCGACCGCGATGGTTTTGTGCTGGGAGACGGGGCAGGCATGCTGGTCCTTGAGTCCTATGAGCATGCGGTTGCCAGAGGCGCTCACATCTATTGTGAGTTATCGGGGTTTGGTATGAGTGGTGATGCCTATCACATGACGTCTCCACCCGAGGATGGACGTGGCGCTGCGGCTGCCATGAGACAGGCGCTGGCAGATGCGGAGATACCTGCAAGTGAGGTCGATTATGTCAATGCTCATGGCACCTCAACTGAAGCAGGTGATTTAGCGGAATCGCGTGCCATTCAGGCTGTCTTTGGCGCCCAAGCGGGAGCGTTGGCAGTGAGCTCTACAAAATCGATGATTGGCCATCTGCTCGGCGCAGCAGGGTCAGTCGAGGCAATCTTCTCTGTTCTTGCACTGAGAGATGGAGTTGCCCCACCCACGATCAATCTCGATAACCCAAGTCCCGGGTGCGATCTCAATTACGTGCCCCATACGGCTCAGGAGAGGCACGTACGCCATGTTTTATCCAATTCATTTGGCTTTGGCGGCACCAACGGCTCGCTCATTTTTAGCCAGTTGAAGTAACGCTCAGCTCGATGGCTTTATCACATTGCTGGGTAGACGGAGTCGAGCTCACTGCGGTGCCGGCAGATGACAGGGGGCTCAATTACGCTGATGGTGCCTTCGAAACTTTGTGGTGTGAGCAGGGGGTTATTGAATGTTTGCCGCTGCACCGTGAGAGATTGGGGCGTGCACTGCAGGTGTTGCGTTTTGCGCAGCCGCTGGAGGTGGCATACCGTATGTTTTCAGCGGCTGAGGCGCATCTTGCCACAATCACTCATTGTGGATCTGCAAGATTAACTGTCACTCGTGGATCGGGGCCGAGGGGGTATAGCCCACCCAGTAAAACTTCGCCCCGCTACGTATTGAGCACCACCCCGCTGTCGGTCGATCCTGCTCTCCCTGCACGTTGCGGATTTGCTGCGGTGTCCTGGGCTGAGCAGCCGCAACTGGCGGGGATGAAATTACTCGCGCGAACCGAGCAAGTATTGGCAGCGCAGGAGGCGATGGAGCGTGGCTGGGATGACGCCATTATGCTGGACGGAGGCGGCTTAGTGGTGTCCTCGAGCAGGGGCAACATCTTCATCTTTAAACAGGGGAAGTTCGTCACCCCCGCGTTGTCTCGATGCGGTATTGCGGGCACTCGGCGACAGCTTTTAATGGCGACGGTATTGCCGGAACTCGGCTTCGAGGTCATCGAGCGTGCCATTTCGCCTGAAGAAGTGGCGAGTGCAGAGGGCCTTCTGATCAGTAATGCGCTACGTGGCGCTCAGCCCGTTATCAGTTTGAATGAGAGAGCCTACGACTTGAACGCCATGCCCGTTAGCCGTATCCAGACAGCATTGCGAGAGTGCGCGGCGTCATGCGCAGGCTGACTGCGCTGAGTGCTGTGGGCCTCGCACTGATCTTGGGCGTGGCTTATACGGGTTTAGGCGGTGTCTGGCAGCAGGTGCTGCAGCTCCCCCCAAACGGAGCTGTACTGCAGGTGACACCCGGCGAAAGTTTAGGTCAGGTATTACGAAAAGTTGAAAAAAAGGGTTGGCTCAACAACGCTGTTTGGGTAGGCCGCATCGCCAGCTGGAGCGGTCGGGACTTGGACATCAGAGCAGGAGAATTTTATGTGCAGAGCGATATGACCGTAGCTGGGCTAATAGAGCATCTGGCTAGCGGTAGCGTAATGCAATATAGCATCACCATACCCGAAGGGCTGACGTTGTCGCGTGCGATCTCGATTCTCTCCTTGCACCCAAAGCTGGTGACTACTCCCGAGCCTTTGCTCAAGCGAGAACTGGCTGCCTGGGTTGCGCCCGCCAGATACCCGGAGGGCTGGTTCCTGCCAGAAACCTGGTCGTTCACTGCAGGGGATACGGTATTGGATATTCTTGCCCGCTCGCACGCTGCGATGCGCCAGCTGCTCGATACTTTATGGCAGCACCGGCCACAGGAACTCCCTTTGAACAACCCCTATGAAGCGCTCATTCTCGCATCGATCGTGGAGCGGGAGACGGCAGCACCTGAAGAGAGAATCCAGATAGCTGGCGTATTTCTCAGGAGGCTTCAGCGCGGAATGCGATTGCAGACGGACCCGACTGTCATTTATGGTCTGGCCGACAAATACGATGGCAACCTGAAGCGGAAACACTTGCGAGACGCCCAAAACCCATACAATACCTACGCGATCAAGGGGCTCCCACCTACACCGATTGCGTTACCCGGCGAGGCGTCGCTTAGAGCGGTGTTCAGTCATGATGACAGCGATAATCTCTATTTCGTTGCAAAGGGCGATGGCACGCATGCGTTTAGCAGCACGCTTAAGGAGCATGAGAAAAATGTTCAGCTGTACCAATTAACTCGGCGAGCTGATTATCGCTCAACGCCACCAGTGGATCGGGTGCTCGAAAAATGACGGGGCGCTTCATCACCATTGAAGGAGGCGAGGGCGCTGGTAAATCAACCGCGCAGGCGTTTTTGGCGCGCCGAATCGAGGCGGCGGGCCACGTTGTAAGGCAAAGCAGAGAGCCTGGAGGCACTCCGCTGGCCGAAGCCATCCGCCAGACATTGCTGAGCGCGGAGGGTGAAGTGCCCGTCGCGCTAACAGAGTTGCTGCTAGTATTCGCAGCGAGAGCGCAGCATGTGGCCAAGGTGATCGAGCCGGCGCTGCAGCAGCATGAGTGGGTGATTTGCGATCGGTTCACTGACGCAACCTACGCTTATCAGGGGGCTGCGCGGGGCATGTCTACAGAGGTGATTGCGCAACTGGAGAGGCTCGTGCAGGGTGCTCGCCGCCCAGACGTGGTTTTGCTTCTGGATATGCCGCCTGAAGTGGGGCTTGCGAGAGCGCGCGCGCGAGGCGAACTGGATCGTTTTGAGCGAGAGGAAATCGAGTTCTATTACCGGGTTCGAGCGGGCTACTTGGACCGGGCGATGGCGATGCCCGATCGGTATCGGGTGCTCGATGCCTCCCAAGACCTTGAGGGAGTGCAAGAACAGCTCCAAAGCGTCGCGGACGAATGGTTGAATGACTGCTGAGGACAAAGCGCCTGTAGAGCGGGCGCTTCCGCCGACCCCGCCCTGGCTTAAGTCGGTTATCGACCGGTGTTGGAGCGCATCCGCCGCGCAGCAGAATGTGGGGCATGCGTACATCGTCAGTTCATCAGATCGCTTCGAGGCCTCATTGCTCAGCCAGTTAATTGCCGCACTGAAGCTGTGCTCGGGGCCCAAGGCTAATAGTTCTTGCGGACACTGCCTGAGCTGTCGTGGCTTCGCCCAGGGTGCTCATGGGGACCTGTTGGAGGTCCATCGCGAGCCCGGAAAAGTTGCTATTGGCATCGATCAGATTCGCGCAGCTGTAAAATTTCTGCAGCAAACACCTTTGTACGGCGACATTAAGATACTGCTGATAGAAGATGCTGACAAGATGACTGCCGCCGCGGCCAATAGCCTCTTGAAAACCCTCGAGGAGCCTGCAGGTAACAGTCTCATATTGCTCTCTACAGCAGAAAGTTGGCGTTTGTCAGCTACTATTCGCTCGCGGTGCCAGCTGCAGCGTATCTTGGCTGTGCCGCGAGAGGAGTCGGTCGCCTGGCTCGTTGCTGCTCATGATTGGGATGAGCGCGTCGCAGCATCGGCTTTGGCGCTCAATAATGGATGTGCCGTCGAATCGTGGATGAAGCGGGAGGAACTTGACGTGGCGCTGTTCACTGAGTTGGTCGCTTCTTTCGATAATCTCCTGCTGACCCCGCAACCCCCCTCGCAAATGCCTGCGCTCTGGTCTCGCGTCGAGCCGGAATTTCTATTGTTTCAGCTGATGGCGTGGTGTGAACAACACTGCAGTGAATCTGAATTGGCCTCTCTTCGAGCCAGCGGTTGCGATTGGCTGCTGCTTCACCGCAGTATCGCGGAATTATGGAATCGTCTGCGCAACGGCGCTGTTCCGTCAAAAGATGTGTTGCTCGCGGAAGTGTTTCGGCTCTGCCGAAGTATTACGCACCGGGAGTTTGCCGCCATTGCTGAGCGCTTTCTCTCGAACCTTGGAAGAGTTGGCAGTGCGGGCTAGCAACGAGCCGATGGTAGACGTTCAGTATCACTGCAAACGCCGACCAGCGTGAGCGGTGCTAGTCCGGCATTGATTTACCAAACGCCTGTTGAAGCGGGACATCCGCTAACGAGATATGCGCTAAAAAGCGGGCCCCGAAGGGCCCGAGTCATAGACTTTTAGGAGTGGTGTGGCCGCGGGCACATCTGCGACCACACTATCGGGCACTTGGGATACCCGAGTCGTCACGCTTCTTGAGGGGCACTGCGACGCCTCTATTATGGGCCATAGGATAAATTTATCCACTACTACTCAACGTTTTCTTAGACGATTGCGGCATATTACCGGCCTCGTCGCCTCAATCTTTATTCTAATAATGAGCAAATTATTATATATTATTGATATATATCAATATTTATAAATCTTTGAGGGTCAGGTAATTTATGATGTTGCCTTGGACTGTGGCGCCGATTTTGTGCTCAAAGTGTTATTTTGTAGATGGCACCGGCCGTTGAAACAGCTGACGTTCTATGACACCATCGCGCGCCTCGTTGGTACGCGCTTTGGCAAGCCAAACGTGGCATGTGCGGAAGTGGCGAAATTGGTAGACGCGCTGGATTTAGGTTCCAGTGTCTTACGACGTGAGAGTTCGAGTCTCTCCTTCCGCACCAATTCTACACATGACCGTGCGAAGCCCATATTGGGGCGATCGGATCACGGCAGGCTACGTGTCCCAGACGGAAAATACTGGTTACCATGATTCAGGAGCAGGACCATGAGGGTCTCAATAGAAACAACCTCAGGGCTTGAGCGGCGGTTGACCGTCGGAGTCCCCGCAGATCGCGTTGATGTCGCAGTGGACAAGCGGCTTCAGGACGCAGCGAAGAACGTCCGCTTACCCGGATTTCGGCCCGGCAAGGTGCCTATGAGAGTGATGCAGCAGCGCTTTGGCGCTGGTGTTCGACAGGAAGTTTTAGGAGAAGTGATCAGTCAGTCATTCCAAGAGGCCGTGATCTCGGAGGATCTGCGACCGGCAGGCCCACCCAGTATTGAAGCGCGCAAAATGCAAGCGGGACAAGACGTAGAATACACCGCCACCTTCGAGATTTTTCCTACCGTGGAGTTGCAGAGTATCGAAGACCTCTCTCTGGAAAAGCCCGTCGCGGAAGTGACCGACAGCGACCTTGACGACATTATCGAGGTCTTCCGCAAGCAGCAAGGCCAGCTTGTTACAGCGGAGAAAAACGCAGAGGATGGCGATACTGTTGTCATTGATTTTGTTGGTACGCGTGATGGCGAGGCATTTGAAGGCGGCTCCGCCGAGGGCACTACGCTGGAACTGGGCTCTGGCCGAATGATTCCAGGGTTTGAAGAAGGCCTGGTTGGCGCCGCGGCTGGAGAGGAGCGAGTGCTCGAATTGACCTTTCCAGAGGATTACCAGAAAGAAGAGCTAGCGGGCGCTGCGGTGCAGTTCAGCGTGAAGGTGGATGAAGTTAAGACGCTTGAGCTTGCCCCCGTCGACGATGCGCTTTTTACACAATACGGCTTGGAGAACGGGACCGTCGAAGCGTTTCGCACTGAGGTGAAGCAGAATATGGAGCGCGAGTTACGCAATGCGGTGGAAGCCTCGGTCAAAACACAGGTCATGGACGCGATTGTGCAGGCCCATGAGGGCCTTGAGTTGCCTACCTCTCTGATTGCCCAGGAAGTCAACGCGATGCGTCAGCAAATGTTCCAGCAGTTTGGTGGCGCCGCGCCGCAAGACATGGATCTGTCCACTGTATTGCCGGATGAGATGTTTGCTGAACAAGCCGAGAGGCGGGTCAAATTGGGGCTGGTAGTGGCCGAAATGATCAGCCAGTACGAGCTGACTGCTGAGCCCGCTAAAATTCGGGAAGCCATAGAGGATATTGCCTCCACCTATCAGGACCCGGAAGAGGTAATCAATTGGTATTATTCTGAGAATGAACAGCTCGCGGGTATCGAGTCCCGGGTGCTGGAGGATGCGGTGGTAGAGAGGCTTCTCTCTGGGGCCGCAATAGCTGAGGTCGAATGCAGTTACCAGGATGCGCTGGCGAAGGCGCGGCCCGCTGCACCGGCCTGATCACCTAGATAGGACAGTAGTATGAGTCATGGAGAGTTAGGTCTGGATCCGCAAGGCCTGGGGTTAGTCCCCATGGTTATCGAGCAGACATCTCGGGGGGAACGCTCGTTTGATATTTACTCCCGACTTTTAAAAGAGCGCGTTATCTTCATTGTGGGCCCGATCGAGGACCACATGGCAAATCTGGTGGTGGCGCAGCTGCTTTTCCTTGAATCAGAGAATCCTGACAAGGACGTGCATCTCTACATAAACAGTCCGGGCGGTTCTGTTACTGCCGGGCTTTCTATTTACGACACCATGCGATTCATCAAGCCCGATGTCAGCACGATGTGCATCGGTCAGGCCGCCTCTATGGGTGCCTTCCTGCTCAGCGGAGGGACAAAGGGCAAGCGTTTCATCCTCCGCAACGCCCGTACGATGATTCATCAACCCAGCGGCGGCGCACAGGGCCAAGCCACGGATATCGAAATTCAGGCAAAAGAAATCCTGTTTCTCCGCGAGCGGCTCAATGGCTTGCTGGCGGAGCACACCGGGCAGTCGATGGAGGAGATTGAGCGTGACACTGAGCGAGACCGGTTTATGAGCTCCGAGCAGAGCGTGGAGTATGGTTTGGTCGATGAAGTCATCAGTAGCCGGTAGCTATCAGCGACTTGCAAAGTCCGATGAAACGTATCAATGTTACACAGATCCAGTCGCAAGACTAGACGGGGTTTTAGATGACAGACGACAACAGTTCGGGCGATAGCGGCAGGCTTTTATATTGCTCGTTTTGTGGCAAAAGCCAAAACGAGGTCAGGAAGCTGATTGCCGGGCCTTCCGTTTTTATATGCGACGAATGCGTTGACTTATGTAATGACATTATCCGTGAGGAAATTCAGGAGTCCGTCAACGAGGGAGAGGCCGCCAAGCTTCCTATCCCTGAAGAAATCTCTGACATTCTTAACCAATACGTCATTGGGCAGCAGCAGGCGAAGCGCGTGCTGGCAGTGGCGGTTTACAACCACTATAAGCGCCTTCGCAATGCGGAACCCGCTGGCAAGGGAAGCGAGGAAGTAGAGCTCAGCAAGTCTAATATTTTGTTGGTCGGGCCGACAGGTTCTGGCAAAACATTACTTGCAGAAACTTTGGCGCGCTTGCTGGACGTTCCGTTCACGATTGCGGATGCGACCACGCTAACAGAAGCCGGTTATGTTGGAGAGGATGTCGAGAACATCATCCAGAAACTGCTGCAGAAATGTGATTATGACGTCGATCGAGCCCAGATGGGTATCGTGTACATTGATGAAATCGACAAGATTTCGCGGAAATCAGATAATCCCTCGATCACCAGAGATGTATCGGGTGAGGGTGTACAGCAGGCCTTGTTGAAGCTCATAGAGGGAACGGTGGCTTCAGTACCTCCGCAAGGAGGACGGAAACACCCTCAGCAGGAATTCCTGCAGGTAGATACCAGCAATATTCTTTTCATCTGTGGCGGCGCTTTCGCTGGGCTCGACAAGGTCATCCGTAACCGCTCCGAGAAGGGTGGCATTGGTTTTGGTGCCGAGGTGAAAAGCAAGGATGAGACCAGTAATTTTGGGCAAACGCTGTCGGATTTGCAGCCCGAGGATCTCGTGCAATACGGTTTGATTCCCGAATTCGTAGGGCGCTTGCCGATTATTGCGACCTTGGAGGAGCTCGATGCCGAGGCGTTAATACGTATTTTGACCGAACCCCGCAACGCCCTGACCAAGCAGTACAGCAAAATGTTTGAAATGGAAGGTGTGGAAATCGACTTCAGAGATGGCGGTCTTCAAGCAGTTGCAGAGAGAGCCATGGAGAGAAAAACCGGCGCCAGGGGCCTCCGTTCTATCTTGGAGGCGATCTTGCTTGAGTCGATGTACACGATCCCCTCTACTTCGGGCGTTGCCAAAATTGTGATTGACGAGTCTGTGGTCAAAGGCGATTCAGATCCCTTACTGGTTTACGAAACACCCAGTGCAGCCGCAGTGGGGGCAGAGGAATAATTCGCCCCCACTTCGGTTCTGCACCTCTTTGTTTTCGATCCAAACCCTCCTCTATTCGGTATCAAATAAAAGGCCTTAGGCCTTTAAAGTCATGAATGTGGCCCCCATATCTTTATACCGATTCAGGAGGAAATCATGACGGATCAAGATCAGCAACTGCCGCTACTCCCCTTACGGGACGTGGTGGTGTACCCGCACATGGTGTTGCCACTCTTTGTGGGAAGAGAGCGCTCTGTAGAAGCGCTTGAGCACGCAATGCTTGATAACAAACAGGTGCTTCTGGTTGCTCAGAGAAACGCCTCAGATGATGAGCCCGGAGCCGATGACCTCTACCAAGTAGGCACCGTCTCCAACATTTTGCAGTTGCTCAAGTTACCAGACGGCACGATCAAAGTGCTGGTAGAGGGCTGTTATCGGGCAGCGGTGTTGGCGGTGGATGAGGAAGAAGACTTCGCTATTGCCTCAGTCAGGCAAATAGAAGCTGCTACTGTGTCAGAGCCTGAGGCAGCCGCGCTGGTTAAGGCGACGGTAGAGCAGTTTGAGAAGTATGTGGGACTCAGTAGGAAGGTCCCGACCGAAGTACTCACCTCCCTGTCTGGTATCGATGAACCGGGTCGGCTTGCCGACACGATTTCCGCGCATATGAGCGTCGATCTCGACGAAAAGCAGCGCATTTTGGAAATTGCTGATATCCGTGGCCGTCTGGAGCACCTGCAGTCACTGATGGACGCGGAGATAGACCTGTTTCAGGTCGAGAAACGCATCCGCGGTCGCGTGAAGAAGCAAATGGAGAAAAGCCAGCGCGAGTATTACCTCAACGAGCAGATGAAGGCGATCCAGAGAGAGCTCGGCGAAATGGATGATGCTCCCAATGAAATCGACGACCTGCTAAATAAAATCAACGAAGCCAAGATGCCAGAGGAGGCGTTGGAGAAAGCTAACGCCGAGCTGGGAAAGCTGAAAATGATGTCGCCGATGTCGGCGGAAGCCTCCGTTGTCAGAGGGTATTTAGACTGGATGGTCAGTATCCCTTGGACCAAGCGCAGCAAAGTCAGACATGATCTGAATCGGGCGCAACAAGTGCTGGACGAGGACCATTATGGACTTGAGGAGGTCAAGGAACGCATCCTCGAATATTTGGCGGTCCAGAAGCGAGTGCGCAAGCTCAAGGGACCCGTGCTTTGCCTGGTGGGTCCGCCGGGCGTAGGCAAGACGTCACTGGGCGAGTCGATTGCCCGTGCTACCAATCGAAAGTTCATTCGTATGGCATTGGGCGGGGTGAGAGACGAGGCAGAAATCCGTGGTCACCGACGAACCTACATTGGCTCAATGCCCGGAAAATTGCTGCAGAAAGTGGCTAAGGCGGGTGTTCGCAACCCGCTTTTTTTGCTAGATGAGATCGACAAGATGGGTATGGATCACAGAGGCGATCCGGCGTCAGCCATGCTAGAAGTGCTCGATCCCGAGCAAAATCATGCCTTCAACGATCATTACCTAGAGGTTGATTACGACCTCTCGGATATCATGTTTATCTGCACCTCGAATACCATGAACATTCCGGGCCCGTTACTGGATCGCATGGAAGTCATCCGGCTTCCCGGCTACACCGAGGACGAAAAGCTCAACATCGCGCAGCGCTACCTGATTCCAAAGCAGACAAAATTGAATGGTCTCAAGGCAGACGAGATCTCCATCAGTGAAGCGGCTTGCCTGGATATTATTCGTTACTACACGCGAGAGGCCGGCGTGCGGGCACTCGAGCGTCAAATCGCAAAAGTGTGCCGCAAGATGGTGAAATCATTCACCTTGGGCGAGCGTGACAGCGGCCAAACGGTGACGCCGGATATGCTTAGCGATGTGCTTGGGGTCAGAAAATTCAATTTTGGCACCGCAGAGAAAGAAAGTAAGGTTGGTCAGGTTACAGGGCTTGCGTGGACATCTGTGGGTGGCGAATTACTGACCATTGAAGTCGCGTCCACCATGGGCAAGGGCCGGATTGTGAAGACCGGCTCGCTCGGTGACGTGATGCAGGAGTCGATTCAGGCGGCTCTCACAGTTGTTCGTGCCAAATCTCAAGCGCTTGGCATACCCGCAAGAATGCATGACGTGCGTGATATGCACATTCACGTCCCAGAGGGGGCCACACCAAAAGATGGTCCTAGTGCGGGTATTGCCATGTGCACAGCGTTGGTCAGTAGTTTCACCGAGATCCCCGTTAGAGCGGACGTTGCGATGACAGGGGAAATCACCTTGCGTGGTGAGGTGCTCCCCATTGGAGGTCTGAAGGAAAAGCTTCTGGCTGCGAGGCGGGGTGGAATAGAAATTGTAGTGATCCCGCATGAGAATGAGAGAGATCTGCAGGAAGTGCCCGACAATATCAAAGAGAATCTGGATATCCGGCCGGTAAAATGGATTGATGAGGTGCTGTCGATCGCCCTCGAGCACTTGCCACAGCCGCTTGCTGATGACGACTACATGGAGGGGTCGTTGTCGGCGGGCCGACCTGATGAGACAGACAGCGCGGAGAGCGGGACAAATCGCCCCAGATCTCACTGATTTCAGGGGCTGAACGCGTTGACCCTTGCTGGAGTGAGGAGTAGTCTAACTCAGGGCTCTGAGGTGAGCGCCTTTGATACGTATAAGTGAATAGACTCGAGGGAGACAATGTGAACAAAAATGACTTGATTGATGCGATTGCCGCTGACGCGGACCTGTCCAAGGCCTCCGCTGGCCGCGCACTCGATGCTGTGGTTGGCGCAATCACTGGAGCTCTGGCAAAAGGCGGCAGTGTCTCATTGGTGGGTTTTGGCACTTTCGCCGTTAAGGCACGTGCTGCTCGGCAAGGACGCAACCCCCGCACGGGAGAGGCCATTCAGATCGCTGCGTCGAATACCCCTGGATTCAAGGCAGGGAAGGCACTCAAGGATGCCGTAAACAAATAAATAAACATCACCGCGTTGCCTAACGGTGACCTCGGAAAGGCGCTCTAGAGCGCCTTTCTTACGTCTTGGTCCGATAAAAAGGTTGGCGTATTGAGTCAGTAAAATACTGCGACTGCGTGTCCTCATCGCAGGTCGCCGAATAACACACTGCTCGGAGAGCACAGATATCATGCTTCAATCTATGCGTCAGAGTACGCAGGGCACCACAGCAAAAATTATCATTGGTTTGATCGTCCTGTCCTTTGCAGCCTTTGGGCTCGAAACGTTACTCCCGGGCGGGTCGGGTAGTTCTGTTGCGGACGTCAACGGAGAAGAGATCACGCCCTTCGCCTTGCAAGAAGCTGTGACACAACAGAAACGCCAGTTGGTGAGCATCTTGGGAGATAACGTCGATCCCGCCATGTTGGATGATGATCGACTGCGTCCCAGAGCGATTGAGTCACTCATTCAGCGCATGTTGCTGTTGCAGCAGGCGTCAGCACTTAATCTATCCGCCTCTGACGGACAGATTGGTGCGTCAATAACGTCTAACGAGGTGTTCCAGCTCAACGGAGTGTTCTCTACTGATGCTTACAAGAGCGTGCTGGCCAACGCCGGATACACCCCTGAACGGTTTAAACGAGCCCAAGCCGAAGATATTGTCCTAACACAATTGCAATCAGGCCTGCGCGAGTCGGAATTTTCGACCGCCACCGAGATCAGCGCCGCTACGAATTTGTTGGCTGAAGAGCGAGACGTACGGTATATCGCAATAGCCTCTGACGAATTGGTGAACGATGGCGACCTGTCTCCCGCCGCTCTCCGACAGTATTACGAGCAAAACGAAGCGGCCTTTTTTTATCCCGAGCAGCTGGTATCGGATTTCATACTACTGAGTCCGGAAGATTTTCCAGTAGATATCGAACGGGAGGCTGTTGAGGAGCAGTTTGAAGTGGTTAAGGAGGAGTACGCGGTCGCCGAGCAGGCCCGGGTATCTCACATCCTCCTCATGCCGGGGAACGATGAGGCGGAGTCTGCGTTTGCTAACCGAATTAGCAACGTTTCTGATCGATTGTCTAGGGGAGAGGATTTTTCGGCACTTGCTGCTGAGCTATCAGACGATCTGGGATCAGCCGGCTTGGGCGGTGAGCTTGGGTTTACTGACGGAACGGCTTTCCCCGAAGAGATGGAATCGGCGATCGCAGCCTTGACTGAGGTTGGGCAGATATCGCCAGCGGTGCAAACAGAGGCGGGGACTCACTTTATCCGGCTGGACGAGAGAATTCTCGCAGAATCGATCGACACCGAGGCGATTCTGAATGAGGTAGAAGCGTCGATGAAGGCAACGGCGTCGGAGCGAGAGTTGCTCTTGGCCGTGGAGGAATTGCGAGATCTCGTTTTCAACGCGGCTGACCTGGACGCTCCTGCAAAGCAAATCAATGCAATGGTGCAACAGTCAGAGCCATTCTCTATTGAGTCAGGCCGAGGGATATTTGGGGAGCAGCGATTACGGGACATCGCCTTTTCCGATGACGTCCTGGAGCAGAGCAATAATAGTGAGATAGTCGAGTTGTCAGATAAGCGCTTTGTGGTGTTGCGCGTGCGAGACAGGCGGCCACCCCAGGCGGCGCCCTTCTCTGATGTCGAGGCAAAGATCAAGGAGAGGCTGCGCGCGGATAAGGAGGCAACATCCCTTGCAACAATGCAGGATCGCGTCGAAGCGGTGCTCGTCAGTGGCGGTACGCTGGAATCTGCAGCGGCCGACCTCAAACTGGAGTGGCGAGTGGAGCTCGCTTCGACCCGCCTCTCCAGCCAGCTACCGCGCCCCGTTTTGGAGGCCGCTTTTGCAATGCCTGCCGGTCAGCCACAAGCGCTTCGGGTTGTCGCCATCCCCGGAGAGGGTTACGCGCTGGTGCAACTGGCGAGAGTTTCCGCTGGGGATGTGAACGCACTGGGGAGCCGCGAGACTCAGGCAATCACTGCGCGAAGACTCTCCGAGCAGCAGGAGCTCAGCTTTGCCGAGTATCTCCTTCACCATCGCAATACGGCAGATATTGTTGTCAGGTAATTATAGCCTCCGACACGATATGGGGGATTGATATGGCCGCGGACTCGCTGGATGAGAATAATCGTCTGCATACCTTGCTTGGAAATGTCCCTGACAAGGCCCATAACCGTTTGCGTGACCCGATCGCCTCGATCAATGGTAGGCGCCCAGCGCCGTTGCAAGACTGGCACCCCGAGAATTGTGGCGACATCGATATGGCAATCTCCGCCGAGGGTACCTGGTACCATGAGGGCGTCGCAATTCGTCGCACCGAACTCTGGCAGCTATTTGCCGGCATTCTTCGGCGCGAGGCTGATGGACACTATTACCTTGTGACTCCGGTGGAGAAGTGCCGGGTATCGGTAGCGCTACACCCTTTGATCATTACCGACATAGAACCGCAATCAGATCCCCAAGGCGCGGTGCTAATGGCCTCTTTAAACGCCGGCGGCGTATTCCCCATCTCGGCGGCTTATCCCATCGCCCTCGAGCCCAGAGCGAGCGGGGCAGCCTACATCAGCTTGCCGCAGGGGCTCTCTGCCCTGTGCTCTCGAGCGGCCTGGTATCGATTGGTTGCAATGGCTGGCGATGACAATGTCATTGCCAGTGGCGGAGTCCGATTCCCGTTATCATAATGCCGCGGGCTACATGTTAGGGTAGTTCGGGCCCCCGAAGCCTTCCGGAGTCATCCAGATAATATTCTGGGAAGGATCTTTGATATCGCAGGTCTTGCAGTGGACGCAGTTCTGGCCGTTGATTTGGAACCGAGGGCCCTCGGGTTCGTCAACAATCTCATAAACACCCGCTGGGCAATACCGTTGCGCGGGCTCCGCGTAGCGGGGCAAGTTCACCGAAATAGGTATCGCACTATCTTTCAGCGTGAGGTGACAAGGCTGATCTTCCTCGTGGTTTGTATTGGAAAGGAAGACGGAAGAAAGTCTATCGAAGGTAATGGTGTTATCGGGCTTGGGATATTCAATTCTCTTCGCCGAGCTGGCCTCATCAAGGCAAGCGTGGTCGGGCTTGCTGTCATGCAGGGTGAACGGTAGGCGGCCCAAGAATATATTCTGGTCGACCCAAACCATGGCCGCACCAATAAGGGTCCCGAATTTATGCATAAACCCTGAAAAATTTCGCGAGCCATGCAATTCCTTGCCCAGCCATGAACTTTTGATTCTGTCAGCGTAATCGCTCAACACTGGCTGCGCGGACCCGGATTGGAGCCCGGCCATGATGCTCTCAGCGGCCAGCATTCCACTCTTCATCGCCGTGTGGTTGCCTTTTATTTTAACGCTGTTGAGCGTGCCTGCATCGCAGCCAACTAACACACCCCCGGGGAAAGCCATCTCCGGCAGTGAATTTTGCCCACCTTTCGCTAACGCGCGCGCGCCATATGCTATCCGTTCTCCGCCCTCTAAAACCTCACGTGTCTTGGGGTGTAACTTCCAGCGCTGGAATTCTTCGAACGGGCTCAGGTAGGGGTTGCTGTAATTGAGGTCCGCAATCAGGCCCAAATAAACCTCATGATTCTCGGCGTGGTACAAAAAGGCACCGCCGCTGGATCCAGATTCGGAGAGCGGCCAGCCTATCCCATGTACGACTAATCCCTCCTGATGTTTCTCGGGATCAATCTTCCAAACCTCTTTAATGCCGATGCCGTAGTGCTGAGGGTCTTTGCCTTCGTCGAGGGCAAAGTGCGATATCAGTTGCTTTCCAAGGTGCCCTCGGCAACCTTCAGCGAACACCGTATAGCGGGCGTGTAACTCCATGCTCGGCACATAATTGTCTTTCTGCTCGCCGTCCGCGGCGACGCCCATTTCTCCCGTCGCTATGCCTTTTACCGCGCCATCATCGTGAAAGATGATCTCGGCCGCGGTGAAGCCAGGATAGATTTCAACTCCCAGCCCCTCTGCCTGCTCGCCTAACCAGCGGCACACGTTACCCATCGATACAATGTAGTTGCCGTCATTATGGGTCGGCCGGGGAATGGCGAACCCGGGCAGTTTGATTGCACTGGTTTGCCCCGTATAAAAGTAAAAATGATCGCCGGCAACGGGGGTGTTGAGCGGCGCGCCTCGGTCCTGCCAATCAGGAAATAGCTCCTCAAGCGCGCGGGGCTCGAGAACGGCACCGGAGAGAATGTGGGCGCCCACCTCCGAGCCTTTTTCAACAACGCAAACGGTCGTTTCTCGCCCCTCAGATTCAGCCAGCTGCATCAGCCTGATTGCCGCCGACAGGCCAGCTGGGCCAGCACCGACGATGACAACATCAAATTCCATGGATTCTCTTTCCACACCGTCCCCCGCATCGCAAGATGGCTAAACATTGGCTTGATCCAGCTCCGCCAAATTTCAGTAAAATGACGGTGCGCTGGGTGATTTGCTACCGGCCGGCATGATACACTATGAGCGCCGTGTTCACAGGTGACTGACAGCGTTTGTAACGGTGTATTAGCGCCCCCCGGCGGTGATATTCAGCGTAGGTGAGTGGCATACCAAAAAGCCGAGGCATGGCGATCAGATAATCTGCAAACAGTTCCACACTTCATTTGGAGAACCCATGAAAGCATTGGTCGCGGTAAAACGCGTGGTTGATTACAACGTCAAGGTGCGCGCAAAAACGGACGGTACTGACGTTGATCTCAATAACGTGAAAATGGCGATAAACCCGTTTTGTGAGATTGCGGTTGAAGAAGCGGTGCGCCTCAAAGAGGCGGGCACTGTGGCGGAAATCGTGGCCGTGTCGGTGGGTGAGAGCAGTTGTCAGGAGCAAATTCGAACTGCGTTAGCGCTGGGCGCGGACAGGGGAATTCACGTAGAAGTGGAAGGGCGGCCTGAGCCACTTTCCATAGCCAAACTCCTGAAGGCTGTGATCGCGCAGGAAAGCCCCGACTTAGTCATCCTTGGGAAGCAATCCATCGATGGTGACAACAATCAAACTGGCCAAATGCTTGGCGCACTGACTGGTATGGGGCAGGGCACCTTTGCATCGGAGATCAAGGTCACCGACGGTGCGGTCGAAGTGGTGAGGGAGGTCGATGGTGGACTGCAGACAGTTTCGATCAGCCTGCCCGCGATCGTGACGACTGACTTACGACTGAACGAGCCCAGATACGCGTCTCTTCCCAACATTATGAAAGCAAAAAAGAAGCCCCTCGAAACCCTGACTCCAGAGCAGCTTTCGGTGTCCGTCCAGCCCCATGTCACTCAGATTGGCGTGTCGCCGCCGCCCGAGAGAGCAGCTGGTATAAAGGTAGAAAACGTATCGCAACTGGTCGATAAACTGAAAAATGAAGCGAAGGTAATCTGATGAAAACGTTAGTGATTGCTGAACACGATAACACCACTCTTAAAGTAGCCACGCTCAATGCTGTGGCTGCGGCCACTGCGATCGGCGGTGATATTGATATCTTGGTAGCAGGCGCACAGTGCGGACCTGCTGCGGAAGCCGCTGCCAAGGTACCCGGTGTGGCAAAGGTAATTTGCGCTGACCATGCGGTCTATGAGCATCAGCTCGCAGAGAACATCGGCCTGTTGGTCGCTGAGGTGGGCGCCGACTATGACAATGTGCTTGCAGCGTCGACGGCAAATGGCAAAAACTTCATGCCAAGAGTCGCAGCGTTGCTGGACGTGGCGCAAATCTCCGACATTCTTTCCGTGGAGAGCGCGGATACCTTTAAGCGACCGATATACGCGGGAAATGTCATCGCAACCGTACAATCTAGCGATCCCAAAAAAGTTATTACAGTCCGCACAACCGCGTTCGACGCCGCACCGGCCGAGGGAGGCAGTGCAACCATCGAGGCCTGCACCGCGGTGCACGACGCTGGTGTATCCAAGTTTCTCCGTGAAGAAGTCGCTAAGTCTGATCGCCCTGAACTGACGTCTGCTTCAGTGATCATCTCAGGTGGCCGCGGGATGCAAAATGGCGACAACTTTAGCTTGCTAGAGGGTATTGCAGATAAGCTGAATGCTGCCATCGGCGCCTCTCGGGCAGCAGTGGACGCTGGCTTTGTGCCGAATGACTATCAAGTGGGTCAGACCGGCAAGATCGTTGCGCCAGATCTCTATGTTGCCGTGGGTATTTCTGGCGCTATCCAGCACTTGGCGGGTATGAAAGACAGCAAGGTGATTGTGGCTATCAACAAGGACGAGGACGCGCCTATTTTTCAAGTTGCTGACTATGGCCTCGTTGCGGATTTATTTGAGGCACTACCAGAGCTCGAGGCAGCGTTATAGCGGAAGTAAAAAAGCCTCGGCTAAGGTTATCTGAGGCGCAAACAACTAGTCGCGCCGCAGATCCTCCCGTACCGCAATGGGATTGGGGAGGGTAAATACAACCCAATAGGAAGACACGAGCAGAGTCAGTATTGTCGTGGCTTGGATCAGTGTAGCCGCGGGCACACCCAGTAGCCCTTTGGATAACCCGAGGGCCGCAATCAACAGTGCGAATTCACTGCACTGACCCAGCCTCAGGCCCAAATTCCAGCCAAGCCGTCGCTCGTCGAAAACGCCTCTGACGAGTATTTGAAAGACCACCGGTTTCAGGATCAAAAAGAATGCGGCGATCACCAGAGCGGGCAGGGCTACCATTGGCAGGGCTGCCATGTCGAGTCCGCTTCCCACCGAGAAGAAAAATACGACCAAGAAAAAGTCTCGCAGCGGCTTGAGGCTAATGGCGATGTATTGGGCGATGGGACTGCTGGCAATACTGATTCCAGCAATGAAGGCGCCTATCTCAGCGGATAGGCCGAGCCACATCGCGAGTTCAGCCATGCCCAGGCACCAGCCGATCGATAGCAAAAAAATATACTCATGAAACCGATCGAACCGGCGAATCAGTGCTAGCAGGACCAGCTTCACGCTGATCCAGCTCAGCGCACCCAATACCGGCAAGCTGAGCAGAGGGCGGAGCAGCGTCTGCCAGGTGATTTCAGTTGAACCGATGCTCTCCATCATGACCAGCACAATAATGGCGAGTAAGTCCTGAAACAGCAGCAGCGCAATCATGAGCTCGCCGAGATGGCGATGATGAAGTACCGTAGTAGGCAGGAGCTTTATACCAATGATGGTCGAGGAAAAGACCAACGCAGCAGCAATCAATACCGCATCTAGACCCGTAAATCCGAATAAGCGACTCAGCGCGTAGCCGCTGCTGGCAAATAGGGCTGCGCTTAGCGTTGCAACCAAAGTCGATTGTCGAAGGCTGTTCCAAAGCGCCGATGGCTTCATGTCCAAGCCAAGTAAGAATAAGAGCAAAATGATGCCGACGTGGCCCGCACCTGAAACCAATTCCATGTCAGAAACAGCGCCAAGCCCATGGGGTCCCAATGCCATACCAAGGGCGATATACGCGATAATAATGGGCTGCCGCGCATAGAGGGCCAGCGAGGACAGCACCGCCGCGCCCAGAAAGATGACTGCAAAGGTAAAAGTGATCCCCGTTTCCATGCCTGGTTGTGCTCCACAAACTGAGGCACGGGGTCATGAGCGACCGTACCTGATTGATGCGTGATATTTGTCGAGGCCTATTCTGGCATATAGAAGAGGAGCAATGGACTTAGCGGGCATTTGACAGGGCAGCGGTGGCGAAAGCCGCAGGGAAGCGGTTAGAATGCGCCCGCCCGAAGTGGAGTGCGTTTTCGGGTGTGTTGATGGCGCGGCTCAGCGTTGCCCGGAGAAGAAATCATGGCCAAAAGTAATATGGAAGATGGAATTGCTGACGCGATAGCGGCCACAGCCTTAATCAGCGTGGGACTCGTTACGCTTATTGTCTGGCTGAGTGGCCTACCCAGCTAAGCGCATTGCATCGGTAAATTTCTGATCGTCAACGTTTCCTCCGGTGAGGGTAACGAGGACCCGCTGTGCTCTAAACTTCTCGGGATACGATATCAGGCTTGCAAGTGCGACCGCGCCACTTGGCTCGAGCCTGATGCCAAGCGTCAGGTACATCAGCTGCATAGCGCGAAAGACCTCTTCGTCTTCGACGCTTAGACCCGAGGCGCCATTGGCGCGATTAATGCCGAATGTCAGCTCGCCGGGAGTTGGCGCCAACAGACCGTCACACCAGTCAGAACCGGTAGCCGGCGCAGGAGTCCTGCGGCCTAACGATAGCGAGAGTCGATGGTCATCCCAGCCTCTGGGCTCCGCGGTAAACACTTGAGTGCGCTCATCACGGGCTCGCAAACTTGTGCCCATGCCCGCGGCAAGACCTCCGCCTCCGGTACACACAATGACACTGTCAAAGCCGTGCCCGGTTTGCTCAAACGCTTCCAGGGCGCAGGTACCCTGCCCAGCAATCGTGGCCCAGTCATCATATGGTTTGACCAGTACGCCAGACAAAGATTGCTGCAAATCCATGGCCACCTCTTCACGATCCTGTTTAAGTCGATCGTAAAAGACGATGTCCGCCCCCAGCGCCTTGATGCGCGCGACCTTTGTAGCGGGGGCGTCGAGCGGGATCACGACCGTGGCATGCATTCCCAGACATCGACCCGCGTAGGCCACGCCAATCCCATGATTACCGGATGAAAAAGCAACCACTCGATCCACGTGCTGTTGCTCCCGCAGCTGGGACATCACATTCAAAGCACCTCGGATTTTGAAAGAGCCGGTGGCCTGTAAGCACTCCGCTTTGAGGAACACCCGGCCCGCGATCATGCTATCCAATCGTGCCAGGTGAAATAATGGGGTGGCCGCAGCGTAGCGATGCACCCTCGGTAGTGCATGCTCGATGTCGCTCGCGAGGCGACGCAGATCAATGGGCTCGCTCAATCCAAAATGGTCCTGACGATAAGACACAGAGTCAGCACCAATAAAGCCGTCAGCGTAACGCCTACTACGATGAACCGACTGCTGGATCCATTCTCAAAGTCACGCTCTCGCCTTGCCTGGCTCTGTATACCAAGGCCGGCCGACAGCGCTGATAAAACGACTTGTGACCATCGTAAATGCTGGTCGGTAATCGGAGGTGCATCCTCTGCTTCGACAAAGGTCAAGGGTGGGGGATCGTTATCAGGCAAGTCAGATTCCCTCCGACGGATGAGCGCCGCAGTGTAAGCGCTATGCGGGGTCGCGAGAAGAGGGGAGGACGCTTCAGTACAAAACAGCCGTGAGCTCCTACCAATATTGGCAATTCTGAATTGGCTCTCCTCGCAGTTCACGGTATTATCCGAGTATATTACTTGGTTATTTATACGACGGACGGGCCATGATCACTATCACAGAATCAGCTCAGGAATATTTGGCGGAGTTGCTCTCAAAACAGGGAGATGCACTGGGGGTTCGCGTGTTCATCAATGATCCTGGAACACCCCGGGCCGAGACCTGCATCGCCTATTGTCGAGAGGGTGACCTTGAAGAGGGCGATGTTGAGCAGACTTTTGACAGTTTCACCGCCTGGTTTCAAGGCAGAAGCATTCCCTTCCTAGAAGATGCGCTGGTGGACTACTCAACTGACCGCATGGGAGGACAGCTAACAATCAAGGCGCCTAACGCTAAGATGCCTCGCGTATCGGACGATAGCCCCTTGGAAGATCGAATTAACTATGTGTTGTATAACGAGGTGAATCCATCGCTTGCCGCTCACGGTGGCGAAGTGTCATTGGTTGAAGTCACGGAAGATCAGTACGCGATACTCCAATTCGGTGGCGGCTGCCAAGGTTGCAGTGCTGTGGATATGACATTGAAAGGCGGGGTCGAGAAGACGCTTCTCGAGCAGATTCCGCAACTGGCCGGCGTCCGTGACAATACCGACCACAGTGATAGAAGCCAGGCTTACTACTGAGTTAAGGCGCAAGATTGGTATGAGGGACGGACAGAGAAGAGCTTATCCATGACCGCTCCCTCTTACTCCTGTTCTCATTGAGCGCAATGCCGTGGCGACTCAGATTACTGCCGGCGAGCACCCGTAAGGAGCGGGGTTTGCAACCATTGAAGCAGTACTCGTGGGATACTCCGCAGCATGCGCGTCGCAGTTGAGCTTGAGCTTTTTTCTCCCTTTTTAGAATCCGGCCAACTCATACTTACGCCGGGCAGGCGACTTGCGCGCGACATTCTCAGCACCTGGGCGAAGCATTGCTCAGGGCACAGTCAAGTCGTATTGCAACCCGCAGTTGAACCCGTCGATAGTTGGCTGGAGCGAGAATGGCGAGAAGCCGTTGAGGACGGAAGGTTAGCACCACGGCAATTGCTCACGACCCAACAGGAATTAGCGCTTTGGCAGCAGGTGATCCGAGATGATCTTAGTGGTCGCGATGGGTTCACGCTGACACATCCCAGAGCCGCCGCTGTTCGTGCGCAATCAGCTTGGAATAAGCTGTTAATGCACGGCGGTACAGAAGTGTCTGACCTGTGGTCCTACTTCCAATATGATGACGACTGTCAGGTTTTTGCAGCGTGGGCCACGCTCTTCATGGAGCGCTTAGGACACCTTCAGGTTGAGACAAGGTACAGCGCCTATCGCCAGCTGCTATCTCTTCCTATCAGCAGCCGCCGCGCAGCTGGGCTTTATGTCGTGCCTGAGTTGCCACCGCTGACTTCAGAAGCGCTCCACCATCTTGCCGATATTAAGCCGATTGAGCCCCCGCGCAACGGGCTTCCTACGCCTCAGGTTACCGCTTTTGCTACTCGACAAGATGAGCTCGCATCAGCGGCAAAGTGGGCCAAGAGAAAGAGCGTCCGCGAAGCCTCAAGGATTGGCATCGTGCTCCTCGATATGGCAAAAGATCGCTATCGACTGGAGTATTTTTTGCGTCGGGAATTTGATTGCTTAGGTGCGCGTTATAACGATCTACCCGTGAATTTTTCAACGGGCATGCCACTTGCCGACACGCCGCTGTTCCGAGACGCCCTGACTGCACTCGAGTGGGAGGTGCGCGCCCTGAGTCGGGCAGACTGGCTCTCATTAATGCGATCACCCTATTTACCCGCTCACCATGAAGAGCAGATGGGACTAGAGCTTATTGCCGCCCAGTTTCAAATTGGTACCGCGGACGTGTCTCTCGAAAGCACGCTTCACCTTTCTACCCAAATCATGCCCGCTTCGAAGATAACCAAGATCTTACGAACTATTCGTTCCAGCCGGGATCAAAAGGGCGTGAAAAGCTTGCAGGACTGGTCCGAGCTTATTCGCAAACGCCTTCTTTTGTGGCGCTGGCCGAGCAGGCATCCGTTAGATTCGGTAGAGTACCAACAGTTACAGCATCTGGAGCCCGCGTTGGATGCGCTGGCTGAGCTCTCCAGCATCCTGCCGCACCAGTCATTCGAGGCGGCGCTAAGCCTGTGGCGAGACTGTTTGACCACGACCGTATTTCAGCCTAAAACCCCGTTTGACAGCATACAGATACTCGGGCCCTTGGAAGCAGTGGGCGGTCGCTTTGACGCGCTGTGGATTTGCGGCGCTCAACAGGGCATTTTCCCAACTAGGCGCAGGATTGAGCCTTTTATTCCCACAGCGCTACAAAAAAAACTGGGTTTCGCTGATTATGATAGTGAAACCCTTAGCAGGCAGGCGAAAACCCTGTTGGCGGTCTGGCGGGCAGGTAGCGAGGCATGCACTGTGAGCTTTCACCGGTACGACGAAGATTTGCCGGCGGCACGGAGCCCACTTATCCAACCCACTCACGAGGCGGCGGACGTCAGCTGGTTTCCACCGCAGCCCTGGCAAGGTGATTCCGGCACCGAGTTGATGCCAGTGGATAGGGCGGCTCCCATTGCCGCTGTGATGGAAAACGGGGGTGCAACCCACATAGGCGGCGCCACTCTTATTCGGGACCAAGCCGCGTGTTCGTTTCGAGCCTTCGTCGTGCATCGGCTTCAACCCAGGTCGCTGTCTCCGGCGGTAATGGGTTTCTCCCCTGCAGAGCGAGGCGCTTTACTTCATGACGTCATGTTTCGGGTCTGGAAATCTTTAGAGCGCCAAGCGGTGCTCCATGCGCTAGACGCCAAGGGTGAGCAAGCGCTCATTGCGGCCGCCGTCAGCCAGGCACTGATGCATTTGGATAAAAGCAGCGAGTCACGTGGCTTTAGTATTCGTGACCGTGTCGGGCATACCTGCTGGGAGTTGGAGCAGGAGGCATGCAGTCTCGTTGTGACCGCATGGCTGCAGCTCGAGAAACAACGCGAAGTGGACTTCAGCATAGTTGAATTAGAACAAACGCATACCCTTGATCTGAACGGTCTACAACTGACCTTACGCCCGGATCGGATAGATGAATGTAGCGACGGACGGCGGCTGGTGATTGACTATAAGACCCATGCGCCAGCCAAGACGCGTTGGATTGAAGAGCGCCCGGGAGAGCCGCAGCTCCCCCTGTATGCGTTGCTTGATCACTCTATACAGGGAGTCGCGTTTGCGGCGGTAGCCAGCACTGAGTCGATGAAGTTTGTTGCGCTGGGTGAGGACTTAGGGCTCGGCCGAGAGTCGGGTCAAAGCCTTGAGCAGCAAACGAGCGGTAAAGCGTCACATTGGCAGGATATGGTTTCTCATTGGCATCTTGTGCTGCGTCAACTAGCGGACGAATTTCTGGCTGGCGCTGCGGTTGCCAATCCTTCCCCAGGGGCGTGTCGATATTGTGACTTAGCACCGCTTTGTCGCATTACGCAGCTGAACACCGCTTCAGCGGGCTTCGCAGAGGACGCGCGAGAATGATCTGCGATCAGAGCGCCCGTAGTGATGCGATTGATCCGTCGCGGAGCTTCTGCGTTAGCGCGCCCGCGGGCTCTGGCAAAACAGAGTTACTCACCCAGAGATTGCTCGCGCTCCTGGCAAGGGTAGATCGCCCGGAGCAGGTGCTGGCGATTACTTTCACCCGCAAAGCGGCCAGTGAAATGACCCATCGGGTGTTGGAAAAGCTGGAACAAGCCCGAAACGATGCGCCAGTTGCAGCAGATCATGACAAAGTGACCCGGCGGCTTGCGCTTGCGGTGATCGAGCATGCCAAGCGACGAGGTTGGCACCTAGATGAGGATACGCTTAACCTGCGAACCATCGACAGCTTCTGCCACGAGCTTACCCGCCAAATGCCCATTCTGAGTGGGTTGGGTGGTGTCGCCGAACCTGTGGACAATCCGCAGGCGCTCTATGAAGAAGCGGTAAGGAGCTTCCTGAGTGCTGTTGATGACGGGGGTTCTTCAGAAGGTATACGGCAATTGCTTCGGGCGTTCGATAACCGATGGCAGAAGGTAAGCGAGCTATTGGTAGCGCTTTTGGGCCGGCGGGGTGATTGGGGTGCCGTAGTGGGGCAGCACCATAACCCCACCGCTGCCGAAACCACCATTGCGGCGACCCTGGATGATTTAATTTCTCATCGATTGGCGCATCTGCGCCAACTGCTTGGGCACCACCTCGAGCGTTTAGCGCCGATTTTGAACGATGCTCAGCAAGCCCTGGATCGTCCAACATTGAATCTCCTCGTTAAGGCCGACGATCTAGCAGACTGGAGGGTCCTGGCGAGCTGCTTGCTGACTGCGCAGTATGACTGGCGTAAACCGGGGGGTATCAATAAGCGACTTGGTTTCGTACCTGGTAGCGCAGCCAAAATAGAGTTCATCGAGATTCTCGGCACAATATCGGGTGATGAGGGGCTTCGAGAAGCGCTGGAGGAGCTTTTCAATCTGCCTGATCGTCGAGTCGACAAGACAGCTTGGAACCTGGTGGTGGTGATTTCATCTTTGCTACCGATGCTACAAGCCCACTTACTGTGGTTTTTTCAGCGCTCCGGTGCAGTGGACCACACGCATATTGCCTTGGCAGCGATTCAGGCTCTGGGGCCTGATGATATGCCCACAGGCTTGGCGCAACGACTGGACTACCAGATAGAGCACTTGCTGGTAGACGAATTTCAGGATACGTCAGCATCGCAAGCGGAATTGCTGCGCTGTTTGACGCGTGGCTGGTCTGAACACAATGCCACGGGCGCCGCACCGCGCACACTGTTTGTGGTGGGTGACGCCATGCAATCCATTTATGGTTTTCGCTACGCGGACGTGTCGTTGTTTCTCCGTGCTCGTCAAGGCGCTTTAGTCGATATGGCACTCACCTCATTAACACTCACACAGAACTTCCGGTCAGAACCTGCAGTGGTGAGCTGGGTCAACGAGACCTTCTCGGCGCTATTTGGACAAAGGGATAACGCCAGCGTCGGCCGTGTGAGTCATGTGCGAGCCGAAAGTCATCGAACAGCAAATACAACAAGTGGTAGCGGGGTCGGGATAAAAATCTTCCAAGAATCCGGCGATGACAGAGAAGCACGATTCATCGCCTCCGAGGTGGCGAAAATTCGAGCCAAGGACCCACAGGCCACGGTCGCCGTCCTCGTTAGGGCAAAAAGCCATGCGCCTGGGGTCGCACTAGCTTTGGCTACGCATGGCATCGCGTGTGGGGGAGACGCGATTCAATCATTGCCAACGAATGCAACGATTGCTGATCTGATGACACTCTGTCGTTGGCTGGCAAACCCGGCAGACTCTGTTGCTGCACTGGCACTAATGCGAAGCCCTTGGTGCGGCCTTGATTTAGCGGCGATCTCCACACTGCTCTCAACGAGTGAAGCTAGGCCGCTGAACCTGCTTCGTGCCTTGGAGTACCCGGGATCTCACCTAGACGACGAGGAGCAACTGAGAATCGACCATTTGGTGTCAGCGCTCCGTTGGGCTGAAACCAAGCGTGATCGACTGGCGTTATCCGTATGGGTTGAACAGATTTGGTTGCAGCTAGCCGGCGCGCACAGCTCCAAGCGAGAGGACCTCCAATACGTTGAGTCGTTTTTTGCGATATTAAGGAGGGCTGAAGAGAGTGGTCGGGGTTTGGACATTAGCTGGCTGGAGCAAGAAATCACGCGCAGCCCCTCCATGTCAGAGGATGACCCGCATGCTGTTCGAATTATGACTTTACACAAGGCGAAGGGGCTGGAATTCGACTACGTTTTTGTGCCTTACCTGCATAAACGCACCCGGGCGCCCCAGAGAGACCTGATTCGTTGGCATTGGCATGAAGAAGCCACAGTAAGGGGCTTGCTGATCGCCGCCAATGACGATGATAAAGTATCGAATTCTCTCTATAACTATCTGAATTGGCTGCAAAAAATAAAGGACAAAGAAGAGCTTAAACGCCTGCTTTACGTTGGTATTACCCGCGCCAGGACGTGCGCCTTTCTCAGCGCGTCGGTGCCCTGGGAGGAGGGTGAAGCCTTGCCCGACTCACCCGCGGGAACGCCTCTGAACTTGTTGCTTACAGCCACTCATGGTGCCAGCACTGTGGAATTCGTACCGCTGATCAGCTCGGACGACAACGCTGACAGCTCCGGTACCAGCAGGGGGTCTGCCGAGGGTCACCTTATTCGTCTGAGCGCTGCGGCAATTATGGCGCATCAAGCATCTCTTTCAGGCTCATTTTATTCCGCTCCGGACTCGGCAGCCCCGAGCACCTTGACGCATGAAAGTAGCAGGGTGGAGCGAATCGTTGGAATCATTACTCACCGCGTGCTGGAGCTCCTTGCAACACAACCAGAGGGGCCACAGATCAACGAATTGATAACGCAAAACTGGATTGCCAATAATGTCCGGCTTCATGGGCTCACTCCCTCTCAGGCAAGTGAGGTACAGGCCCGCTGTCAGGGATTGATAAAAAAGGCGCTGGGCTGCTCAACGGCCCAGTGGATACTCTCTTCTCGCACGGACGCTTATTCCGAAATGGCGCTTAATCGCATCGAAGATGGCGAATGCAAAACCTATGTCATCGATCGCACGTTTCTAGACGACAATTCAGGCATACGTTGGGTGATCGACTTCAAGACCAGCGAGCCTCAACGGGGCGCATCACTCTCGGATTTTATCGCCAGAGAAGCGCAGGATTATAGGGGCCAACTCATCACTTATGCGGAATTAATAGCGGCCATAGGGTGGGCAGATCAAGCCCCCATCAAAGCAGGGCTTTATTATCCGGCGATTCAGCATCTCTCGGTTTACGAATAAAAAACCCGGCTGATGCCGGGCTTTTCAATCGGTGCGCTTTGCCGAGCTTAGATTTCCTTGAGAGACAAAACCAGTGCTTCGGTGAATACCACCACGACCGTGTCGCCGAGACGCACATTATCCAGCTTGGACATTTCGACGCCACCCACGGTATGCATCCTGCCGCGCGTATCTTTGATCATGACGTTACCGGCCCGGTCCATTGCTTCAATCGTGCATACAGCGCGGATCAGGCGAGCAGCGCCTGCTGCGGTTAAAGCTGCGTCGTCCTCCGTACGGCCCATTTCACCCATTACCACCCACGGGTTGGCCTCCTCCTCAGCCGAAGGTGCGCGCACCTCAGCCTCTATGGAGGCAACGTAGTCGGCGATAATCGTGTCGCCCGGTGCGATTTTTGACAGGTCAACACCGTCTTCCCGCGCGCTCAATGTGACGAAGTTTCCAGCGGGGCCGCGAACCACAACCTCGCGGGTCTCCATGTCTACAGCAATGACCTCGCCCTCAACCTCGGCAACGATGGCCCGGCTACCAGATGCCCAAACGACATCGTCTCCTGTCACTTCAGCCGCAACGGCATGCTCTCCACCCTCATGATGGGCAGCCCAGAGGGGTGTCGGTATCAGCGCCAGAGTGGCAACAAGCGCCAGTGAAGCTTGAGTTAACATTCTCATGATTTGGTTCCTTCCTTAGTGATAGGCAGCTCAATCAGCCCATTGAGCTGATGCAGAGCGCGACACCTTACCTGAATCGTCGCGATCCTAAAAGCGCGCCGTCTCAGACTGTCACATCAAGCTGTTTCAGGCTGTATTCTTCCATTCACGTACCGCAGCGAAGACACCATCTTCCGTGTCTTCTAACAGTCGCTCTTGCTTAAGTAGTGTGTGGCGTATGGCGTCACTGTCCCAGCGCAAGAACGGGTTGTACCCAATCTCCTCACCGATCAAGGAGGGTACGGTGGGGATGTTGTCGCGCCTTTTATCCTCGCATGCCCGTAACTTCTCCCTCAGCATCTGATTGCCGGGCTCGACTTGCAGCGCGAATCGCAGGTTGGCCAATGTATATTCATGGGCACAAAATGCACGTGTGTCACTGGGCAACTGAGCTAGCTTTTTTAGGGACGCGCGCATTTGGGGCGCCGTGCCCTCAAATACACGTCCACACCCGCCAACAAAAAGCGTGTCACCACAGAATAATGCCTTTTCGAACTCACTGAAGTAGGCAATATGATCAAGCGTATGGCCGGGTACAGCCAGCACGTCAAAAGTTGTTCCCAATACTTCAACGGTATCCCCCTCCGCGAGCATGTAATCAAAAGGCCCGGCGGGGCTGCCTGAAGGACCCCACAGAATGCAGCCGGTTTCGTCCTTGAGGCGTGACACGGCACCCGTGTGATCGTGGTGGTGGTGTGTAATCAAGATGTCCGTCAAATCAACCTGTCGCTCTGATAGCGCCCTGAGAACGGGTTCGGGCTCACCCGGATCAACCACCACTGCCGATTTGCCGCTTTGAACTAACCAGATATAGTTGTCGCTGAACGCTGGAATGGGGGATATAGTCAGCATTGTCATAATTCTTCACACCCGCGCGAGAGAGGACGGAAGACTACCCTTTGCTCATGAATGTGAACAGCCCCCTGTCGACAGAGATCTCCAACCATCAGGCAATTTCAAATTGGTACCGCGAGAGACGTATTGGAAACAGGCTAACGCAACAGATTGATGAGATTCTCAGCAGCCAGTTAGAGCAAGTTTTTGGCTACCATATGCTCGTCTCTGGCGGAGACATTGGGCTGGATTTTAGTCGCTTGAGTAAGACACAGCGCGTGTTTTATTTAAGCAGTAAGCTGGCGTCTCACCCGCATACTCAGGCGGTTGTCGGTTCATCGAGCGAGGTACCCTTTGCGACTGACTCAGTCGACGCGCTCGTGCTCTGCCATACGCTGGACGCCTCCGCGGCCCCCCATCATGTGTTGCGAGAGTGCCAACGCATTCTGGTACCGAATGGCCACCTGTTTGTCATTAATTTCAACCCAATGAGTCCCTGGGGCTTAGGGAACTTAACGAGGCGGATGTTGCGATGGCGCGCTGGCAGGATGCGTGCCGTCAGCAGTAAACGGTTGCGTGATTGGCTCTCGTTGTTGGGGTTCTCGTATGCTGATCCGGAATACCTGTCAACCGCAGCGCCTCCCGGGAGCGGCAAGATGAGCCGCCTTCTGGATGGCTTCGATCGATGGCTGACGAAACATAATGCGCCCACCGGCTGCGCTTATTTGATACACGCCCGTAAACGAGTTGCTGATCATCTTCATGTCGCCAGCCAGAATGTTGAAAGACCTAGACTGATTGCGATCCCCCTCGGAAAGACACATGAGGGTTTGCCGGTGCCGAGGCAGGGCGGGGCACTGATTTCCGACTCACTCGACGGGACATGATGAAACACGTCGAGGCCTTCACAGATGGTGCGTGCAGCGGGAACCCGGGTCCGGGAGGCTGGGGTGCCGTGCTGCGCTCTGGCCACCATGAGCGGGAGTTGTGCGGAGGTGAGCTGCATACCACCAATAATCGAATGGAGCTAACCGCAGCGATTGAAGCGCTGAAGGCATTGAAAGAGCCGTGCCGGATCACATTGACTACCGACTCGACGTACGTCAAGGACGGCATCACTCAGTGGCTTGCAAACTGGAAGAAAAATGGCTGGAGAACAGCAGCTAAAAAACCAGTGAAGAACCAAGAGCTGTGGCAGCTGCTTGATGCGCAGACTTCGCGTCATGACGTGAAATGGTGCTGGGTAAAGGGGCATAGCGGTCACCCCGAGAATGAGAGGGCCGATGCGCTCGCCAATCAGGGCATGGCCGAAATCAAAGAGGGCCCTAATGGATAGGCGACAGATCGTTCTGGACACCGAGACTACGGGGCTGGAGGTCTCCCAGGGCCACAAAATCATCGAGATTGGCTGCGTTGAGCTAGTCAATCGGCGCATCACGGGTCGGTACTATCATCAATACATTCATCCTGAGAGGGAGATAGATGCCGGCGCTATGGAGGTCCACGGTATCACCCTTGAATTTTTGGCGGGCAAGCCCATCTTCCCCCAGATCGCCGAGGAGTTTCTCGAATTTGTCCAAGGGGCTGAACTTGTCATTCATAACGCACCGTTCGATGTGGGCTTTCTCGATTCGGAGTTAAGCGAGCTGGAGGAGAGTCCCACGTTATTTTCTGCGCGGTGCAGTGTGGTGGATACGCTCCAGATGGCGCGTCATAAGCATCCCGGGCAACGAAACAACCTGGATGCCCTTTGCCAACGCTACGAGATTGATAACACCAGCAGGACGCTGCATGGCGCACTGTTAGACGCTGAAATTCTCGCCGAAGTGTATCTGTCGATGACGGGTGGCCAGGCGTCGCTTGGGCTGTCTGCCGACGCCTCAGATAGCATGTCGGCTGCTGGGGGACTCACTGCTGCAGATATCCGCCGGGTGCCCAGCGACAGGCCACAGTTGCCTGTTATCAGAGCCTCTGAGGAAGAAATGCAGCGTCATGACGCCCGCCTCGCCGAGCTTGATCAATCGGCGGGCGAGGCACTGTGGAGGTCCAGCGAGCGCTAGCGTCTCACAGGGTCAGGGTGACAGCAGCGAAACCGACGACAGTCAACACGATGGTGTAGGGCAATGCCATAAGGACCATCTGTCCGTACGATAAACGAATCAGAGGCGCCAGCGCCGAGGTCAACAAGAACAGGAAAGCAGCCTGCCCATTTGGCGTAGCCACAGAGGGTAGGTTGGTGCCTGTGTTAATCGCGATCGCCAAACGATCAAATTCTGCGCGGTCGATCTCTCCCGCCTTGAGTGCAGCATCAATCTCGGATATGTAAACGGTTGCGACAAAGACGTTGTCAGAAATCGCCGACAACAGCCCGTTGGCGAGGAAGAACATTGCCGGTCTGACTTCACTCGGCATCGCCAACACAGATTCGATGACCGGAGTGAAAAGGTGCTGCTCGTGTATCACCGCAACGATGGCGAAGAAAACCACCAACAACGCGGTGAAAGGCAGGGCCTCCTGAAATGCATGACCGATCTCATGCTCATCGGTTATGCCGTTAAACGCGGTCAGTAGGACTATGACCATCAGGCCAATCAGGCCGACCGAGGCTAAATGAAGGGCCAATCCAACCACCAAGATGGCTGCGACGACCGCCTGTATCCACAATTTTGCATTGGATCTGGAAGTGGAGGCAGCTTGCTGACCTTCGTCAAAGTTCACCAGCACTTGTCGGACATTCTCTGGCATTAGTGCACCGTATCCAAACCATCCAGTCATTTCGAGCAAGACACATGTAAGCAGGCCGCAAGCCAACACCGGCATTGTAATGGGAGCCATATGCAGGAAGAAGGTTTGAAAATCCCAACCCGCTACCGTCGCAATGAGGAGATTTTGTGGCTCCCCCACCAGCGTGCACACGCCCCCTAGTGCGGTACCCACCGCACCATGCATGAGCAGACTCCGTAAAAACGCGCGGAAACGTTCAAGATCATCAGAGCAATCAGTCGAAACCGAGTCGTCTTGCGTGTGGTCGTGGCCTAATTCCGTGAGCGCAACTCCAGATGCAACGCGATGAAACACTGCATAAAAACCGACGCCGACGCTGATGAGCACCGCGGTCACCGTCAGCGCGTCCAAAAACGCCGAAAGAAACGCAGCAACAATAGAAAAGAGAAACGACAGGAGCTTTTTTGAGCGCACGTTAAGCAATATTTTGGTAAATACGAACAGCAGCAGATCTTTCATGAAATAGATCCCAGCCACCATGAACATGAGCAGCAGGATGACCTCAAAGTTAGCCTCCGCCTCGTGATAGACCGAGTGAGGCTGAGCGAGCCCCAGGATGATCGCCTCAATAGCGAGCAAGCCTCCGGGCTGTAGCGGATAGCACCTGAGCGCAAGCGCAAGCGTAAAGATGAACTCTGCAATCAGTAGCCAGCCGCCCACTACCGGACCGGCGACTGCTAACACAATTGGATTAAGTACGAGAAAGCCAATGATGGTTTGCTTGTACCAGACGGGGGAGTCACCGAGAAAATTATTCCACAGCGCACTGATCGGGGATTCACTCATGTCAGATTGTCCAGTCTCTAATAATGGGGGTGATGCAGCTTCCCTGCCTTATTGTCGGGGCGTTGCACTCTGCTCTCGACCGGCACTTTATACCGTACAGGGAGCCACCGTACACGCCAACAGATAATTTACGACTTTTCTTTGCCCTGGGTTCTTGTACTCACTGCTTGGGCTTCCTAGACTGTGCCACCCCGCCATTTCTCAGGACCCCGCTTTGCTGGATTTTTCTGTGTTACCAACTCAACCGAGCCCGGAAGACTTGGGCGTAGTGTTTGCTGGACGAAATACCGTCACCTCTCTGCGTGGAGAGCCTGGCGCTCCCTGGAGGGTCAGTGAAATTTGTCAGCTCTGGGATACGCCCCTGTCCGGGGCCGTGCCAGTGGGTCAGTGGCAGGGACAGGCTCTGTGGGCTTTTTCGATCGCCGAAGAGGCCGTCGATCCCGGGGAGCAAATCGCTGGCAATCTTTACGGGCTCCTGGGCAGGGTCGAGGAACCGCTCTTTCATGCACACGGACGCGCATATCAGCTACTGCATTGGTTGGACACACATCGTCATTGCGGACGTTGCGGAGCTCAGACGCAAGTTGCCGAGGGGGGCAGAGCGTTACTGTGCAGTCAGTGCGCCCTCCAGGTGTATCCGCGTGTATCACCCTGCGTCATCGTATTGGTGAGCAAAGGTGAGAAACTGTTATTGGCGGCTGCAGTAGGATTTCAGAAGCGCTTCTACAGTACGCTGGCGGGCTTTATGGAGCCCGGTGAAACCTGCGAAGAGGCAGTCCGACGTGAAGTCAAGGAGGAGGTCGGCATAGAAGTAGGCAACGTGCGATATTTCGGATCTCAACCATGGCCGTTTCCCAGTCAGGTCATGCTGGGGTTCTTCGCCGAATGGGAGTCTGGCGAATTGGAGCTCTGCCCCGATGAGATCGAGGACGCTGACTGGTTTGATGCGAGCGCTCTGCCACCGACGCCCCCCATCGCCTCAATTTCGGGTCAGTTGATCCGCCGCTTTATTGAGACGCTTTAACCGCCACTTACTTGGAATCGATCACTGCTATGGAATTCATTCTGGACATCGCGGAATTTTTGCTTCAAGCCGTCATTTTGCTCGGCGTATTTCTAATCGCCTTTGCTGGGGTGGTCGCGATCAGTCAGCGGAGGCGCGGCGCAGCCGAGGAGGGCACCGTTGAGGCAAAATCACTAAATGAGCGATACGAATCCCAACAGGACGCCATCAGGGTAATCGTCGAGGACCCAGCCTTGCTGAAGGCGAGGGACAAGGCACTGAAAAAGGAAAAAAAACAAAAAGAGAAGGCCGCCAAGCGGGCGCTCAAATTACGCACAGAAGATGATGGGGAACCTGATCGTCCTCGACTTTACGTGCTCGACTTCGACGGCGACATTCAGGCCAGCCAGGTAGACCAATTGCGCGAGGAAATATCAGCCGTGCTTCAGGTGGCCAAGGCGACCGACGAAGTGCTGTTGCGCCTCGAGAGCGGGGGTGGGGCAGTGCATGGTTACGGGCTTGCCGCGAGTCAGTTGGTGAGGCTAACCGATGCACATATCAAGCTGACTGTCTCGGTAGACAAAGTCGCTGCGAGTGGGGGTTATATGATGGCCTGTGTCGCCGACCATATTATCGCGGCACCCTTTGCGATTATCGGCTCCATCGGCGTTGTGGCACAACTTCCTAACTTTCACCGCTTGCTGAAAAAGAATGATATCGATTTCGAGATACATACTGCCGGTGAATTCAAGCGCACGTTAACGCTTTTCGGCGAGAACACGGACAAAGCGCGAGAAAAGTTTCAGGCAGATATTGACGACGTTCACGTCATGTTTAAAGAGTTTGTCGCAGCCAGCAGACCGGTTGTGCCTATCGATGAGGTCAGTACCGGCGAGTACTGGTTTGGGCAGAGGGCTTTAGAAAAAAATCTCGTGGACCAGCTCTGCACATCTGATGCGTTTTTGCTCGAACGCCTCGACAGCGCCGACTTGATTGAAGTTCGTTTCAGAGCAAAACGAAATTGGCAAGAGCGCTTGGGTATGGCGGCCGATACTCTCGTGGCGAGAGCCTTCAAGCGACTGTTACAGTCCGAACAAGACCAACGCTACCTGTAGGCGCTTAGGGCTCGATCAGCAGCAGCGCGGTTTCTGCGGCATGCTGTGACAGAAAGATCTCCCCCGTGAGGTGGTCCAGAAAATCACTCCGGCTCAGCGCGTCCATGACAGGACCTTTTACCTCGCTCAAGTGCAGCGTAATACTGAACTCGGAAAGCCGCGTATTGATCTCCTCAAGTGCATCCAGAGCACTCAGGTCGATCCTATTTACTGCGGGGCACATCAGGACCACGTGACTGAGGTCCGGCTTTCCCGCTACTTCCTCGAATACGATCTCTTCCAGATAAGCGGCATTCGCAAAGTAAAGCGATTCATCTACTCGAATAGACAGGATGTGCGAATGTGTCATGACGTCATGGCGTTTAACGTTGCGATAATGCTCTGAGTTGGGGACCCGACCCACGACGGCAAAGTGTGGTGCGCTTGTCTGGTATAAATGTAGGGCGATGGAGACCGTAACACCGGTCAATACCCCTAGCTCCACCCCAGCCATCAGGGTAATCAAAATGGTGAGCGCAACCGCGGCAAAATCGGCCAAAGAAAAACGGCGTGCTTGCCGCAGAACGTCTAGGTCAATCAGACTCAACACCGCAACAATAATGGTCGCCGCCAACACCGCTTTGGGAAGGAAAAATAGCGCTGGGGTCAAAAATAATGCGGCTAAGCCAATGCCAGCAGCGGCGAAAATGGAGGCCATTTGCGTATCCGCACCGGCGTCAAAGTTGACCACCGAGCGAGAAAATCCACCGGTGACAGGGAACCCAGCGGAGAACGCTGATGCCACATTGGCAGCCCCCAGGCCAATCAATTCCTGATTGGGGTCGATGCGCTGGCGTCGTTTGGCGGCTAGAGTCTTGCCGACGGAAACCGACTCTACAAAGCCAATAAGGGCGATCAGAAATGCCGGCACTGCAAGTTCAGTTATGAGTGACCAACTCACATTGGGCATGCTGAACGCGGGCATTCCGCTCGGCACATAGCCGACGACCGGAACACCCAGTGCGGCATAATCCTGAGCAGCGGAGAGCGGAATCACTATTAACATGATGATGACGGGCGCAGCTCGAGTAATTAGGCTCGCCAATCTTTGCCTGAGACCACAAAATATCAGGAGCCTTGAGAGGTGGAAGCGCGCAAAAAGCAAAAATGCGATGCAGGCGATACCAATAACGCCGGTAAAAAAATGCATTTGCTCCCACTGCACCCTTAGACCAACAAGTAAGTGGGGAAGGGTATCACCGCGCAGTGATATACCGATTAGCGGTCCCAGCTGACTCAACGCAATAATGATGCCGGAAGCTGTAATAAAACCGGAGACAACGGGGTGTGACAAAAAGTTAGCGACGAATCCAAACTTGAGCAGCCCCAAAGCCACCAGCATCACCCCACCCAATAGGGCGAGTGCTGTAGCCGCAGTGGCGTAATCTACCACGCCCTGCGCGCTTACCGATCCAATTGCAGACGCTGTCATCAGTGACACTACCGCTACCGGACCTACAGACAATGTGCGACTACTGCCAAACAGCGCATAAGCGATCAGCGGCAGAATGCAGGCATATAGCCCCATCTCAGCAGGCAGACCCGCCAACAGGGCATACGCCAAAGACTGTGGGATCAGCATAATGGTAACGATGACTGCGGCGATGCAGTCATTAACGAGGTTACCGCTCGAGTAGCCCGAAAGCCACTCCGTCACGGGAAGGACAGAGGACAAGCGCACGGTAGGCGTTAGGGTCTCGTTTCGGTTTTAAGCATCCATTCGTGTCCCTTTAGCATGGCATTCCAATAGATCCACGGCAGCATGTCAGCCTTCAAATGCCAGGCCAGACGCGTGGGCCGCAAGCCGTTAAGCACTGCCTTGGGGAAAGTGGGAAGTAATTTGCCTCCGTAGCCAAATTCCGCCAGCACAATTTTTCCTCGCTCAACCGTTAGCGGGCAAGAGCCGTAGCCATTGTAAATGCGAGAGCCACCTCGGTTAGCGCGGCACGCTAGCAGGTTTTCCGCTACCACGGGCGCCTGCGCTCTGGCCGCGGCGGCGGTTTTTGCATTGGGTGCACTCATCGCATCGCCGCACGACCAGATATTCTGATAGCGGTTGTGCTGTAGCGTATCCTGATTAACGTCGACCCAGCCCGCGTCGTCTGCCAGCGGCGAGCTGGAAATAAAATCAGGGGCGCACTGGGGAGGGCACACATGAATCATATCGAAAGGCTTGTCGATTTCCCCTTCTGGGCTATCAAATGTCGCAACCCTCTCTTCGCCGTTGATCCGCTTGAGTGTGGTTTGGAAATTCAAATGCGCGCCATAACGCTCCACATACTCCATCAGCGCCGGCACGTAATCGGCTACGCCAAACAGGCCCGGCGTGGCAGTGGAAAAGTCGATTTCGATATCCTTCAGACACCCTTGCGAGTGCCAATGATCTGCTGATAAATACATCGCCTTTTGCGGCGCTCCCGCACACTTGATGGGCATAGGGGGTTGGGTGAAAAGCGCTCTACCGGCCTGAAGATTTTGGACCAATTCCCATGTATAGGGCGCTGTCGCGTAGGAATAGTTGGAGGTGACACCATTGCGACCGAGATTTTCAACAAGCCCCTCAACGCCCTCCCAGTTCAACTTGAGACCAGGCGCGACAACCAATTGTTCATAACGAACAGTGTCATGATTGTCGAGCTCGATGGCGTTGTTTGCTGGATGAAAGTGCACCACCGATTGCCTGGTCCAAGTGCAGCCTGACGGAATCAAAGACGCCATCGTACGCGCTGTGGTCCCCGCGCTAAAAATGCCGCCCCCAACCATCGTCCATCCCGGCTGGTAATAGTGCTTCTCAGCAGGGTCGATCAAGCCGATCGAGAGGTCTGCTTGCCTCTTCTTGAGACTGGCCGCTACGGCGAGTCCCGCAGCGCCAGCACCTACAATTGCAACGTCAAATTGCTGCTCGCTCATTCTTCATTCTCCCGATCCTTTATTCGATGCTGGCAAGTGAGGCCAGGTCAGCGCCACCAAAGGCGTTCACAGGCACTTTCAAAAAAAGCCGACCTTGCTCATCGAGCGGGGGTAGATGGCCCGCCCTCATGTTGACTTGCAGGGAGGGTAATATCAGCGTGGGCATATCCAGCGTGGCGTCGCGTATCTCGCGCATTCCGACAAATTGCTCCAATGGAATGTCGCCCCCAACATGAATATTGTGCCGCCGATGGTCTGCGATCGTGGCGACGAATTGCAGCGCGCGACCACCTGGCTGGTAGTCGTGGCAAACAAATACTCTGGTTTCTTCTGGTAACGCCAGCAGCCGCTGGCAGGATTCGTAGAGCGCCTTCGCATCTCCCCCGGGAAAATCGCAGCGGGCTGTTCCTGCATCTGGCATAAAAAGCGTGTCTCCGACAAAAAGCGCATCATCGATGCGATACGCCATGCAGGCCGGGGTGTGCCCCGGCACGTGAAAGGCTTCGCATTTGAGCGCTCCAACACTGAATGCGTCACCGTCCGAGAGGATCCAATCGAACTGGCTACCATCACGCTTGAAACTGTTGCCCTCATTGAAAATCGTGCCAAAGGTCTTTTGCACAGCGGTGATATGGGCACCAATTGCAATGTCGCCCCCAAGCTTTGCTTTGATATAAGGAGCACTGGAGAGGTGGTCGGCATGAATATGAGTTTCTAAAATGCATTCCAGGTGCAGCTCCCTTGATTCGATAAATCCGATAATCGCATCGGCCGATTCAGTCGAGAGGGTGCCCGAAGCGTAATCCAGATCTAGCACCGGATCGATAATTGCGCAGCTTCCCACACTGGTATCAGTTGCAACATAGGTTAACGTTGAGCTCGATTCATCAAAGAAATGGGCCACTTCGAGGGTCATTTAGAAAAGCTCAATAGATTTAGGTCAGCCGTGGATAGCGTATGGTATCACCTCACAAAAGAATAAAGATATTGCGTTTTGGAATATTCGGGATGTCGGCGTGCTTGAGGGGCTCGTTGCTTTGATTCAGGAGGGAGCGATAAGACCAGTAGTGGCAAAGACGTTTGCGTTAGGGGATCTATCGTCAGCGCAAGAATACTTTCTCAATAAGGATTTCGTGAGAAAAATAGTGATCGATATGACCTTGTGAACGTCTCGCGCTGTGAGCGGTGATGGCAAGGGGTTGCCTTATAACTTCCTTAAATGTATATTTACGTCAGTTAAAGCAACCTTTATGGGGTGCGGCCTGCCGTGGATGCCAACAAAAAAACCGCGAATCAAGAGATCAGCAGCTGGCTGGCAACAGTGGGCGCGGACGCCCCCTTGCAGCACAGCAACGCGGCCTCTTTATACCTTGCCTCTTTACAAGGCTCAGAAGCCAGTAGAACCACGGCTCGGTCGGTCATGAAGCAGATCGCTTTGCTATGCGACCAAACGCCTGATACCTTACCTTGGCATCGGCTAGACCGCGCTACCGTGCTGGCACTGCTGGAAAAATTGAAACAAAAAGGCCTGTCAGACAACACCCGCAATCTGTACCTATCCATCGTCAAAGGCGTTGCCCGCGAAGCCATGCTGCATCAGCAAATGAGCGATCATCAGTTCAGCCTAATTGAACAGATCCGAGCCATAAAATTACAAAGATTGGCCGTAGGACGGGCTTTGCATGTGGATGAGGTGGCCAAACTCATCGATCATTGTTTACACGATGAGGGCGCTGCAGGGGTCAGAGATGCCGCTCTACTCGGGATTTTATTCGGTTGTGGCCCTAGGCGTGCTGAAGTCGTGACGATCGACATCAATAAAATCAACTTTAGTGATCGATCGATCAAAGTGATCGGCAAGGGCAACAAGGAACGAGAGCTGGAAATGCCGCCCAGAACCATCGATCTGATGAAAACCTGGCTCGAGGAGTCAGGTTTGCGGTTTGGGCCCTTATTCAGGCCCGTTAATCGCTGGAATCAGATCACTGAAGATCGACGCCTGACGGCTCGTGGGGTCTACGATATCGTGACTAGGCGAGTGAAGCAGGCCGGGTTAGACAAAGCCTCTCCGCATGATCTCAGACGGAGCTTTCTCACGTACCTTCTTGATAATGGTGAAGATTTGGCGACCGCGGCAGATATGGCTGGACACGCCAGCGCGGACACCACCCGGCGTTACCTCCGGCATCAAAAGCGCCGGAATCGGGCCGCCGCAGATAAGATCGATTTTTAGTCCCAAACCTAGAATCCTCACTCACGTACCAAGAAGCTACCTGACCCTCATTGCTAGGACTTTACAAACGGCTTTGGTTATCCACTGGGCATTTATCACGCGCCAGACGAAGGGGCGCGACAGGATCAGAGAACTCATGTTGTCGCATTGCGCACGCCGTGCTTTTAACCTGCCTGATACACTACGACCTCAGGCCAAGAAGATGCCTCCAGGTTACAGGTGCAAGGCTGCACGCCTCCAAAAAGGTGTGTCCATAACTCACTGAGTCGAAATCAAGAGCCAAGGATATTTTCGTGCTTTGTTTAACATCCAACATTCTTGGTGGTCTCTGGCCCGCCAGGGTTCTCCTGCTTGTAATGTTGACCTTTGTGACGCACCCGGCAAGCGCCTTCCAAGGCTCACGTGATAACGACACGCAGTCAGAAGGCCTAGACAACCGGCCTCTGGAAGACAAAGACAACGAGGCAGAAGAGACTAGCCCTTGGCTTATCACCCCTACTCTGGCGGCTGATCCCAAATTGGGGGCTAATGTCGGCGCGGTGATAGCCTACTTAAAACAATTGGATGCCGAATCAACTCCCTCGATGGTCGGCCTGTCGGTCTCATATTCAGATACTGAGTCTCTTGCGGGAGGGATCGGTGCTCAGCTTTATTGGGGGGCAGACACACGTCGCTTGCTACTGCTTGCAGGGGGGGCCGAGATCAACAACCAATACGACGATTTTCTTGGTACCGGGCAGGCCGCAGAAACGCAGGATAACGTTCACACTCTAGGCTTTCGCTATCTTCATCAGCTGCGCGAGGGTGGCTGGTTTGCAGGTGTGCAGGGGGTTAGCACGAACTATGCCGTCGGTGCCGATGGATTTATCGGCGGGATGCTCAATCTGGTGGGCCTGTCGGGCTTTGATGCTACCGGGCTCGGACTGGTGCTACAGCACGATACAATGGACCACCAAAGGGATCCCAAGTCAGGGCATCTCTTCACGCTTCATAATTTTGCTTACCGGGAGAGCTTGGGCGGGCAATCTTCGTTTGACGTGGGCTTTGCCGATTTACGCTGGTATCACGCGCTGGAGCACTTTTCGCTCGGGCGCAGCAAGCGGCCATCTGTAGTGGCGTTTCAGCTTAAGGGCCGCTTTACGGCTGACGCACCGCTATCTGGCTATTCCTCTGTATCTTTGCCCGGATACACGGCGGGGAACTATTTGTCTCGCCACTACTCTCATATGTTGGTTGACGGCAGGTTTCCCCTTACCAAGAAATTCGGACTCGTCGCATTCGGCGGTGTCGGGTGCCAGTTTGGCGAAGATATCGCCGGAAGGGAGATAGACTGTGGCGAGAACACTTACCCATCCATTGGGTTCGGAATCTCATACCTAGTGAAAGAGGAGGCATCAGTTTTGATCCGACTCGAGGTTGCCAAAGGTAAAAATGACAACGAGGCACTCTATTTACGGTTTGGCCACTCGTTTTGATTGGTCTAAGCTGGAGAGGGAAGCAGTCAAACATAGCAACGGCCGGGGAATAGTTGGGTGAAAACATTCATAGCGATGGCGGCGCTTTGCGCCGCTCTCTGGATACCCGCTGCGTCAAGCGCGCTGGTAGCGACCAGCGCTCAGGAGGGCACGCTCAAAGAGATCATCAATGTGATTGAGGAACGGCATTACGCCGGTCGCCGCTACGATGATGGCCTGTCTGCGCAGCATTTTGCAGCATATTTGGATGCGCTAGACCCTCAGAGAATGTTCTTTGACGCAGGGGACGTAGACGAATTCTCACAGTGGCGATTGGAGCTGGATAACGCTGCCCGAGGAGGTGATCTGAGCCCAGCGTTTACCATCTTTAATCGCTACCACCAGAACCTGAGATCCCGGCTAGAGCGCATCCTTGACACACTGCCAGATACTTTGGCTCAGTTTGACTATGAGGTGGACGAGCACTTGGTGATCGACCACTCCGCGATTCCCTGGGCCTCCAGTGCATCTGATCTGGACGATCGTTGGCGTAAACGCCTCAAGAATCAAGCGCTAAGCCTGAAAATTGCCGACAAGGATCTTTCCGAGATCCCAAGCACGCTGGAAAAGCGATACCAAAATCAGCTCAACCGCATCGATCAATACAACGCACAGGATGTATTTCAGATCTACGCCAATACGTTGGCTGAGCAATACGACCCGCATACCAACTATTTTTCACCTCGGCGCGCTGAAAACTTCGACATTAATATGAGTCTGTCATTTGAAGGCATTGGCGCTATTTTGCAGATCGATGATGAATACGCGAAAGTGACCCGCCTGATACCCGCCGGACCTGCTGACAAGCAGGGGCAGCTTCGTCCCTCGGATCTCATTATCGGAGTGGGCCAGGGAGAGGATGGCCCTATTGAGGACGTTGTGGGCTGGCGGCTTGATGAGGTGGTCGACCTCATTAGGGGACCCAGAGAAACCACCGTGCGTCTGGAGGTCATCCCAGGGAAAGGCAAAACTGATCAGAGAACGGTGGTACCCATCATCCGAAACGAAGTGAAGCTCGAAGAGCAAGCTGCCCAGAAGAAAGTCATAGAATTTACCGACGAGGCGGATCAGTCCCATCGCGTTGGCGTTATCGACATCCCTGCTTTCTATATCGACTTTGAGGCTTATCGGCAGGGCGACAAAAATTATCGATCTACGACACGGGATGTAAAGCAGCTTGTCGACGAGTTGGTTGCGGAGGGCGTAGAGGGCATTGTGATAGATCTGCGTGACAATGGTGGCGGATCATTGCAGGAAGCTAATCAGCTGACAGGACTGTTCATTGAATATGGACCAACGGTGCAGATCCGGTCCGCCGAGAGTCGAGTCTGGCGAGATGGTAAACGCCGCCGGTCAAGCTATTACGAAGGCCCTCTCGCAGTCATGATCAACAGACTCAGCGCCTCGGCATCAGAAATATTTGCGGGCGCCATTCAGGACTATGGTCGCGGCATTATTTTAGGCGAGCAGTCTTTCGGTAAAGGGACCGTGCAGTCATTGGTGCCGCTCAAAGAGGGTCAGCTGAAGATCACCGAGAGCAAATTTTACCGGATATCGGGTGACAGTACTCAACATCGCGGTGTTATCCCTGACATCGATTTTCCCTCGCTCTTTGATGCTGAGCAAATAGGCGAAAGCGCTCTCGACAATGCCCTGGCATGGGATCAGATCGCCCCTGCACGGTTCAATCGATACCATGACTATGGCCTCATCCTCCCGCGCCTCACCGACCTGCATAGCAAGCGAGCGGCGAATGACCCTGACTATCTTTATCTGGAAGATCAGGTTGAGATTGCGCGCGAAGCGCGAACCCTAACCACCCTGCCGTTGCGAGAAGCGGGACGGGTGGCTTTGCGAAACGAGCAGCAGGCCAAGGCGCTGGCAATCGAAAACAAGCGCCGGGAAGCCAAAGGGATGGACTTGCTCGAGGAACTCAAGGGCCGCGGGGACGAGACAGCCTCCGATGATAAAGGTGATGATGCATCGGTTGCTGCAGAGAACGCCGCACCCGAATCGCGTGATGAGGACGATAATGCCGACGTATTGTTACTCGAGACAGGCAGAATTCTGGTTGACTCTATTGCGTTGAGACCCAACGCCAGTATCGCAAGGCGAGCAGACAGCTAGCAGGCGTCTACTCTATCCCTGACCGCCCTCTCCCACCGCAATTGTGGTTTGTCCGCCCATGTAGGATTGCAGGGCTCTGGGCAGCGAGACACTGCCATCCTCGCATTGGCCGTTTTCAAGGATCGCCACCAGGGTTCTACCCACTGCCAAGCCTGAACCATTCAGTGTATGAAGCAGCTCTGGCTTGCCGGTGGCAGGATTTCTCCAACGCGCCTGCAGCCGACGGGCCTGAAAATCACGGAAGTTTGAGCAACTTGAGATCTCGCGATAGGCACCCTGCCCGGGTAACCAGACTTCCAGGTCATAAGTCAGCGCAGAACTGAACCCAAGATCACCCCCACACAACATCACTTTCCTATACGGCAACTCAAGCGCTTGCAGAATGGCCTCCGCATGCCCTGTCAGGGATTCCAGCGCCTGCTCTGACTGTTCTGGCCTGACCAATTGCACCAGTTCAACCTTCTCGAACTGATGTTGACGAATAAGACCCCGAGTGTCTCGCCCATAGCTACCCGCCTCGCTTCTGAAACAGGGTGTATGCGCCACATAATGCAGACCGCCCTCCCCCAGTTCTGCCGCGTCGTAGAGCGTATCCCGCGCCATATTCGTCACGGGCACCTCTGCGGTGGGTACGAGAAAGTATCCTTGATCTCCCTCAAGCCTGAACAGATCCTCTGCGAATTTTGGCAGCTGCCCTGTTCCTGTGAGAGACGCCTCGTTGACGATATAAGGAACATACACTTCGGTATAACCGTGCTGTTGGGTGTGCCTATCCAACATAAATTGAATCAATGCCCGGTGAAGTCTGGCGAGATCGCCCAGAAGCAGTGAGAAGCGAGACCCGGCAATCCGGCCCGCTGTCTCCATATCCATCTGTTTTAGCGCCTCTCCCAGATCAACGTGATCTTTGGCCACAAACGAAAATTCAGTGGGTTTGCCCCAACGGCTGACCTCTTTGTTGTCCTCCTCCGACTGCCCCTCCGGTACACAGGCGTCAGGCAGGTTGGGCGTTTCAGCTAGGAGCGCATCCAAGGCAGCCTGCGCGGTGCTAGCCTCACTAGTCGCCTCCTCCAGCTCAGCCCCTAGTCGAGATAGCACCTCATCAACCTCCGCCTTGGCCTCTTCCACTGAGCGACCGGCGGCAATCAGATCACCGATTTTCTTGGATGAAGCTTTCCTCTCTGCGAGCAGACTCTGGGCACGAACATCCGCTGCTTTCCGACGCGCGTCGAGGCGTTCGAAAAGGGCCAGATCAAATTGCATGCCCCGCTTGGCAAGCGCGACAGCAATACGCTGTGGATCCAGCCGGATGGCCTTGAGATCAAGCATTTTTAGATCACCTCTTTGGAGGGTCGCGATTTTAACTGAAAATAGCCCCAGTGACCTCCCGCAAACAGGCGAAGGGCGCTAAGGTTATTTCCGGCTGGGGGAAATGGCCCTCACGTAGTGCACGTCAAAAATCTAGCGCTGTGACCCTTTTTTCTCCGCTTCTGCGTTGAACGCGCGCAGACGCCGTAACTTCTCAGCTATTTGCTGCTCTAGTCCACGATCTGTCGGATGATATAGCGTCACAGGTGGGATCTCCGGCGGGAAATAGCGCTCCCCCGCCGCAAACGCACCTGCTTCATCGTGCGCATAACGATAGCCGGCACCATAACCGCTCTCTTCCATCAATCGTGTCGGTGCGTTACGGAGATGCAAGGGCACATCCAGTGATCCGGATTCTCGTGCCAGCTTAGTGGCAGAGGTAAATGCGCTATACACCGCGTTACTCTTCGCAGCGCAAGCGAGGTACACCACGAGCTGCGCTAGCGCCAACTCTCCCTCCGGGCTCCCCAGTCGCTCTTGAACCGCCGTCGCATCAAGCGCCAACTGTAAGGCTCTCGGGTCGGCCAAGCCAATGTCCTCAGACGCTATCCGAATGGCTCTCCGAGCGATATATATAGGGTCACAGCCGCCCTCCAACATTCTCGCGAGCCAATAGAGTGCCGCGTCGGGGTCTGACCCTCTTATCGATTTGTGCAGTGCACTGATGAAGTCGTAGAAAGCCTCTCCCCGCTTGTCAAACCGCTGAGCACTCGTTGCTGCCAACCGTGACAACAGCGAGTCATCCAGCACCGCACGCTCACCTTGAGCAGCGACCATCTCCACTGCCAACTCGAATAGGTTCAGCGATTGACGCGCGTCTCCATCAGCGAGCGACGCGACCCCAGACAGAAAACTCTCCGTCACGTGTAGCCTCGGATAAAAACCGCTAGCTCTCTCGAGTAGCGCCGTTAATGCCAACAATTCGATGCTCTGCAGGCGATACACCCGTAACCGCGAGAGTAAGGCGTTGTTCACCTCGAATGAGGGGTTTTCGGTCGTCGCACCAATGAAGCAGATGGTCCCATCCTCGATGTAGGGTAAAAAGGCGTCTTGCTGGCTCTTATTGAACCGATGGACCTCGTCAACGAATAGCACTGCCTTACGCTGTCTCGCCCGTGCGTCCTTCGCCTGATCAATGGCTGCTCGAATATCTTTCACACCTGAAAAGACAGCGGACAGTTGCAAAAAAAGCGCGTCGCTATAAATAGACACTAACCGGGCCAATGTGGTTTTGCCGACACCTGGTGGTCCCCATAGCACGAAGGAGTGAACACTACCTGACTCTATGGCGTGCCGCAGGGGCTTGCCTGGACCCAACAGGTGCCCCTGCCCCACTACTTCATCAAGGGTTTGCGGGCGCAACCGCGCCGCAAGAGGCTCTTGTTCGGGCTGCGATACTGCGAACAAATCAGGCTCGTTATTCATCGCCAAAGAAAATGTCCTGCTAAAACGGCGTTGCCGGCACCAGGAAATCAGCCGATTTCACGACAATGCCAGGCTCTTCATTCAGCGTAAAATCCAACCGTTGATCGCTTAAATCCCATACGACGAGGCGCCATATTCCGTCCTCCTCCTGGGTGATTTCAATCCGCTGAAATGCGCCGCCGGCTTGCTTGGGAGTCAGCATCAAGCCGGTCTCGCTGGGATCGATATCAAAAGCGGCCAACAGTTGTTCACGTGGCGCCAGTAACCATTGAAATGCTCCCCGCTCCTCGGGAGAAATATCGCGCGCCACGACCACCTCAAGATCCCAATCAATCTGCGTTAGCTGACTTCCAGAGGAAAGCAGCGTTTGTCTGTCCGGTTCCTCAATCTGCCATTTCAGTGAGTCAGGGCGAAGCAACATAAAGCGCCCCGCCGAAATCTCTAGAGGCCGACCTTCCGGACTAATGACGCGCTGAGTGAAGCGTCCTGCCATGCTCTCCTTTGCGGCAAGGGCCGACAGCACGTCTGCATAACTCGACATGCACCAGCCCATCGCCGCAAAAATAATGGCTACCGCGTGCTTCATTTATGGCTCAGGGGACGGCGGCGCGAGAACTTCACGCTGGCCATTGCTGCCCATCTCAGACACCACTCCTGCCGCCTCCATGGTTTCGATGAGCCTTGCTGCACGGTTATAACCAATTCGCAACTTCCTCTGCACAGAAGAGATCGATGCCCTTCTACTGCGACATACGTAATCGACCGCCTCATCATAGAGAGCATCGGCCTCAGGGTCTTCATTTTCCGCCCCTGCGGATTGAATTTCTGCGGCCGTCACAGGGGTCTGCCCGCCCTCATCCAGGAGATTATCGAGATACTGAGGGTCGCCGCGGCGCTTCCAATCGGCCACTACACGATGGACTTCGTCATCTGAACAAAATGCTCCATGCACTCTGACGGGCACGCTTGATCCGGCCGGCAGGTACAGCATGTCGCCATAGCCCAGCAGCTGATCAGCACCGCCCTGATCCAGAATCGTACGCGAGTCCACTTTAGAACTTACCGAGAAAGCGATGCGAGCGGGGATATTGGCCTTGATCAGGCCGGTGATGACATCGACCGAAGGGCGCTGCGTTGCGAGCACCAGATGAATGCCCGCGGCACGCGCCTTCTGCGCGATGCGCGTGATGAGCTCCTCCACCTTCTTACCCACAATCATCATCATGTCCGCAAACTCGTCGATGACGACCACAATACAAGGCAAATTCTCTAGCGCGGGTTGCTCTTGATCCTCTCCTGTGAGCTCTAGCACTGGATCAGGCTTCCACATCGGATCTAAAATGGGCGAGCCCTGCTTCTCTGCATCCAGTACCTTTCGGTTATAACCCTGAAGGTTCCTGACTCCCAGTAAGGACATCAGCTTATACCGACGCTCCATCTCCGCGACACACCAACGGAGTCCATTGGCTGCGTCTTTCATATCAGTGATCACCGGAGTGAGTAGGTGGGGTATCCCGTCATAGACCGAGAGCTCCAGCATCTTGGGATCCACCAAGATCAATCGCACGTCTGCAGGAGTCGCCTTATAGAGCAAGCTAACCAGCATACAGTTAACACCCACCGACTTACCGGACCCTGTTGTGCCAGCGACCAGACAATGCGGCATTTTGCCGAGATCGGCGACAACCGGAGCACCCGCGATATCATGCCCTAGCGCCAATGTCAGCGGCGATTTCGAATCCTCAAAGGTCCGCGAAGCCAGTACATCCCGAAAATTCACTGTCTGCCTGTCAGCATTCGGTATTTCGATACCAACCACACTCTTTCCGGGGATAACCTCCACAACACGCACTGATATCACCGCCAGAGAGCGCGCCAGATCTTTGGCCAGGTTGGATATCCGCGAGACTTTTACGCCCGCAGCCGGCTGGATTTCAAACCGAGTGACCACAGGGCCGGGGTAGACCGACACCACCTCGGCGACGACACCAAAATCCATGAGCTTCAACTCCAGTAGCCTAGACAGCGACTCCAACTCATCGGCAGAGTACCCACGCTGCCCAACGTCTGACGGCGCATCGAGCAGGTCCAGGGGCGGCACTTCGCCCGACACGGGAATGTCAAAAAGCGGCTTTTGCCTCTCTTTATCCAATTTGGCGCCGGGTAGGGGCGCCTCTTTGGGCGGCTTGATTTTGGGCGGTGCCCGCTTTTTTTCCTTCGCAACATGTTGGTCGATTTGTACTTTTCGCTCCTCCAGCTGCTTTTCTCGAGCACGCCGGTCCCGCAGCTGATCAAGTCTGTTGGCCACATTGCCATAGAGCCATCCAGATCCCCGCAGCACGCGGTTCCCCAGAGTATCAATGACGTTCAACCAACTGATGTCCGCAAATACCGTCAGTCCAAGCAGGAACAGTGTGACCAGAACCAGTCGCGCGCCTACCGGGTTGAATGCTTGATCGAAGCCCATTCCGATCGCTGCGCCGATAATGCCACCAGCGCCCTGCGGTAAACCGGAGCCACCGCTATCATTCAGCGCCAGTAGCGCTGTGGCAGCCACAACTAAGAGCATGAGCCCCAGCCCGCGTAACCCTAGCAACTGCCAATCGAGAGGCTCGTGGCGATCCTCAGCCAGAAGCAGTGATATCGCGCGATAGGCGAGCAGCAGGGGCAATAGATGGGCGGCCGCACCCACTAAAGAGAAAAAGATGTCAGCGATGAAAGCGCCCGTGATACCACCGAGATTATGGACTACGCCCCCCATCCCACTGGCGGACCAGCCGGGGTCGAGGTCGCTGTAGGTAACCAGTGACATGAGCAGGAATGCACACGCTGCGCTGACGGCAATAAACAAAACGTCGCGTAGCCGCCGACGACCCATCGGCACATCGCCCTCTGAAGCTGTTGCCGCTATTTTCGTCTTAGCCGTCACACGCTCGGCACCCTAATCAAACTGGTATGCTAGCACAGCCTTACCGCCTTAACGCCGCGCATTCATTCGAAAATTCATGGGTTTACCAACAACGGAGGTGCTGAAATCGGGTACACTTCGTGATCGATTTAAACGTCGGCTTTGACCTCAAATTTACGTATCAACCGCGCTTGCCGCGACTTATTCAACGATCACGGAACATACTCATGAGTACCCCAACGCATCATCGCCTGATGATTCTCGGATCAGGACCTGCAGGTTATACCGCCGCGGTATACGCAGCCCGGGCCAATCTGAATCCGGTTGTCATTACCGGTCTGCAACAAGGTGGTCAGCTCACCACGACCACTGAAGTAGAAAACTGGCCGGGCGGCACTGATGATCTACAGGGCCCACAATTAATGCAACAGATGCAGGCCCATGTAGAGCGGCTTGAAGCAAGCGTCGTTTTTGATCACATTGAAGCAGTGAATCTGTCGTCGCGACCATTTTCGCTGCAGGGCACCAGCCACTACACCTGTGATGCCCTCATCATTGCCACTGGAGCGTCCGCTCAGTATCTCGGCTTACCCTCTGAATCCGCCTTCATGGGAAAGGGGGTGAGCGCTTGCGCCACCTGCGACGGATTCTTCTATCGCAACCAATCTGTCGCCGTGGTCGGTGGAGGGAATACGGCGGTAGAGGAGGCACTCTATCTCAGCAATCTGTGCTCAACCGTCCACCTTGTTCATCGGCGCGATACCCTGCGCGCAGAAAAAATCCTTCAGGACCGCCTGATGCAAAGGGTTGAGGAAGGAAAAGTGGTACCGCATTGGCATCACACGCTAGACGAAGTACTCGGCGACGAAACAGGCGTTACTGGCATCCAGATGCGCTCCACAACCGACCTGGAGGCAACACAATGTATTGATCTCACGGGGGTCTTCATCGCTATCGGACATAAACCCAATACCGATTTGTTTGCGGGCCAACTCGATATGGTAGGTGGCTACGTGACCATTCATTCCGGGACCGAGGGTGCCGCAACCCATACCAGCGTTGAAGGTGTCTTTGCGGCCGGTGACGTAGCAGACCACGTATATCGCCAAGCCATTACCTCTGCGGGCTTTGGATGTATGGCGGCATTGGATGCCGAAAAGTATCTGGACGCCCTCGACTAGGCCATCGTTTTTGTACAATCCGTTCCCACCTACCTCACAAGCACTGGATGAACCGAACGGATTGCTTGCGTCGGGGGGTGATTTGTCCGCGGACACGCTTTTGCGGGCTTACGCGCAGGGCATTTTTCCTTGGTTTGAATCCGATCGAGAGATGCTGTGGTGGACGCCAGACCCCAGAATGATCATTCGGCCAGCCGAGCTGCACGTCAGCAAATCGCTGAAGAAGACCATCAGAAAAAACGGCTGGCGCATTCATTACGACACGAACTTTAAGCAGGTCTTGCTTAGCTGCGCCTCCGTGCCGAGAAAGCAAGACGAGGTGGGGACCTGGATTACCCAGGAAATGAGCCAAGCGTACCAACATCTCCACTCGCTTGGCGTCGCTCACTCCATAGAAATCTATGATGACAAAACTCTGATAGGTGGCCTATACGGGCTAATGCTTGGGCGCGTTTTTTTTGGCGAATCCATGTTCTCGCGCGCCAGCAATGCCTCGAAGGTTGCGCTGGTGGCGCTCGCGCGACTGTGTATGGCGCATGGCATCGAAATGATTGACTGCCAGGTACATAACCCCCACCTAGAATCTCTGGGCGCGTCACTTGTTACCCGTAAGGACTTTGAAAAATACCTGCGGGAGGCTATAAAGGAACCCATGAGTGAAATTTTGCAAAACCCGGCCTGCTTGCTTCCTGAGCGGGTGCTACCTGTCAATGAGCGCCTCAGTACACCTCTGCCCTATGAGGCTGCAAGCCTCTTATGACAGCGTCCCTGCGCGAAATTAAAGTCTATACGACCTTTCCGCACCGGTGCTCGTATCTGGAGGGCGAGGAAGCCACCACGTTATTTGTAGACCCGAGACAAAAGCTCAGTCAAGAGCTCTACACGCAGCTGTCATTGCTCGGTTTTCGACGAAGCGGCGAGCACGTATACCGCCCTCACTGCTCTCGTTGCAACGCCTGTATCGCCTCGCGCGTCCGCGTGAACGAATTCGACCCGCGACGCTCGCATCGGCGCATCAGGCGCAAGAACAGTGATTTACGAGTGGACATATCCAATTCTATCGATGATGGCGAGGCGTTCTCTCTCTACCGGTATTACATCGAATCACGACACCCAGATGGTGATATGTATCCACCGCAGAGGGATCAATATGAATCTTTCCTCAATGACGGACTGGGGTGTGCAAGCTATTACCGGCTCTATCAGGGTAACCGCCTCGTAGCAGTGACCGTTGCAGACAAAATGCTCGATGGGCTGGCCGCAATTTATACTTTTTTTGACCCAGATCAACCTCACCGGAGTCTGGGTACAGAGGCCGTTCTTCTGCAAATAAGCGAAGCGAAGGCGATGGGGCTGCCGTTCGTCTACCTGGGTTACTGGATCGATGGTTGCCGCAAGATGTCGTATAAGTCCAACTTCACGCCCCTTGAATTGTTTATCGATGGGCAATGGCAGCAACAAAAAACTGAGCAAACGGGAGCACTCGATACCACCGCCCTCGTAAACCTGCTCGAGCCCGATCGTGGCGGCGAGTGAGATTATGGGGCGATTGGCGCTTTCCTCGCCACGCACTTTTCGATACAGTGCCGCCCGTTATGTAGCTTGAGGCAGAGCCTGAATGGCAAAAGAAGACCAGATCGAGATGGAGGGCGAGATCATTGACACTCTCCCAAACACTACCTTCCGCGTGAAACTCGAGAACGATCACGTAGTCACGGCGCACATTTCCGGCAAGATGCGCAAAAACTACATCCGGATTTTGACCGGAGACAAGGTTCGAGTAGAGCTTACTCCATACGACCTGACCAAGGGCCGCATCACGTACCGTGAACGGTAGGTTCAGGGCGCCAGTCTAAACCCTCGACGATACCGCGGGCGCCGCCGCATATTTAACGGCCCGGAGAGGCCTATCCGCGTGCAGTGCGAATTGGATCACGCTTCCACGGGCGATTCCGTCTCGACTTCCGCCTCTAGTGAAAGCCCCGAGCGATCTGCATTGACAGTGACGGCTGCGACCCCGCCCTTCATTAGAGCACCGAACAACACCATATCAGCCAGTGGCTTCTTAATGTGCTCCTGAATCACTCTCTCCATCGGGCGGGCACCCATCGTGGCATCGTAGCCCTTCTCAACTAACCAAAGCCTTGCCTCTTCATCCACCTCGATTACCACCTGTCGCTCATCCAGCTGGGTCTGCAATTCAGTCAGGAACTTGTCAGCCACCGTCAGAATCACGTCTTCACCCAGCGGGCCAAAAGGCACTATCGCATCAAGGCGATTGCGAAACTCAGGCGTAAAGGTCCTATTGATCGCTTCGATCGAGTCGGTGGAGTGGTCCTGCATCGAAAAGCCGATCGACCGACGACTCACATTCTCCGCTCCAGCGTTGGTCGTCATCGCCAAAATCACATTTCTGAAATCCGCTTTACGGCCATTGTTGTCAGTCAGCGTGCCATGATCCATCACCTGCAGTAGCAGATTGAAGACTTCTGGATGCGCTTTCTCAATCTCATCGAGCAGCACCACACAGTGAGGATGCTTAGTGACTGCATCGGTCAACAGGCCACCTTGATCAAATCCCACGTAGCCCGGGGGGGCGCCGATCAACCGGGACACGGTATGACGCTCCATGTACTCGGACATGTCGAACCGCAGCAGTTCCAGCCCCATTTGCAGGGCCAGCTGCCGGGTCAGCTCAGTCTTACCCACACCCGTAGGACCCGCCAGCAAGAAGGATCCGATCGGTTTGTGACCGCCGCGGAGCCCCGCGCGCGCCAGCTTTATCGCACTGACCATTTGCGCTACTGCGTTATCCTGTCCGAAAACGGTCATCTTGAGATTGCCCTCAAGCTTGCCAAGCAACTCTTTGTCGTCGCTGCTAACGGTTTTCGGGGGAATACGCGCAATCTTGGCCACTACTGCTTCGATATCGGTCGGGCCCAGCACCTTCTTTCGCTTGCTGGGGGCTTGCAGCTGCTGAAACGCCCCAGCCTCATCGATAACATCTATAGCCTTGTCGGGCAGAAAACGGTCGGTGATATAGCGCGCAGCCATCTCGGAGGCGACGCGCAACGCCTTGTCGGTATAGCGCAGCTTATGGTGCGCCTCAAAACGAGACTTAAGCCCTTTGAGAATCTTGTAAGCCTCTTCCACAGACGGCTCAGGCACGTCGACTTTCTGAAAACGACGGCTGAGGGCTTTGTCCTTATCAAAGATCCCCCGGTATTCCGCATAGGTAGTAGAGCCAACGCAACGCATTTTTCCGGATGCCAGCAACGGCTTGAGGAGATTACTGGCATCCATCACCCCTCCCGACGCTGCGCCGGCACCGATAATGGTGTGAATTTCGTCAATAAAGAGAATGGCGTGATCGTTCTCGCTCAAATTAGCCAGCAGCCCCTTCAAGCGCTTCTCAAAATCCCCGCGATACTTGGTGCCAGCCAACAAGGCTCCCAGATCCAGAGAGTAGACAACCGCCTCTTTGAGCGTTTCAGGCACTTCGCCGTCGACGATCATTTTCGCCAATCCTTCGGCAATCGCTGTCTTACCAACGCCAGACTCACCAACGAGTAGCGGATTGTTCTTGCGACGACGCGCCAGTATCTGCGCGACACGTTCAACCTCCTTCAATCTGCCAATCAAGGGGTCAATATTACCGGCCTCTGCTTCAACATTGAGATTGGTGGAATACGCATCGAGTGGTCGCTTCTCCTGACTCTCGGCGCCCTCTTCCGCGCCGGATAAGGCGTCTCCAGAGTCCGTATCCTCCTCGCCATCTTTGCCGATACCATGTGTGAGGAAGTTGACCACGTCGAGGCGCGAAATGTTTTGTGATTTGAGGAAGTACACGGCTTGTGATTCCTGCTCGGAGAAAATTGCTACGAGTAGATTTGCACCGGTCACTTCTTGCTTGCCAGAACTCTGGACGTGAAAGACCGCTCGCTGCAACACCCTCTGGAAACCCAGTGTGGGCTGCGTATCCCTTCCATCATCGCTGTCAGACAACAGCGGCGTCGTTGAATCAATAAACTCGATCAACTCGCCCCGCAATTCTTCCAGATCGACCTGGCAGGCGCCCAACACAGAGACCGCAGCCCCGTCATCGAGCAATGCCAGCAGCAGGTGCTCGACCGTGATGAATTCATGCCGCCGCGCGCGCGCGGTACGGAAAGTCTCATTGAGCGTATTTTCGAGCTCTTTGCTCAGCATTCAACTAGTCCTCGTCATCGGTGGATGGCTCAACTTCACATAACAACGGATGACCGCTGTCACGAGCACTCTGGTTAACCTGTTCCGCTTTTGTCTCTGCGATATCTTGAGTGTATGTGCCACATACGCCCTTGCCCTGAGTATGGACCGCCAGCATCACCTGCGTCGCCTTTTCGCGATTCATGCTAAAAAACTGTTCCAGCACAAAAACAACGAATTCCATGGGCGTGTAATCGTCATTGAGCAAGATCACGCGATAAAGCGGCGGCTTCTTAAGCTTCGGCTTGGCCGGCGCTACCGCTACACCGCCATCATCGCGGTCGTCCCCATCCTCAGAAGCTGGGCCACAGCGGACGCCTGAGGATGCAATGACATGTGGGGGCCTCTCGTTCATCTACTCAGTATAATCCACCAGACAACAATTTGAGCGTCCCAAAGAGTCGCTTTGCAGGCTTTTTTATTTGTCCCGCCACACCGAGCGAGCATCGCAGTGGACATCGACTTTCTTCAAAATAAAAAAAGCCCGCGGCATGGCGGGCTCTCTTGGCAGCATGGAAGCCTACATTTTGGCGATGACCGCCTCTCCAAATGCGGAACACGACACCAATGTAGCGCCCTCCATCAGCCGCTCGAAGTCATAGGTCACGGTCTTCGCCTGAATGGCACCGTTCATGCCCGCAATAATGAGATCGGCTGCCTCGTTCCAACCCAGGTGCCGCAGCATCATTTCCGCCGACAGGATGAGTGATCCGGGATTCACCTTGTCCTGCCCTGCATATTTCGGTGCAGTCCCATGGGTAGCCTCGAAAAGTGCTACGGTATCCGACAAGTTGGCGCCAGGCGCAATGCCGATACCACCCACCTGAGCCGCAAGCGCGTCGGATAAATAGTCGCCATTGAGATTCAGGGTCGCCACCACGCTGTAATCTCTGGGTCTGGTGAGCACTTGCTGCAACATGGCGTCGGCAATGACGTCCTTCACCACAATATCGGAGCCGGTGCGGGGGTTTTTAATGCTCACCCATGGGCCACCATCAAGGAGTTCTCCACCAAATTCCTCCTGAGCAAGTTCGTATCCCCAATCGCGGAAGGCGCCCTCCGTAAACTTCATAATGTTGCCTTTATGAACCAGTGTTACCGAGGAGAGATCCTGATCAATCGCGTACTGGATGGCTTTGCGGACAAGCCGTTGGGTGCCCTCTGCCGAAACAGGTTTGATACCAATGCCAACATTCTGGGGGAAACGGATCTTAGTTGCGCCCATCTCGTTGATAATAAAATCAACGACTTTCTGCGCTTCCTCGGTGCCCGCTTGGTACTCAATACCGGCATAAATATCCTCTGAATTTTCCCGGAATATCACCATGTTGCAGTCGCCTGGTTTTTTTACCGGAGACGGAACACCTTCAAACCACCGCACTGGTCTAAGACAGGTGTAAAGATCCAATTCCTGACGCAGCGCCACATTCAGAGACCGGAATCCACCGCCGACAGGAGTCGTCAGAGGGCCCTTGATTGCCACACCATAGGTTTTTATCGCCTCCAACGTCTCCTCGGGAAACCAGTCCCCGTCGTACAACTCGGCAGCCTTCTCACCAGTGTAAATCTCCATCCACGAAATCTTCCTAGCGTCGTCGTAAGCTTTTGCTACCGCCGCGTCGACCACGGCAATCATGACAGGAGAGATGTCAACGCCAATGCCGTCCCCCTCGATATAGGGAATGATCGGATTATCGGGAACCGAGAGACTGTTGTCGTCATTGACCACAATCATGTCGCCGGTATCAGGTACTTTGATGTGCTGGTATGCCATGTTGGAATTCCCCCAGAAAAACAAAATGTGCACCTCATATTAGAGGCATTGCACAGCTCCGCCTCGCCCCTGCTCGGAGGGGTTTGCATGCTGAGTGCGGCGGTTTCGTTATTTTAACACCAAATGCGGCACACTATACGGATGGCAAAACTGATTCTCTTCAACAAACCGTTCGAGGTGCTGAGTCAATTTTCCGACCGTGAGCGACCCCAGAAACCTCGTTCGACGCTGGCAGACTATCTCTCAGCCCCGGGGTTTCGTCCCGCAGGCCGTCTCGACTTCGACTCCGAGGGGCTGTTGATACTCACAGACAACGGGGTTATTCAGCAAAAAATTGCCCACCCACGCCACGGACACTGGAAAACCTACTGGGTTCAGGTGGAGGGTGAAATAGATACGACCGCCTGCAATGTGCTGTCTGACGGCCTGATACTCAAAGATGGACCCACCCGTCCCTGCCGGGCACGCATGTTGCCTGCTCCAGCGCTCTGGGAACGAACGCCCCCTATTCGGCAAAGAAAGTCAGTGCCTGACTCTTGGGTCGAACTGAGCATCACGGAGGGTCGCAACAGGCAGGTGCGCAGAATGACGGCCGCTGCGGGCTATCCCACGCTGAGACTGGTACGCGTAGCGGTGGGTTCATGGACATTGGGCAATTTAGGGTCTGGCGAGTATTGTTGGGTTGATGCTGACCTCTAAAGCGTTGATCATATCGCGCCCAAACAGCATGCTTTTGACCATGAATCTCCCCTCTATGCCGGAAAATCTGTGAACGCCCGCGCAAAGACAGTTAAGCCAAAGGTCATCGTTGGCATGTCGGGTGGTGTGGACTCATCAGTCGCGGCGATGCTGCTGCTGGAGGCTGGATATCACGTCGAAGGCCTCTTTATGAAGAATTGGGAGGAGGACGACGGCACCGAATATTGCACGGCAAGAGAGGATCTGGCAGATGCGCAAGCCGTAGCGGATACCCTTGGCGTGCACCTCCACAGCGCGAATTTTGCTGCGGAGTACTGGGATGATGTGTTCGCGCATTTCCTTAGGGAGTATGGTGCCGGCAGAACCCCTAATCCTGACATCCTCTGCAATCGCGAAATTAAATTTCGCGCCTTTTTGGACTACGCGGCCCACCTTGATGCCGATCTCATCGCAACAGGGCACTATGCGCAGACCGGCGCGCTCAATGGCAAAACCTGTCTTAAAAAGGGCTTGGACAGCAAAAAAGATCAAAGCTACTTTCTCCATCAGGTCGACCACCACGCGCTGCGTAGAAGCCTCTTTCCGCTGGGCGCTCTGAGCAAGCAATATGTGAGAGAACGGGCCGCTGAGGCCGGATTTCTCAATGCGAGGAAAAAAGACAGCACGGGGATTTGCTTCATTGGTGAGAGACGCTTCAGAGACTTTCTCAAGCAGTATCTGCCCACGCAACCGGGTCCCGTACTCTCTCATCAAGGCGAGACACTAGGGCAGCATGAGGGGTTGATGTATCACACCATCGGGCAGCGGCAAGGCCTGGGGATTGGGGGACTCTCAAACCACCCCGAGGCCCCTTGGTATGTTGTTGAAAAAGACATCCCTAACAACACGCTGATCGTGGCTCAAGGTAATGACCACCCGGCGCTGCTAAAACACCAATTGACGGCCTCCGAGATATTCTGGATCAGTGGTGAGGCACCGGCGAGGTCCTTTCGCTGTCACGCCAAGATTCGCTACCGGCAGCCTGACCAGCCTTGCCTCGTGACTCAAGGCGGGGCTGGCTACACGATCACCTTTGATTCGGCGCAGCGTGCGATCACACCAGGTCAATCGGTAGTCTTGTATAATGGTGATCTCTGCCTTGGCGGCGGCATTATTGAGGCGGCTGTGTGACCGATCGATCTCTGCGAGAACAGCAAACCCTCGCTTTGGCCGGGGTCGCACAGGCGGCACGAATTGTTGATTTGGCCGCAAAAACAGGCAGTTGGCCGACACCATTTGTAGAGGCTTCGATTCACTCACTATTTTGCTTTGAGCCGGACGAAGTTGAGGAGGTATTCGGTACCATACAGGGAGTAAGGCTTGGACTTGAGCAACTCTCCACCTGCTTGCGCGTATCACAAGATCCCTCTGCAGCCGACACCCTTCGCTACATGCTGGCTATATTGCAGCTGGAAAAACGGTTTGCCCGCCGCGATGACCTCCTCCAGATCGTTCACTCAAGACTGAAACATACCGCTTACAAGGCAGAGAACTTCTCCAGCAATATTAATGACTTAAGCTCTAATATTTCATCTACCTATCAAGACACACTAAGCAATCTTCCCTACCGCATAAAGGTCACAGGCAGCGCCCAACATCTTAATAATCCGCGCGTTGCGGATCTTGTGCGCTCGCTGCTGTTATGCGGTGTTCGAGCCGCCTTCCTGTGGCGTCAGCTCGGGGGCTCGCGCTTCAAGTTGATGATGAGCAGGGGGGCAATCAGAGCGACCGCAGCACGGCTGGCCATGGAGGTGGGCACGGTGCATTGACGCTGGCTGCCACACACGCGCCATAAAGTCTTTTTAACGCGCAGCACCGCTCTGACACACAAGCCACATGATAAACTCAGTGTCTCGCTAGTCAGGCAGAGATTCATGACACATACCGCCCTCACAGCACTGTCTCCACTTGATGGTCGATATCGGCAGAAGCTCGATCCACTCAGAGATATTTATTCTGAATATGGCCTTATCAGGCGCCGCGTCGTGGTCGAGATTGCCTGGCTAAAAGCCTTGGCCTGCGCACCGGGTGTACCGGAAGTACCCGAACTGAGTGCCGACGCGGCCCACTGGCTCGACGACATACTCGATACGTTTAACGAAGAGGCTGCCCAACGCGTCAAGGAAATCGAAGCTACAACAAACCACGATGTCAAAGCGGTAGAGTATGCCCTGAAGCAAGCGATATCGGGCAATAAGGAACTGGCCGATATCGGTGAGTTCATTCATTTTGCCTGTACCAGCGAGGACATCAACAACCTCTCTCATGCTCTCATGATTCAAGATGGCCATCAGGTTATGAGGGAGGGATACCAGGCCGTGCTATCTCGTCTGCTTGCACTCGCTGAAGAGCAGGCTCGTCAACCGATGTTATCCCGCACCCACGGCCAATCAGCAACGCCCACAACCCTTGGGAAAGAAATCGCTAATGTCGCAGCTCGGCTACGACGCCAGCTAGGTATCGTTGACCAAATCAAACCGCTAGGCAAATTAAATGGCGCGGTCGGGAGCTACAACGCACACCGAGCAGCGTACCCAGAGGTCGATTGGCCCACCGTTTCAGAAGCATTCGTGAAGTCGCTGAATCTCGAATGGAATCCCTACACCACGCAGATCGAACCCCACGACTACATGGCGGAATACTTCGACGGGCTTGCCAGACTCAACACCATCCTCATTGATTTTGCGAGAGATGTCTGGTCCTACATCTCCTTGGGTTACTTCAAGCAAAAGATCGTTGAGGGAGAGGTGGGTTCTTCGACGATGCCCCATAAAGTGAACCCCATCGACTTCGAAAATGCAGAAGGTAATTTTGGTCTGTCCAACGCCCTCCTCTCGCATTTATCGCAAAATTTGCCGATCAGCCGGTGGCAGCGAGACCTGACCGACAGCACGGTGCTTCGCAACATGGGCGTAGCATTGGGATATGCGCTCCTAGCCGTCAGCTCTCTGCAGCGCGGCATCGATAAGCTCGAAGTGGCGTCAGAACCCATGATGGCTGACCTGAATTCTTCCTGGGAAGTCATAGGAGAGGCTGTTCAAACCGTGATGAGACGGTACGGCGTGTCCGAGCCATACGAGAAACTCAAAGCCTTCACTCGAGGCCGAAGCCTCGATGCGGACACCATGAAGGCATTCATAGAGGCGCTTGAAATACCCGGGGAAGCGAAAGAAAGACTGCTGGCTCTCACTCCTGGCACCTATCTTGGTTACGCGGAGGAGTTGGCGAGAGACATCAATAAAAACGCGAATTGAGTCAATGCCCCCGCCGACAGCGATAAAATGAAATTACCCCTCTCCCACGCAGAGTTTCTCGAGACATATTGGCAGCAGAGGCCCTTGCTCTTGCCACAGGCAGTACCTAACTTTACCTCGCCACTGAGTCCAGAAGAGCTGGCTGGGCTTGCGTTGGAGCCCGCGGTATCCAGCCGATTGATACATTGTGACCATGGCGTATGGCAAAAAACCGACGGGCCCTTCTCGGCAAAAGATTTCCAAAGCGGTGGCACGTGGACCCTGCTCGTGGAGAACGTGGACCAATGGCACGAGGGCGTGCGCGCGCTGTATCCCCACCTCTCGCTTCTGCCTACCTGGCGCTTCGACGACGTCATGGTCAGCTATGCTGTAGACGGCGCCGGGGTTGGCCCCCATTTTGACCGGTATGATGTTTTTCTGCTGCAAGGCCTGGGAGAGAGGGAGTGGCGTATTGGCCCGATATGCGACGGCAACACGCCGCAAATGAACACAGAAGGCCTCAGCCTCATTGCGGAATTTGAACCCACCGAGACCTACATATTGAAGACGGGTGACGTCCTTTACGTTCCGCCGGGCCTGGCGCATTGGGGCGTTGCACGAGGGGCATGCATGACCTATTCATTTGGTTTTAGAGCCCCCGCTATCTCTGATTTAATCGCAAGACGCGCGGACTCGATTCTGGACCGTTTAGCCCAGACAACTTTGCTCGAAGACGGGCATTCGGTCTCGGTGCCCTGCAGGCCAGGCGAAATTACTGAGGCTCACCTTGCCAACGCTCGAGATGCGATCGCCAATGCCAGTGAGGCCCTGGACAATCTGCGTTGGTTTGGGGAAGTTGTGACAGAACAAAAAATCGACATGGAAGATACCTTAACCCCCAGCGCCCTGGCTCACCCAGATCAGGCTGCCCGGCTCGTATCTATTAACTGCGTGGCCTGGTCAGAATACGGCGAATATATTGATGTATTCATCGCCGGAGAGGCCTTTCGCATCCCCAAAACCGCTCTGGAGGCGTTGGTAGCACTCTGCAGCGGTGGGGAGCTCTTAGTTGCTGATCTGTCAGCAAATTACCCAGAGCTCCTCGACGCGCTTCTGCTTCAGGGGGCCCTTGAGCCTTGCCCTGCCTAAGCGGCATGGTCAAGGGTGAAGGTGCGACCCGGATCGATACGAGCCTAGAGAGATTCTCATGTCGTGGTTATGACTTAGCGGGTATGAACCCGCGACGATAACGTATTCGGCATCCAGTTCCGACGCATCAACCTGTTAACGCGAAAGCGATGCACACTCTTCCCCCCCTTTGTTTTCAGGTGTCAAAACACTCCCCAGGCCGTTCAGTAAATCACTAGCAGTCAAGCCAATACCATGTTCTCGCCAAGCGATGTCACCTGTCATAGCGTGCGCGAGCACTGCACCCTCCGCCACATCAGAAATAGTATGGCCCTGTGCCAACAGACCTCCCAGCAGACCGGCCAATACGTCACCCATCCCCCCGGTTGCCATGCCGGGATTGCCAGCATTGCAAATTCGGGGCACCCGCCCCTCCTCACCAGAATCAACGATCGTGCCCGCCCCTTTCAAAATGACCGCACTGGACCATTGCTTGGCCAAAGATGCACACCAACCAAGGCGATCAGATTCAATCGTAGCCACAGAGCAACCAGCCAATCGCGCTGCTTCGCCAGGGTGAGGGGTAAGGATCCGCAAGCTATTTCCTGCGGGCAGCGGCCCCTGCTGGGCGATCAAGTTAATGGCATCTGCGTCAATCACCAAGGGCAAACTGCTCTTGAGGACATAATCCAAGCACGCCTGTGCCCAATCATCCTGCCCCAACCCGGGACCCACTACGACAACGGAGGCACGCTCAATAATCTGGGGAAGACGGTCTGGAACGCTGATGTCAATCACCATCGCTTCAGGATGTCGAGCGAGGGCGGCCGACACGTGCTCTGCCCGAGTGGCGAGGGTAACCAGTCCCGCCCCGCTTCGCAGCGCTGCACCTGCAGCGAGGATAGCCGCCCCGCCCATCTCCGTATTGCCGCCGACCACCAACACGTGACCAAAATGTCCCTTGTGCGCAGCAACGGCACGCGGCTTAGTCAAACTCGCCGGCAATTCCCTCGCGAGACATACCGCGGTGCTTCGGCCCTGCTCAAGAATGTGCGCGCTTGCCTCCAAACGCTCCAACAGCAACTCACCCACTGCATCCCGTGCGCTGCCAGTGAGCAATCCCGGCTTGGGGGCAATAAAAGTGACCGTGACTGTCGCCTTTACCACCTCAGAGGCAACCCCCCCGGTATCGGTATTGAGCCCGCTCGGCGCGTCAAGTGAGAGCACAGGCCGCTTGGCGCAATTAATACTGGCTACCAGCTCATTGAACGACTCCCGGACTTCATCATTCATGCCAATGCCCACCAACGCATCGACTAACACCTCATAAGGAAGCGCACCCCGATCCGTCGCGCAAAAATCAGCAGCGCTCGATGGCTCATGTCCCGTCGTGCATCGCCACGCATTAAATGCTTCCCGTGCCGTACCCTCGATACGGTCTTGGCAACCGAGTAGAAAAGTCTGACAGTCAAGGCCCGCCTCATGGATCAACTTGGCGATGACCCAGCCGTCTCCACCGTTGTTGCCTGTCCCACATAACACGCCAATGCGCTTTGCCGATGGCCACAGCTGGCGCAAGCGCCGAAAGGCTGCAGTACCAGCTAGCTGCATCAGCTGAAAATCTGTGAGGCACTGGTCTGCCGCGACCAGCGCATCGACACGGCGCATCTCGTCCGCCCCGAAACATGGGCCACAAATCGGAACCAGAGTATTCCGCAATGGCTCCGCCAGGTCGGGATCAAGCGACTCAGGGCTCACTCCGGTACTCGATCGCTCATGGTGGGCAAGTCATCCTCGAGACAGTTCCAGAACTGCCTCTGCCGCCGCCAGAGGGGTTTGCCTGGCATTGATCACAGCAGCCTCGATTTCCGGGAGAGCAGCTCGCACAGCTGGGTGCTGCGCGAGCGAAGTACGCAACAATTCATCAATCAGCTGGCGCATCCAGGCCAAGTTCTGATCTGCCCTTGCTTGATCAAACGTGCCTTTCTCATCAGCAATCCTCCGATATTCACAGATGGTCTGCCAGATCGAATCAATACCGGTTCCTTTGAGTGCCGAGCACATCATCACGCTCGGCTCCCACACGTCGCCATGATTCAACAACGACATAGCGCCCCGGTAGTGCTGCTGAGTGATCCGCGCCAGCGTCTCGCTTTCTCCGTCGGCCTTATTTACCACAATGGCGTCTGCGAGCTCTAGAATACCTTTCTTGATCCCCTGCAGTTCATCCCCGCCGCCAGGCAGCATCAGCAACAGGAAAAAATCCACCATTCCCACAACTTGATGTTCTGACTGCCCGACCCCGACTGTCTCCACCAGAATCACATCAAAACCCGCAGCCTCGCACAGGAGAAGCGACTCCCTCGTTTTGAAGGCGACCCCCCCCAGTGCGCGACCCGCCGGAGATGGCCTGATAAAAGCAGCCTCAGAACGCGACAATTTTTCCATACGCGTTTTGTCTCCGAGGATGGATCCCCCTGCCACGGGTGAGCTGGGATCAACAGCCAGAACAGCCAAGCGGTGCCCCTGATCGATCACGTGCTGACCAAAGGACTCGATAAAAGTTGATTTACCCACACCCGGAACGCCCGTCACGCCCACTCTGATGCTTGCGCCCGTGTGAGGTAACACAGCATTCAACAAATTCTGCGCTGCAGCACGGTCCTCGGCCCGCTGACTTTCAACTAAGGTGATAGCTTTAGCGAGGGCGCGCCGGTCGCCAGCCAGAATGGCTTCAGCTTTTGGCGTTGACTGCATCGAGGACTTTTCGTGCCGCTTCCGGAATGGGCGTGCCAGGTCCGAAGATTAAGGCCACACCTTGATCTTCAAGAAAAGCGTAATCCTGCTGCGGAATCACGCCACCGGCAATGACAATGATTTCTTCGGCACCCTGCTTCTTGAGTGCGCCAATCAACTGAGGCACCAAAGTTTTATGGCCCGCGGCCAGCGATGAGGCTCCGACAACGTGAACATCATTTTCAATGGCTTGCCGAGCCACCTCTTCCGGGGTGGAAAACATGGGAGACAGATCCACATCGAAGCCCACATCGGCAAATGCTGTGGCAACCACTTTTGCCCCGCGATCATGGCCATCCTGACCCATCTTGGCGACCAACATTCGCGGCCGGCGACCGTGGCGCTCAACAAACGCATCGATATCCATAGAGATACCCTCCCAGTCGTCGTCGTCCCTGAACGCGGCGCCATAAACACCCGAGACGGTTTGCGCATTAGCCACAAAACGGCCAAAAGACCTCTCCAAAGCGTCGGATATTTCTCCTACTGTAGCTCGACAGCGAGTCGCATCGATGGCGAGTGCAAGCAGATTGCCGCTGCTAGACTCTGCCGCCTGTGTGAGTGCATCAAGCGCTGCGCTCACCGTGGCATCGTCTCGTGCTTCCCGAATTTTTGATAAACGTGCAAGCTGCGCATCGCGCACCTGATCGTTATCGATCTCTAAAATATCGACTTCGTCTTGCTCATCCACACGAAACTTATTGACTCCGACTATGACGTCTTCGCCCCGATCGATCCGAGCTTGCTTCTTCGCCGCAGCCTCTTCGATCCTAAGCTTTGGCAAACCGCTCTCAATAGCCTTCGCCATACCGCCGAGCTGGTCGATTTCCTGAATGAGCTTCCGTGCTTTCTCCGCCATGTCATGCGTAAGCTGCTCCATCATATATGAGCCGCCCCACGGGTCTACCACCTGCCCAATGCCTGTTTCTTCCTGCAGGATCAGCTGAGTGTTACGCGCGATTCTCGCGGCGAAGTCTGACGGCAAAGCGATAGCTTCATCCAACGCGTTGGTGTGTAATGACTGGGTACCACCAAAGACGGCTGCCATCGCCTCAATCGTCGTGCGAACAATGTTGTTATAGGGATCTTGCTCAGTCAGTGACCACCCAGACGTCTGGCAATGGGTCCTCAGCATGCCACTCTTGGGGTTGCTCGGCGCAAACTCATCCACGATCTCGGCCCAAAGCAGCCGCGCCGCACGCATCTTGGCGATTTCCATGTAAAAATTCATGCTAATCCCCCAGAAAAAACTCAACCGGGGCGCAAAATCATCTATCTGAAGACCTGCTGCAATCGCGGTCTGGATGTATTCCTTACCGTCAGCCAGGGTATAAGCGAGTTCCAGCGCGGTGTTAGCACCGGCCTCCTGCATGTGATACCCAGAAATCGAAATCGTGTTGAACTTGGGCAGGTTCGCTGAGCAATAGGCAATGATATCGCCGATGATCCGCATGCTGGGCGCGGGGGGGTAGATGTAGGTGTTGCGGACCATAAACTCTTTCAGAATGTCATTCTGAATGGTTCCGGACAGCAATGACTGGTCGACTCCCTGCTCCTCTGCAGCAACTATGTAGCCTGCGAGAACGGGTAGCACCGCCCCGTTCATGGTCATGGATACCGACACCTGATCAAGCGGAATACCGTCAAAGAGGATCTTCATATCCTCTACGGAATCCACTGCAACCCCCGCTTTGCCCACGTCACCTGAGACTCTTGGATGATCCGAATCGTAACCACGATGCGTGGCTAGATCGAACGCCACTGAAATACCCTGGCCACCTGCCGCCAATGATTTTCGGTAGAAGGCGTTGGACGCCTCCGCCGTAGAAAACCCCGCGTACTGTCGTATTGTCCAACGGCGTCCCGCATACATCGTCGCCTGCGGGCCTCGTATGTAAGGGGATATACCGGGTAGCGTATCGGTATAGGGCAAACCCTCGAGGTCGTCGGCCGTGTATAGCGCTTTCAGCGGGATATCCTCTGGCGTATGCCAGGTGAAATCTTTGGGCTTCAGCCCCTTACTTTGCTTCTCTACCAACTCGCCCCAGGCAGCTAGAGTTGCAGAATCCGGGTCGTACACACTCATTTTGTGCCCTCTGCTGGTTGCGACAGCTCGATCAGGACGCCATCGCAACTTTTGGGGTGAATAAAGATCACGCGCGCACCATGTGCCCCGCGCGTCGGCCCGTCACTGGTAAATTGGTAGCCCTTTGCTCGCAGTCGCGCCACATCTGCATCGATATCATCTGTTCGAAAACATAAGTGGTGGATGCCACCCCCCTTTTTCTCCAAGTAGGTCGCGATCGGTCCCCCTCCATCCAGCGGATGGACCAACTCAATATGGGTCTTGGGTACGCTAAAAAAAGCCGTCATCGTCTGCGCGGCCTCGACAACCTCGTTACCCTCATGCTGCAGGCCAAAATCTGTCAGGAATCGGGTCACGGCTTTTTCAAGGTCGGGTACCGCGATGGCGATATGGTCGAGCGCAGTAATCATCGGATTATTTCCTGTAAACCACTTTATATGAAGAGCTTTACCAGCTCTGCGGTGTGCTGTGATCGAACGGCTGAGATCTCCTTCTCGGAAAGCACCTCCACTTTCTCGTCGGGGGTCACTTTGAACAGCTGCTGCCCTTTGGCGATGATGACGCCATCGCCCTCAACCAACACCTCATCAACGGTGCCGGAAAAGGGTGCGAGCACCTTATTAAACATCTTCATCACCTCAACGATATAGAGCGGCTCCCCGACCTCAAAATGATGGCCTGGCTCTACATAGATAGGCGCATCGGGCGCTTCCCGGCCGTAAAACATACCGCCACTCTCGGCCAAAATCTCATCCGACTTAGCAACAGGCGGCGGAGCCAGGAACTTAGACATCGCCTTCTGGTAATCCAAATCCAAAAGCCTCTCTGGGAGAGCAATGGTCATATCACTGTTCACTGCCAAATCGTAGAAGCGGGTAAAGCGCGCCACTGACGGCAGCAGCTCCAAAATTTCCATTCCGGCCTGAAAGCCGCGATGCGCGGAGAGAACCGCGCTCCACTCTCCCTCAGAAACCGCCGCGGGAGCGGCCCCTGAGAGAAGACTCTTCACCGCGGGCCAATCCTCGCAGCCAAAGCGAGTGCCGAGCTCTGCATAAAAATCCTCGGCTTCACTCAATATGGCTAGGTCGTGGTCCCAGATCATATTGGCAGCCGGCAAGTGGTCACTCCAATCCAGCCGGAGAAAATGATAGGTATCGGACAACACTTCAATCGGATTTTCTGCCCACGAAAAATGGCCGTCGGTAAAGTGAAACGCTGCTTGATTCAGGCTAAGCCAGCCCGAAAGCAAGTGTGGCGATGCCATCAATTGCTTGATCGGGCGCAGCAACAAACTCTCTTTCGCGGCAAGGATTGATCGCGTTGCTGCTTTATCTTGACCGGCCGCATCGACGCGCGCACTGCAAAACAGTCGCCATGCCACATCCACGTCTACTCGCCCCGCCTCCTGTGCCAGCTCTCCGACCGCGGTCAGATAGGGAACGATAAATTGCGTCGTAGGTCGCGCATTGACCGTGCGCCCCAAAAACCACTGTACGAGGCCGTAGTGGAAGGCAAGATTGGTCTGCAGGTCCTTACCCCGCAGCCGGGTCGCTCTCAACACCTCGGCCATTTGCTCATAGGCTGCTTCGCGACTGTCTCCTATCGTCAACAGCAGCGCTATGTTGGAATCATATGCGCCTGCGAGTGTGTAATTCATAAACACATCGGTATCGGGGTTGTGCAGGCTAATCCCCTGATCGTCGCGGATTTCACCCTCAATCGGATCGGACCAAAACTGTACGATGCCGCCGGCACTGGGTTGCAGCGCGTCGTTAGTCGCGTTAAGGCGAGCTTCGAGACTGTCCGGTAGACGCGGCACCCTCTCCGGCTTGGGCAGCTTTGGTCCATGCATTGCCAGCAGCACCATCGCCTCGACCAGAGACTCGACCACAAAACTGTCCTTTGGGTCATCCGGGTTGCTGAAACGCATGCCGTAACAGAGCTCCGATACACGATGCTCCACCTGTATCCGGGTGTTCATTTCCATGAAGAAATGCCGGTCTCTGTCGACGATACATTCAAAGGTTGACACCGAATCAAGGCCTACAGCCTCGCCAAACCTTGCGGCCTCCGTCTCCATCGCATCCAGCGTAATCACGTCCTGCGCCAGAACCGCCATTTCCTCCTCGTTACCAGCCTGTCGCGCTCGCGCTTCGGCCGCTAACAGCGATTCGCGAGTGACAGACACCTCGAGCAATTTCTGTTCATGCATTTGCAAGGAGCAGTCACGACCACCCAATGTGATGCACCAATCCCCGTTCCCAATCACCTGAATTTCCTGATGGCGGGTTGTTTCGATATTGAGCTCAACTAAGACGTTTTTATTATCGCCTACGCCGGTCGTCTTGACTTCGTTCAGAATTTCTCGCACCAACTCGGGGGTTCGTGCAGCCTCGCCCAGAGGAACGATTCTCTGGCCCTTGCCTCCGCCACCGCCAATCGCCTTGAGTCTTACGCGATTCTGCGGATATTGTGCGGTCATCTTCAGCACCGCTTGCGTCAAGGTCTCGCCAAGTTCGTCAATGGTGTAAAGATCAATGCCCTTGCGGTAGCTCGCAGCCAAAATTCTTTCAGCAAGTCCGTCCAGATCCTCATTCGGATCCGGGACCCCCTCCAGCTCAAGGCCCTTGTCAGCAACCAACGCCAGCAGCGCGTCGCGATCAGGATACTTTCCCAGCACTGTCAGGGTTGTGCCATTGTCGATGCCTGGCGTCACCGACACGCCTGCGCGCAAAGCTGTCCGCTTGGCCTCATCCTTTAGTCCCGCCTGACGCACCGTTCGTGAGCAGGGGCCAATAAAATTAAGCCCCGCGGCCTCCATAGCGGCGACCATTTGCTCATCCTCAGCCATGAAACCATAGCCCGCGAATATCGCGTTGTAACCGTGGGCCCGCGCGATGCTGATAATGTCGCGTATGCGCTGTTCGCGCTCGTGTTTGGTAGCCCCACTGTAGTCCGGGACCCGGTGCACGCGATTAGGGTCGGTAAGGGTTCTCAACTCGGGCGCAAGCGCACCGCGATAAACGATTGAGTCCTTCTCGGACAACAAAATACCGTAACCATCGATGCCCATCTCTGCAAAAACATCCATCGCCTCCTTGCGGATGGGCCCTCGACAGATGATCAGCGGCTTGAAACTGTCGCAACGGAACTGTTCTGACCACGCTGACGCGCGCAATTTTTGACGCCTGTCAGCATGAATAAGGGGGTTATTTAAATAATGGTGCGTGCCCACTTGAAGTTATCTCCAGTCCGCGTATCAGTGGAATTCACGTTGTACGGATTGCATTGGCCCCGGTTCGTAGTGCCGGAGGCAAAATGCCAGCTGAGAAGCCAGCACCTGTCGCAGGTTGGCAGGCATGACAATCTCGGAAACGGAACCCAAGCTGAGCGCCTCTTCGGGGTTCATAATCTCTTGCTCGTAACGTTGCGCCAGATTGGCTTCATCGGCTTTTATTGCCGCAGTAATTACTCGCTCTGCCTCAATCTGAGCCTCAGATGCCGACATGCCCCCTTTTTGCAGAGATTCGGTCTCCACTGCTATTCGCTCATCTCGGCCTGCTCGGATCTTTTTCAGCTCATCCTTATAAACATATTCAACGCCAGCGGGCCCCATCACTGCGACGCGGGTGGTCGGCAGCGCGACCACAAAGTCCGCTCCCGTTGAATAATTATTGTACGACGCATAAGCACCTCCAAAAGCGTTGCGGATGAGCACCAAAAAGCGAGGCGTCCGCAGGTCGACAATGGCATCGAGCATTGCTCTGCCCGCCTGAACAATGCCGCGGTGCTCTTGCTCACTGCCAGGCAGGAAGCCCGTCGTATCCTCCAGGAAAATCACGGGAATGTTGTAGAGGTTACAGAAGCGGATAAATCGCGCATTTTTGTATGCGGCATCGATATCGATTTGACCCGAAGCAACAGCGGAATTATTGGCAACAAAACCCACGACATTGCCTCCCATTCTTCCAAATGCGGTGATGGTGTTGCGCGCCCGGCCAGCCTGAGTCTCGAGAAAATCACCATGATCACAGAGCTGCTGAATCATGATGCTGATGTCAAACGGCGTATTAAATCCGGTGAGCGAATTGAACGCCTTTTTAAGAAGTATATCGATATCCAGGGTTTGACGATCCACGGGATCCGAAGTTTCCCTGAACGCCGCGAGGGTGCGATTGGAGTCGGGCAGGTACCGAAGCAGCTCTCGCACCTTCCTCAAGGCCGCAACCTCGTCCTCAACAACAAAGTCGGTCACGCCCGTCTGACTATGCACCATCGGTCCACCGAGCTCATCAGGCGTAATGTCCTCCCCCAAAACACTTTTCACGACTCCAGTACCGGTCAGCCCAAAGAACGTATTTTTGGGCTGGATCAAAAAACTCCCTTGCCGCGGCAGGTAACTGCCACCTCCGGCATTGAAACCGAACATGCACATAATACTGGGCACAATGCCGCTGATTTTCCGCAGAGCTGTGAAAGCGTCAGCATAACCATCAAGGCCGCCCACCCCCGCGGGAATGTAGGCACCGGCAGAGTCATTCAGACCGACAAGAGGGATGCGTCGCTTCGCCGCTAATTCGAATAACCGGGCGAGCTTTTCGCCGTTTGTGGCATCCATCGAGCCCGCACGCACCGTGAAATCGTGGCCATATACCGCTACATCTCGCCCATCTATGGTCACCAGCGCAGTAACGAGTGACGCTCCGTCAAGATTCGGACCCCAATTTTGATAGAGGATATGTGGCTCCGAATCTGACAGAAAGCGGATGCGCTCCCATACCGTCATCCGGCCTTTGATATGCTGTCGCTGTCTGCCGCTAGTCCCGGCGGCAATATAGGGCTTCCCGCGGAGCTCCACTCCACGCCGCAATGTTGCTTCATACCGACCCTCGTTAGACGCCTCGACTGCAGGCGTGGCAAAGGGGTTTGTGAGAGACAGCCCCGGCACTGATGGAACCGGCTCTTCTTGACCATTTTTCATGAATAAACTCTCAGGGTTGATGCGAGACGCGCGGTACAAGCGCGGCGGCGTGTGTGCATTGCCGATCCGCCTCTGTGCACAGGGCCTGACATTACTTATCCTTGCACCTAACTGTCAATTTTTGCCACATTTTATATAGGGTTATTTATGGCGCCAGTTGCGGATGTCATGTCGCTGCCGTTCAGTCGCTCGCTTATCCGGTGGGCGGATCAATTTTTCCGCTTACCCGGCTTTGCTTACCTAGATAACGGCGGCCACTCTGATACTGCAGAGATTGAATTGCTCACCGCCCTTCCGACGGAGATATTTCGGTTGCAGGAGTATTCGGGAGAACTGACAGAATGGATGACCGCAATTGAAGCAGCACTGGTTGAGGCTGATACCGCCGCACCGGTGCTTGGCACCACGAATTTGTTTAACGGTAGCTTAGTGATCGGCAACCTTGACTACGATACCTCCGCATCACACCTGCTTGGGTCATCCTCTGAATCAGCACCTTATGCGGCTTTGTATCACTGGGTGATGGTGACCGATCTCAGGGTCGATAAAACCGAGATTCTGTTTCACCCCCAGTGCCCCACACACATTCGAGCGCGCGTTCTGAAAACCCTGGAGTCAGCCGATCGACCCTCACGCCCTCTCTTTGAACTCACAGCTCCTTTCTCACCTTCCATCTCTGCCGACGCGTATCGGGATGCCATCGCGCGCATCCACGAATATATTCTTGCAGGAGACTGCTATCAGGTGAACTTCGCACAGAGATTTGAGGCGCAGCTAAAAGGCGACACCTGGAGCGCCTATCGGGCAGCCAGAGAACACCTGGCCGGAGGGTTTTCGGGATTTCTTCGCCTGGACTCCGAGCACTCAATACTCTCTTTGTCACCCGAGCGGTTTTTGACCATTCACGAGAACGTCGTGACCACCCAGCCAATCAAAGGAACCGCCCCGCGCCACCACGACGCTGCCAGAGACACAGCGCTGGCTCAGGCGCTATTGGAATCGCAAAAGGATCGGGCTGAAAACGTGATGATTACGGATTTACTCCGGAATGATCTTGGCCAATTCTGTCTGCCGGGAAGCGTCTCGGTAAACGAACTGTGCGGCCTACACAGCTTCAGCACCGTCCACCACCTGATCAGTACGGTCGAGGGGAAATTGCGGCCTGGTATCAGTCCCGGCCAGATTTTACTCGCCACCTCTCCTGGCGGCTCCATCACCGGCGCACCAAAAAGGCGTGCCGTAGAAATCATTGCGGAACTGGAGTCACATCCGAGGGGCGCCTACTGCGGATCACTATTCGTCATGGCCGGAACGCACTTTCTGCAGAGCAGCATCGCCATCAGAACCCTTGAAGCGCATGGCGAAACATTAGTTTGCTGGGGCGGAGGCGGCATTACAGCCAGCTCACAGTGGAAGGCCGAGTATCAGGAAACGCTGGATAAAGTAGGGCCTATTATGGCTGCGGTGAAATAGCCGCATTAGTGCTCGGGTAGCTCTATCCCCTCATAAAGGGCCACCCGCTCGGACAGCTTTGTCCTCGACAGGGCCTCCTGCACCAGCTCACGACCCAAATGAGGCGCCAGCTCATGAATGAAATCGTGCATATATCCGCGCAGAAACGTTCCTTTTCGGAAGCCAAGACTGGTGACTGAGTTGGCAAAGAGATGAGAAGCGTCAATCTTGATCAGATCCGTGTCGGCTTCCGGGTCATAGGCCATGCCTGCAATCAAGCCGACCCCTAGCCCAAGACGCACATACGTTTTGATGACATCCGCGTCGACTGCGGTAAAAACCAGCTTGGGTACCAGACCGCGGTCCTGAAAGGCCTCATCGAGCTTGGAGCGTCCCGTAAATCCGGTCGTGTAAGTCACTATAGGGTGGTCGGCAATAGCTTCTAAGGAGCAATGATCGAGCGACACCAGAGGATGCCCTATGGGCACTACCACACACCGATTCCAGCGGTAGCAGGGCAGCGTCACGAGGCTGGAAACCTGATTCAGCGCCTCGGTGGCAATCACAAAATCAACCTCGCCATCCGCTGCCATCTGAGCGACCTGAGGCGGTGTACCTTGCTTCATGACCAGATTGACGTCTGGATACTGGGTCATAAACCGCTGGATCACCTCGGGTAATACGTAGCGCGCCTGCGTGTGAGTCGTTGCGATGGAGAGCGTGCCGGACGTCTCGTCTGAAAATTCCTGCCCGACGCGCTTTATCGAATCAGCCGTACGCAGGATCTCTCCAGCCAGGTCCAGTATGACCTCGCCCGCTGGGGTGACGTGGGTTAAGTGCTTCCCGCTGCGTGCGAAGATCTCTACCCCCAACTCGTCCTCAAGCAAACGAATCTGTTTACTGATACCGGGCTGGGAGGTGAACAAGCTCTGCGCTGTAGCTGACACGTTCAAATCGTGGTGTGCTACCTCCCAGATATAACGTAACTGCTGCAGCTTCAAAGTAGAGCGCCTCGGCGGCCGCTGACCCATAAAAACACTACTCCCCTTTTTCCTGAGTTACCACAGCGGGGTAATTAATTTTTGAATTCTTATGCCATTTCGGGACCATTATTGGCTACCCCGTGGGGCACATGGCCCGTCGGCACATGGCTAGCAGCGTCATTGCAATGTACTTTCTGGTCATCAAAAAAAACGTCTGCACGATAGGCCCTTAAAAACTCGGTTTTATTCAACCCTCCCAAGAAAATAGACTCGTCGAGGCGGATGTCCCACGCCCGCAAGGTCCTGATCACCCGCTCATGCGCCGGAGCGGAACGTGCGGTCACCAGGGCTGTGCGAATCGGTGGATGAGCCGCGGGAAGAGCCTGCTGCAGACGCTGGAGCGCACCCAGAAAATTCTTGAAAGGTCCACCCATTAAAGGCTGCTTTCGCGCAGCATCCTCGCTCGCCGAAAACGCATCAAGCCCCTCTGACTTGTATATGCGCTCAGCCTCGTCAGAAAACAATACTGCATCGCCGTCGAAAGCAAAGCGCAGCTGACCATCATCAACCTGACCAGAAGCCCTGGATACCAGCGTCGCTGCAGCGACACCATTGTCTAGCGCCACACGCACATCCTCGCCTTCAGCAGACAGAAATAGCTGGCAACCAAAGGCTTTGATGTAGCGCCATGGCGCCTCACCGCCGCAAAAGGCAGCGCGAGTAATATTCAGGCCATAGTGCTCTATCGAATTAAACACCCTGAGCCCCGTATCGGCGCTGTTCCGAGACAGCAGGATCACTTCTATACCGAGGGGATCGGGAAGTTCTGCATTCAGCGCAAGCAGCTTCTTGACCATTGGAAAGGCCTGGCCGGGCGGAAGCACATCCTCTTCCTTATCGATTTGATAGTTCGAGTAAGCCTCTAAACCCTGCTCCTCAAAGATCCGGTGGGCGTCATCCAAATCGAACAACGCCCGCGAGGAGATCGCAATCACCAGTTTCTCGGTATGACTTTCCGCCATGCCTGCTAGGCCTCTCTCTGAGAAGATGCTCGCCCGGAAAAATATTCCTTGGATAGCTTAAAAACGACCGGCGACAGCAACAAAAGCGCAATTAAATTGGGAATGGCCATAAAGGCATTCAGTGTATCGGCTATTAACCAAATCAGACCCAAATCTGTGCCGGCGCCAACGGGGATGGCGAGCACCCACAGCACACGAAATGGCAGGATCCCTCTGGTACCAAAGAGATATACGACACACCGCTCACCATAAAAGGACCAGCCAATCATAGTCGTCGTGGCAAACAGTACTACCCCCACCGTGACCACAAGCTCCCCACCTGGAATCGCCGAACCAAAGGCCATCGCTGTCAAACTTGCGCCCGATACGCCCGATTCCAATACGCCAGTTAGCATGATGACAAGACCCGTCATCGTGCAAACAATGAGCGTATCGATGAAGGTGCCCAGCATCGCCACCAGCCCCTGCTCTACCGGCTCATTTGTCTGGGCGGCGGCGTGAGCGATTGGAGCACTGCCAAGGCCGGCCTCGTTCGAAAAAATTCCCCTTGCAACGCCAAACCTTATCGCCGCCCATACACTTGCGCCGGCGAAGCCGCCTGCAGCAGACGCGCCGCTAAACGCACTCCCGACAATCGTGCCAAGCGCAGCGGGAACCTGCTCAACGTTCAATGCAATCACAACGCCGCTCATCAGCACATAGGCGATAGCCATCAGTGGCACTACGGCGCTCGCGGTGGCCGCGATTCTCTGGATACCCCCGAGTATGACCGCGCCGACCACTACCATCAGCACCACACCCGTCACGGCCCAAGGCACCTGAAACTGATCTCCCAGCACTTGCGCCACTGAGTTGGACTGAACCGTGTTGGCCAAGCCAAAACCCGCCATACTGCCAAACAATGCAAACGCACCGCCTAAAAGAGCGAAGCGCGGACCGAGTCCATTACGGATGTAATACATCGGGCCACCACTATATCCGCCGCGATCATCCCGTTCTCGGTAGCGGACCGCGAGCACCGCTTCCGCATATTTCATGGCCATACCAAATAGCGCGGTCAACCACATCCAGAACAGCGCGCCCGGCCCACCCAAAGTAATCGCTGTCGCAACACCAGCGATATTTCCCGTACCAATCGTGGCACTCAATGACGTCATCAACGCGCGAAAAGGGGGAATATCTCCCTCGCCGTTGCCACTAAATCCGCGCATTAACAATTGAAAGGCAAATACGATGCGCCGCCAAGTAAGAAACCCTAGCCCCAGCGTGAGGAACACGCCCGTGCCCAGCAGTAGAATCTGCATCGGCACGCCCCAGGCCCATTCATTGATCTTGGTTACAAAGGCTTCCATCAGCACTCAATCCCTCAATGGCTATCGCGGCTCAGGGTATCAGGTAACCGTGAGAAGCCGCAGAGACATCGCGCCGTGTGAGAGCATGTTACGTACAACGGACGCCCTGCACCTGCGGCCCTAGTGTCCCCGCCTCTCCGGCTGGACTGATCGTATGGCGCACATGAGCTCCTCCTGATGTGAGAACAGGCCAAATACGCCACCCGTGTGGACAAAAATAATGTCGTCGACGCCGTCATAGAAGCCCGCTTGAATATCGCTCAGTAGCCCCTCGAATGCTTTAGCGGTATAAACAGGGTCAAGTACGACGCCCTCAAGACGCGCCAGCTCAGCGATCAGTTCATAGGTCGAGGCATTCGCGAGCCCGTAGCCCGCCCCTACAGAGTGGTCTCGTGTTTCTGGCACCAGCGCAATATTGGGTAGGCTTGGCCAGCGCTCAACTGAGGATGCCCAGTCGGTTGCTACACGCCGATTGAACCAGGTGGCATCATCGCATACCGCATAGCCAATAACCCGAAGAGGCAAATTGAACATTGCCGCCCCAGCCGTCAGCCCTGTCTGAGTGCCAGCGGATCCCGTCGCGACTGCCACTACCGCAGAGGTGACATCATTCTCCAAAAGATCCCGTCCAAGTTCTTCCGCGGCAGAGATGTAACCCCACACGCCCAGGCTGTCGCTCCCGCCAGTAGGAATCATCAGCGCAGGTCGCCCCTGCGTTCGAAACGCTTCTTCGAGGTGACGATATGTGGACTTCAGCTGCCTGCCCCACTCGGCAGCAGGCAATACTTCGTAGGTGGCACCCGCGAGCATATCCAGTAACAGATTGCCCGTCGCGGCGGCGTCTCGCTCATCTGCGCGCAAAACAAGGTGACACTCAAGGCCTAACTGCGCCGCCACCAGGGCAGTGGCTCTGCAGTGATTGCTTTGCACACCACCGCAGGTCACCAGCGTTCGATAGCCCTTTGCCAGTGCATAGGCACCTATGAACTCCAGCTTGCGGATTTTGTTTCCGGTGAGCACAGAGCCAGTGAGATCGTCACGCTTGATCCACAGCCGCTTTCCGTATCCCCATCTCTCGGTGGCACGGGCCATGAGCGTAAAAGGTGTTGGGGACCGCGCCAAATTCAGGCGCGGTGGATACTCAATTGGACTCGACACCAACGGATTTCAGCGTGCCCTTGGGCAACACCGACGTCACATGGATTTTTTGAAACTTGAGCTCGACGTTATTCCCCACGGAAAGGATGAGAAAACTCTCGTCGAGGCCGCTGATCTTTCCCAGCATGCCCGATGACAAGGCAACCTCATCACCTTTTTTGAGTGCACCCACCATCGCAGCATGCTCCTTCTGACGTTTCCGCTGTGGCCGAATAGTTGTGAAATACATAAACAGCAATATGCCAACCATCATAAGAGGCAGGAAAAAACCCCCTCCCTGAGGCGGCTGGTCCGCTGCTTGCGCGTAAGCTTGGGGTATCAACATTTGGAGTCCTCTCCCTTCAAGGTGGCGTCACTCTAAGGCCTGCGTTCAAATACAACAACCAGGCGCTCTGATGCCAACCGGAGCACTGCCCCGATATCCGCCCTCACTCCCGCTCGTGTAGCGTGGCAAGACGGCTCAAAGCTGGAAGTCTATCGTCAGCGGCGCATGATCGGAAAACCTTTCCTCCCGGTAAATCGATTGCTCTAGGCCGGCCCCGGACAAACCAGGAGTGACGAGCATATAGTCCAACCTCCATCCCACATTGTTGCTCCAAGCCTGTCCACGGTTTGACCACCAGGTGTAGAGGTCTGGCTCAGAGGTGATCTCCCGAAAAATATCTACCCACTTCTGTTCATTATAGATGCGGTCTAACCACGCTCTCTCATGCGGCATAAATCCTGAATTTTTTTGGTTGGCGCGCCAATTCCTCAAATCAACGTTTTGATGACAGGTGTTCCAATCCGCGCAGATGATGAATTCTCTGCGCTTGCGCCGGAGTGCCGCTAAATGGCTGAAAAAAGGGCCCATAAAGCCATTTTTGCGCGCCTGGGCAGCATCAGAGGAGGATCCCGACGGGACATACAGCGAGACCACGCTCAGACCGGGGAAGTCAACTTGTATATACCGGCCTTCAGTATCGACAATTTCCCAGTCCAGACGGGTTGTGACCTTCTCTGGCTTCTCCTTGCAAAAAATGGCGGTGCCCGCATACCCCGGTCGATCCGCCTCGTTATAAAAGCAGTGATACCCCTCAGGGTAGAAAATATCATCGGTGAGTTGTTCTTCCTTTGCTTTGATCTCCTGAATGCAGACGACATCGGCGTTTTGCTTTGCTAACCAAGCAAAAAAACCCTTCCTCGCAGCCGCGCGGATCCCATTGGTGTTGCAGGTAATCACTCGGTACATCTGTCTCAGTGTCCACTTGTGGCGAGCCGCCGGTGAGGGGAGTCAACCAAACATTCAAATTGAGCACAACCAAGCAAGCGAGCGGCGTAAAGCTGCCAGTAGGTTTACGATCGATGATAGAAACAACCTTGTGGGCAGCTTTAAGACTGCACTCGGAGCTGCTGATCACTGGATTCACGGTCCGCTCGAACCTACACTACTGGCTGAAAGCTGTCCGAGCACCACTGCTATGCACATTACGCTGCTGATCAATCGTGATCTCGCCAGCAATGTTGCGCTGAACTACCTGTTACCAGCTCTAAGTACAGCGCATGAACTCACCGTTTATTACTCTGAGCGAGTTGGCCAACCGCCAAGCGAGCATGCGCTGGCGACATTGGCGTTCTTTGAGCAAACGCTGCCAAATGAAATTTTATATCCCCTCTTTGACGCGCGCCAGCAACAGGGTCCTCTAAGGACCTTTGAGGCACTCGCGCGGTATCTACAGTGTCCAATGCAATGCCTCAATGACCCCAATAGCCTAGAGGGTTTAGCGCTACTCAGAGCGCACTCACCTGATCTTCTGCTGACGATCCGCTACGGGCGCATTCTCCAGCAAGCCGCGATCGATATCGCTGGACTCGGGGTGCTCAATCTACACTCAGGCAAGCTGCCCAATTACCGCGGCGTCATGGCCACTTTCCAAGCGATGAAGGCCGGGGACCCGGAGCTCTACTCCACCGTTCACTGGATCGAAAACGCCACGATCGATACCGGCCGGATCGTGACGATTCAGGGTATAGCCCGTGCCCCTGACTCATGCTACTTGATGAACGTAGTCGGCCTATATCCCAGCGGCTGCGAGGCTCTCATCTTGGCAGTAAGGGCATTGACGGCTGGCGCGCCACTTGTCGCATCACCTGCGCCCCGCCAGGGCCAGTACTACTCGTTTCCGGACGCGAAAGCGTTGAGGGAGTTCCATGACGCGGGGCTACGCTTAGTCGACCACCGTGCGCTTGCGCACTTTTTAAACAACTATCGGTCCTTACCTCAGAGCCAATGAGAGTCCGCCACCCAGTGAGCACGGATACAACGGCAATTCCGGCGCAATAACGCCCTATAAAAATGTTGCATTACGCATTTAATGTCCGGAATTAACTCGCTTCAGCCCAATAAACTGCCTCTTACCACCCCTTTTTTATATAATTAAATTATTGTTTTGTATGGTTTTAAATTTTTATTAGCTGAACCAGAAAACGCCACTTGACTTTTGTTGCATATTGCAACACTCTACTCGCCAGTCAGGACGACAAGAGCGTTTCAGGTGGCCAGGGACGGCCTTAAACTTCAGGGCCTGGAGCACTCCTTTACGGGGGCATGGAACGCCCCTTTTTTTTTGACTTCGCGTTTTGGCTTCGCGTTTTGGCTTCGCGCGACTACCCGGGCTCGCCACATCCGGCCCGCGTCTCATCGGGAGATGACCTCATTACAACGAAAGCCTGATTAGCGGTTTCTGCGGACGCAACAAAACCTCGCAACGCCAACGCATGAAAGCAAATGGATCCGTTATGGGGTGGCTGACGGGTCTCGAACCCGCTACCTCCGGAGCCACAATCCGGTGCTCTACCTGGTGAGCTACAGCCACCATCAAGAAGCTGTCGGAGACCCCGACAGACTTACCCGAAGGCTACCCCCTCTCCGTGGCGTGTCCGAGAGGAAGTGGTCGGGGTGGAGGGATTCGAACCCCCGACATCCTGCTCCCAAAGCAGGCGCGCTACCAGACTGCGCTACACCCCGAAAACGGAGGGCAGCCCCTCCGCGAGGCGCGCAGTGTACCGACATTGAAAATATTGGGCAATCAGGCAAGTAAATGCTTCCGTCACTCGACGTTCTCTGGAAGAATGCCGCCCGACGGAAGGACAAGGTACGAACAATGACTGCGCTCATATTGGATGGCAAACATGTCGCACAGCTAACTGAAGCAGAACTCAGCGGGCGCGTGGAGGCACTCAAACTCAAATCCGACGGACGAACGCCCGTCTTGGCGACCATTTTAGTGGGCGACGACCCCGCCTCTGCCACCTACGTCAAAATGAAGGGCAACGCCTGCAGGAGAGTGGGTATGGAGTCTCTCGCCATCGAGCTGCCCTCCTCCACCAAAACCAATGGCTTGCTTCGGGAGATCGAGCAACTCAATCATAACCCTGACGTGCATGGCATTTTGCTCCAGCATCCAGTCCCGTCACACATTGATGAACGCGCCTGCTTTGACATGATTGCGCTAGGAAAAGACGTCGATGGCGTGACTTGCCTTGGTTTTGGCAGGATGGCGATGGGTGAGCAAGCATACGGCTGCGCAACACCCCAGGGCATTATGAGATTGCTACAACACTATGATATTGCGCTGGAGGGCAAGCATGCCGTCGTAGTGGGCCGCAGCCCGATTCTCGGCAAACCAATGGCCATGATGCTTTTGGAAGCGAACGCCACGGTGACGATCTGTCACTCCAGGACACGAGCACTGGAGAGCCATATCCGCCAGGCGGACGTTGTGGTTGGCGCAGTCGGCAGACCGGAGTTCATCAGGGCTGAGTGGATAAAGGACGCTGCGGTTGTGGTTGATGCCGGGTACCATCCTGGCGGATTAGGCGATATCGAACTGAGCCCGCTCGCCGAGCGCGCCAGTGCCATCACCCCCGTACCGGGAGGTGTCGGCCCTATGACGATCAATACCCTGATTCAACAAACGGTCGAATCTGGTGAACGAGCGCTCGGTTGACCCCTAACCGCGACGTCGCCATTGGGTCCCTTCGGGACCATCCTCCAACATGACGCCTTGGGCCTCTAGCGCGTCACGAATAGCATCGGCTCGATCGAAGTCGCGCTTCGCTCTAGCCACGAGGCGCTCTTCAATCAGTGCATCGATTTCCTGATCGTCGGGCTGATCGGCACCTCCGCTACCCTTAAACCACGCCTCCGGGCTTGCCTCAAGGAGCCCCAGTAGCCGTCCCCCCGCAAGCAGCTCTGCCTTCGCAGCTGCCACGTCCGCCTGGGAAGTAGATTTGTTGAGCCGACCGGCAACAGCGTGCATCGAGGCGAGCGCTTCTGGGGTATTCATATCATCGAGCAGCGCCTTGAAAACACCGGTCTCTGTGAGACTCACCTCCGCAGGGGGCACAATTTGGTGGGGTCGGAGTGCACCATACAAAGCATCTAAAGTGTCGCGTGCCCCGTCAAGCAGTGCGGATGAAAAATTCAGCGGAGAGCGGTAGTGCGCAGACAAAAGCGCCAATCGCAGCACTTCCCCTGAATAAGTCTCGAGCAAGGCTCGCACTGTCCGTACGTTACCAAGGGACTTCGACATCTTTTCACCTTCCATGTCGACGTAGGCGTTGTGTATCCAATAACGAACAAAGTCACCGCCATAGCCACAGCAACTCTGTGCGCGCTCATTTTCGTGGTGCGGGAAGATGAGGTCTCGGCCGCCACCATGAATATCGATCCCCTCTCCCAAGTGCGCTCTTATCATGGCAGAGCATTCCAGATGCCATCCCGGCCTGCCCCTGCCCCACGGACTCTCCCACCCCGGCTCTCCCGCTTCGGAAGGCTTCCACAGCACAAAATCACCTGCGTGGCGCTTATAATCCGCCACCTCCACCCGCGCCCCAGCGAGCATGTCGTCTAGATTGCGGCCACTGAGTCGACCGTAATCTGCCATAGACTGAACAGCAAACAGAGCATGCCCCTGGGCAACATAGGCGTGATCCTGCTCGATCAAAGTTTCCGTCAGGGCAATCATCTCCGCGATGTGGTCAGTCGCGAGAGGCTCAATGCTTGGACTGAGAGCGTTGAGGGCAGCCATGTCCTCACGGTACTTTACGGTGAACTCTTCGCTGATCTCAGCAATGCCGATCCCACGCTCGGCTGCCGCTTGAATAATTCTGTCATCTATGTCGGTAATATTTCTCGCATAGGCAACCTTGGGGAACAGCTCTGTGAGCAGCCGGAACAGACAATCGAACACCACGACGGGCCGCGCATTTCCGATGTGCGCATAGTTATACACCGTGGGGCCACACACATACATCGAGACACACTCGGGATCCCTCGGCGTGAACCTTTCCTTTTTACCGGACAGCGTGTTGTAAAGGCGAAGTTCAGGCATCTGCGCCCGACCAGGTATCTCGAAGACCGATGGTCATATTAAAAACGGGGCTGTTAGCACAATGGTCGTGGCGGTCGGCCACGAAATATCCCTCACGCTCGAATTGAAAGACAGACTCCGGTACCGCCTGAACAAGCATTGGCTCCACCATCGCGCCCTCTATCACCGCAAGACTACGGGGGTTGACCACCTCAACGACATCCTCGGCTCGGGCTGGCTCGGCAACGCTGAACAAGCGATCGTAGCGCCGGATTGTTGCAGCTACGGCATGGTCCGCCGACACCCAATGGATGACCCCCTTGGGCTTAACACCGTCTTCGGGATCCACGCCGGGCTCAAATGTTATGCAACGCGCATAAACCTCGACAACCTCGCCAGATTCGTCCTTGTCACAACGCTCCGCCTCAACGACCACCCCGCCACGCAGGCGCACACGCTTACCTAGCACTAGTCGCTTGAAATGTTTGTTGGCCTCTTCCCGAAAATCGCCGCTATCAATATAGAGCCCCGCCCCCATTTCCAGACACCTCTCACCGAAGTCGGGATTCGCCGGATGGTTAGGCACGCTCAGAGTCAGGTCCCCGGGAAGATTGGTCAGCGTGAGTTTCAGCGGCGACATCACGCACATTGCTCTCGGTGCGCGCCGATTCAGGTCATCCCTGACGGCACTCTCCAGCATCGCCACGTCAACTACGCTATCAGATCTCGATGTCCCCACTTCCTCGCAAAAATGTCGAATGGCCGCAGCGGGATAGCCTCGGCGCCTCAGTCCGGCGATAGTAGGCATGCGTGGATCGTCCCAGCCGGTCACAACGCCATGATCGACCAATAGCTTCAGCTTTCGTTTACTGGTGATCGTATAGCTAGTGTTCAGGCGCGCAAATTCTATCTGCCTGGGCACATGGGGGACCGGCAGGTGCTCAATGAACCAATCGTATAAAGGCCGATGATCCTCAAACTCCAGAGTGCATATTGAATGGGTAATTCCCTCGAGCGCATCCTCCTGGCCGTGCGCATAATCATAGGTAGGATAAATGGGCCACTGATCTCCAGTCTGATGGTGGGTCGCGTGCCGAATGCGATACAAGATAGGGTCGCGCATATTCATATTGGGTGATGACATATCAATCTTCGCCCGCAAGACCCTCTCCCCGTCCACAAATTCACCTGCGCGCATTTGCTCAAACAGCGATCGATTCTCAGCCACTGATCGCTCCCGAAAGGGACTGTCTTGACCCGGCGCGGTCAAAGATCCTCGGTAATGTCGCGCTTCATCTGGCGACAAATCACACACATAAGCCAACCCTCGGTCGATAAGGCCTAACGCCCAATCATAAAGCTGCTGAAAATAGCTTGAGGCGAATCGGACCTCACCGGACCATTCAAAACCCAGCCAACGGACGTCCTCCTGAATGGAGTCTATGAATTCCTGGCTCTCCGCCTCAGGATTGGTATCGTCAAATCGCAGGTGGCATCGGCCCTGAAATTGCAGTGCAAGACCAAAATTGACCGTGATGGACTTGGCATGCCCAATATGAAGGAACCCGTTGGGCTCAGGTGGGAATCGGGTGACCACCTCCGCCACGCGGTCCTCTGCAAGATCGCTTTGGACTTGCGTTCGCAAAAAATTACTGCGCAGATCTGCGGACATGCTGAACCTTGCTGAAGTAAGCCGGAATAGAGGCGCGTACTATAACAACTGGACCGTCGCCGTGTAATTCAGTTGCTCATTTTGCGGGATCGCAACCACACGCCATCTCTAGTAGGATGCGCGCTTTCCCAAGCAAGCTCCAGAGGATTCCATGTCCATACAAACTGTCTTGATGCGCACTACCGTAGGTGGATTGACACTCGAACTCGATGCAGAAAATGCGCCTGTTAGTGTCGGAAATTTTTTGTCGTATGTCGAGGATGGCTTTTATGACGGCACAATTTTTCATCGCGTCATCAACAATTTCATGATTCAGGGCGGCGGTTTCTCCGCAGATATGGAGCAAAAAGAGGCGCAAGCGCCCATCGAAAACGAAGCGAACAACGGCCTCAAAAATGACCGGGGCACGATCGCAATGGCCCGAACGCAGGACCCGCATTCTGCCACCGCACAATTCTTTATCAACGTGCAGGACAACGACTTCCTCAATCACACTGGTGAAAACATGCAGGGCTGGGGATACGCTGTATTTGGTCGACTGATAGAAGGGGACGAGGTTCTGGAGAAAATTCGCGCTGTTGATACCGGCAATTACGCAGGCCATCAGGACGTGCCCGTGGAACCCATTATCATCGAAAGCGTCACCGTGATTTCCTGATCGGTCCACATCGCTTGCACCGGCTATTTATCAGCGACCTGCATCTGAGCGATGACAGCACCGCGGTAGAAGCGGCGCTGTATTCACTCATCGAAAGAGAGTCGTCTATCGACAGCCTCATTATTTTGGGGGATTTGTTCGAGGCCTGGGTGGGCGACGACGACGATGCGCCCCTGGCTATTCGGATAAAAGCGCTACTACGGTCTGTCGCGGCAAGAGGCACTGAGCTGTTCCTGGCCACTGGAAACCGAGACTTCATGTTGGGCAAGGCATTTGCAGACGAGGTCGGCGCTAACCTGCTGGACGATGAGACGGTGTTGGATGTCTGCGGGGAGTCCTGCCTGCTCATGCACGGTGACTCACTGTGCACGGATGACACCACTTACCAGCAATTTCGCGAGATGGTCCGCGCACCCAGCTGGCAGGCTGAAATGATGTCACGAGATTTGGACGCGCGTCGCGAGCTTGCAAGGCAGCTGCGGGAGATGAGTATCGATGCCGCGAGCAACAAAGCCGAAGACATCATGGATGTCAATCCGGAAGCGGTTATCGCGGCCATGCAGCGTAGCGGGGTTAAACGCATGATCCACGGGCACACCCATCGACCTGCCCGCCATGTCTCGCCCTCAGGGGAGGAAAGAATTGTACTGGGAGACTGGACAGCTCAACACGGCTGGCTGCTCAGGGAGCAAGGCGGCTCTCTGTCGCTTGAACAGTTCACGATTGGCTAGGCCGCCACGGCAAGAGGGCCACTGTGAAACCGGAAGCAAGTATCGACGCGCTCGATCAGGTCGACCTCTAGTGCTCGAAAATGCGCGAGGCGATCTTCCAATTCACTGTTGTCGCAATGCCTCTCTGCCAGGGAAAGGTAATCCATGAAGTGCCGAGCCTCACTCTTGAGTAACGAGTGGTAGAAGTCGCCAAGCTGAGTATCCAGCCTCGAATACAATTGCGCGAAGCGTTCACAGGAACGTGCCTCAATGAATGCACCGATAATCAGCGTATCCACCAGACGACCCGGTTCTTTGCGCCGTGCCCCGCTGTGCAGACCCTGAGCGTATCGAGAGGCACCAAGCGGACCGTACTCCACCCCACGCTCATGCATGATCTTCAGCACTTGCTCAAAATGTCGGAGCTCCTCGCGTGCTAAGCGTGACATTTTGTTGAGCAATATTGTGTCGGCTGTATAGCGATGTATTAGACTCAACGCCGTCGCCGCGGCCTTCTTCTCACAGTTGGCATGATCAATCAGTAACAGCGCCTCCCGCTCAGGGCACGCCGCCACATCTACCCAGGCTATCGGAGTCTCGCAGGGTAAAAAGCCCCGAATCTCCTCCAGTTGTTGCCGCATGGTCATGAGCCGGCCTCTCCGCGGGCGTCATGAGAAAACAAATCTGATGTGGCAATGTAACGATCGTAATGGGCGGTAGATAACACCCAGAACTCCTCATCAATCTCATCGCGTAACGCGACCATTGAGCGGTCGCGAAATCCCGGCACCACCTCAAAACCAAACTGTTCTGCGTCCGTAATCTGACTCGCGCCGGCCTTGAGCATAGCGAATACATGGCAATGAGCATCATGATGAGGCTGGAACCGAATCTTCTGTACCTCTAACTGCCAATTCAGCAAAGCGTGATCAATAATCCGAAAGCGGTTAGCGACGCAAATGGCCAAAAACTTTGCCAAGCGCTGGTCGATAACGCTTTTTTCTTGATGCGAGTACCCGTTCCAATCAATCACCTCATGCGCAAACCGCTTGCAGCCCCGGCACACCGAATCACCGATGCCAGTGGAGCAGACGCCAATACAGGGCGTTTTGATTGGGGTGAGATAATACACTGAGCCTCCCGTTTCAGACATTTTAACAGCTTCTACACCCCTGCCTCCCCCTTTACCCCCGCGTAGGCCTATGAACAACATGAATGGGGGGTATTTGAAACTTAGATAACCTCATCTGGGGCTGCCAAGCTATAATCCGCGTCGTTTTGATAACCGCCTATATAAGGAATCTGCCATGCTGGATGCGTACCGACAACATGTCGCCGACCGCGCCGCGAACAACATCCCACCTGCGCCACTGTCGCCGCAGCAAGTGGCTGAGCTGATAGAGCTGATCAAGGCACCACCGCAGGGTGAGGAAACGTTTTTGATTGAACTGCTCACAAAACGCGTGCCGCCCGGTGTAGATGAGGCGGCTTACGTCAAAGCAGGATTCCTGTGCGCTATTGCAAAAGGAGACTCATCCTGCTCACTGATCAACCGAGAGCAAGCCATCCGCTCACTCGGGGACATGCACGGCGGCTACAATATCAACACCCTTGTTGAGTTGCTGGACAATCCGGAGTTTGGCGAGAGCGCTGCTCGTGAACTCAAACACACATTGTTGGTATTTGATGCCTTCCATGACGTTGCAGAGCTGGCGCGCAACGGCTCCCACAATGCGCGGTCGGTGATGGAGAGTTGGGCAGAGGGAGAGTGGTTCACGAATCGCGAGGATGTTCCAGAGTCGCTCAAAATGGTGGTTTTCAAAGTCACAGGCGAAACCAATACCGACGACCTCTCTCCCGCTCCCGATGCATGGTCACGGCCTGACATACCCTTGCATGCTCTGGCGATGTTTAAGATGGCAAGAGATGGCATAGAGCCTGACGAGCCCGGTAAAACCGGTCCGCTACAACAAATCGAAACGATCAAATCCAAGGGATTACCGGTGGCCTTTGTGGGTGACGTGGTCGGAACAGGCTCTTCGCGCAAATCTGCGACCAATTCAGTGCTGTGGTACTTCGGCGAGGACACGCCCGGCATTCCCAATAAGCGGGCGGGTGGAGTGTGCATCGGAGGCAAGGTGGCGCCGATTTTCTACAACACCATGGAAGATGCGGGCGCTTTGGTCTTCGAAGCACCGGTAGACCAATTAAACATGGGAGACGTGATAGAAATCAGGCCTTACGAGGGAAAAATCCTCTCTGAGTCGGGTGAGATACTGTCCGAGTTCTCTTTACGTTCTGAGGTACTGCTAGACGAGGTCCGCGCTGGAGGTCGAATCAATCTCATCATCGGACGAGGGCTTACCACCAAGGCGCGGGAAGCTTTGGGGCTTGCAGAGAGCACGCTATTCCGAAAGCCCGAGCAACCCGAGGACTCCGGGACCGGCTTCACGCTGGCGCAAAAAATGGTTGGCCGGGCCTGTGGCGTAGAGGGAATTCGTCCTGGCACGTATTGTGAACCTCGTATGACGACGGTGGGCTCCCAAGATACCACTGGTCCTATGACCCGCGACGAACTGCAAGACCTGGCCTGCCTCGGGTTCTCGGCTGATTTAACGATGCAGTCTTTCTGTCATACGGCGGCTTATCCGAAGCCCGTAGATATCAACACTCAGCACACACTGCCCGACTTTATCGTGAATCGCGGGGGTGTTTCGCTCCGACCGGGTGACGGAATCATTCATAGCTGGCTCAACCGGATGTTACTGCCCGATACAGTGGGCACAGGTGGTGACTCTCATACACGTTTTCCAATGGGAATTTCTTTCCCCGCCGGCTCCGGGCTGGTGGCATTTGCTGCGGCAACGGGCGTCATGCCGCTGGACATGCCCGAGTCAGTATTGGTGCGCTTTCGGGGTGAGATGCAGCCCGGCGTAACCCTGCGCGACCTGGTGCATGCGATTCCCTACTACGCGATCCAGCAAGGCCTGCTAACCGTGGAGAAAAAGGGCAAGAAAAACATATTCTCAGGCCGCATACTTGAAATCGAAGGTTTAGATTCCCTGACCGTAGAACAAGCGTTTGAACTATCAGATGCCTCGGCTGAACGGTCCGCCGCCGGGTGCACTATCAAGCTGGGAGAGGAAACCATTGCAGAATATCTGCGCTCAAACATCGTTCTACTCCGCTCGATGATTGCAGAAGGCTATGGCGATGCACGCACACTTGAGCGGAGAGCGCGAAACATGGAGGCATGGCTCAAGGAACCAGAACTGCTCGAGGCAGATCAAGATGCCGAATATGCGACCATCATCGAAATCAACCTCAATGACATCGACCAACCGATTGTGTGCGCCCCCAACGATCCTGACGATGCAAGACTGCTGTCCGATGTACAGGGCGACAAAGTTGACGAGGTCTTTATCGGCAGCTGCATGACCAACATCGGCCATTTTCGGGCGGCGGGCGAACTTCTGGAAGCGCATGGTGTGCCGGTATCCACCCGGCTGTGGATATGTCCACCAACGCGAATGGACGAGCACCAACTGATGGAAGAGGGGTATTACGCGATATTCGGCCGGGCGGGAGCGCGTACCGAAATGCCGGGTTGCTCCTTGTGTATGGGGAACCAGGCCCGTGTCGCGCCGAAGTCGACAGTCCTGTCTACTTCCACACGTAATTTCCCCAATCGTTTGGGCGAGGGCGCCAATGTTTATCTGACCTCGGCTGAGTTGGCTGCGGTCGGCGCGTTAATGGGCAAGTTACCCACACCAGAAGAATATCGTGACTTCGCGCTCAAGATAGACTCGATGGCGGAGGACATCTATCGCTACATGAGCTTTGATCAAGTAGTGGCTTTTCAGAAGCTTGCAGCGGATGGAGAAAGAATCGCGGCCACGATTATCGATCAGGTCGCTTAGGGCGCCACAATGGGGCCGGCGCGTCGCTGCGAGCGGGATTCCACGCCGCGGCGGCTAGCCAGATTTCAAGCGCCGGCGAATCCCCTTTCACAGTCGGATTGCAGATCTTCGAAGTTCTCAAGCCCCACGGCGATCCTAACCAGGCCCTCACTGATACCAGCGGCTTCACGCTGAGCCACACTCAGCCGGCCATGGGTAGTCGAAGCGGGGTGCACGATCGTGGTCTTGGTATCACCAAGGTTAGCGGTCAGCGACATCATCTGAGTTTGGTTAATAAACCGCCACGCCGCTTCTCTTCCACCCTTCAACTCAAAAGCAAGCACGCCACCGTACCCCGCTTGCTGTCGACTCGCCAGTTCATGCCCCGGGTGCTCCGCCAAACCGCAGTAGTGCACAGCCGCCAGTTCAGCACGCGTTTGTAGCCACTGTGCAAGGCGACTCGCATTGTCACAGTGCGCCTGCATCCTGAGCTCCAGTGTCTCAAGGCCCTTAAGCATGACCCATGCGTTGAACGCGCTCATAGTAGGCCCGCAAGAGCGATTAAAGGCGACAATAGGCTCAATCAATGTGCGTGCCCCAACGACCGCGCCCCCTAACACCCTGCCCTGCCCATCCAAATATTTGGTCGCCGAGTGCGTGACAATATCTGCACCCAGCGCGAGCGGCTTCTGAAGGACAGGCGTACAGAAGCAGTTGTCTACTGCCAGCAAAGCACCAATATCTCGACTGATGTTTGCCAGCGCAGGCAAATCCGCAACCGCGTTGAGCGGATTAGACGGCGTTTCAAGAAACAACAATCGGGTGGAGCTTCGCGCGGCATCCCGCCAGGCGTCGACCTCCGTCAGCGGCACGAAAGAGACCTCAACCCCGAACTTCATCAATGTATTTTGAAAAAGGCCCACGGTCGCGCCGAAGACATCCTGAGAGCACAGTACGTGATCGCCTGCACGAAGATGCGTCATGCACAGCGCCAATATTGCCGACATACCGGACGCTGTCGCTACGGCTGCCTCACCCATTTCCAGGCTGGCGAGCCGCTCCTCGAAAGACCGCACGGTAGGGTTCGTATAGCGGGAATACACGTTCCCGGCCTGGTCTCCGGAAAATCTCGCCGCTGCATCCTCGGCAGAATCGAAAACAAAACTGGACGAGGTGAATATCGGCTCCCCGTGCTCACCCTCGTGGGTGCGCTCAATACCGGCTCGAATGGCACGGGTTCGGGCACCAGCGTCATCCAACCACTTTCCTTTATCGCGCATCACAACGTGACCTTATGACCTACCCGCGTGAATTCATCCATCATTGTGTAAACCCACTACCGCGCCGTCGCTGACACCGAGCGGGCGCCCTCCCTTTGCGCCTTCAGATCGCGCGGCCTCAATAGACTGTAAATAGGTGTCGTCAATATTCCCGGCCAGGTATTTTCCGTCAAATACCGACGACTCAAAGCCATTTACATCTGGATTTCCCTCTCGGGAGCATTCGATCAGGTCCTCTAGATCCTGATAAACAAGCCAATCCGCGCCGATCTCCTGCCGCACTTCCTCAACGGACCGGCCATGCGCTATCAGCTCATTCGCAGCAGGCATATCGATGCCATACACGTTGGGATAGCGGACCGGCGGTGCCGCGGACGCGAAATAAACCTGCTTCGCACCGGCCTCTCGTGCCATCTGTATGATCTGCCCACAGGTGGTACCCCTGACGATGGAATCGTCTACCAGCAGCACCGCCTTATCCTGGAACTCCAGCGGCACGGGGTTAAGTTTCTGGCGAACTGATTTCTTGCGCTCGCTCTGACCCGGCATAATGAATGTGCGGCCGATATAGCGATTCTTCATGAACCCTTCGCGAAACTTGACTCCCAATTCGTAGGCCAGGGACTGCCCCGCAACCCGACTAGTATCGGGAATCGGGATCACGACGTCAATGTCATGCTCCGGAAGCTCTCTCAGGATCTTTTTGGCCAGCGCCGCTCCCTGGCGCATCCGGGTTTTATACACAGAGATACTGTCGATCAAAGAATCGGGGCGCGCGAAGTACACGTGCTCAAAAATGCATGGCATCAGCTTGGGCTTGTCCGCACACTGCTGGCGATGCAGCTGACCGGACTGCGTGACACAAATTGCCTCGCCAGGCTGTACATCTCCAATGAGATCGTAACCCGCAACGTCCAGCGCCACACTCTCGGAGGCGACCATATATTCGGGGTGCTTGCCGTTGGCAACGCGCTGCCCTACGACCAGAGGGCGGATGCCGAAGGGGTCTCTAAAAGCAACCAAGCCAAAGCCAGCAATCAACGCAACGGCGGCGTAACCACCTTCGCAACGCTTATGTAGTCTCCGGATCGCCTGAAAGATATCAGCGGGTTCCGGCTCCAGCTTGCCCAGTCTATTCAACTCATGCGCGAATACATTCAGTAAAACTTCAGAATCAGAGTCGGTGTTGAGATGACGCAAGTCAGACTTGAACAGCTCATCCGAAAGGAATTTTGAATTAGTGAGGTTCCCGTTGTGCGCGAGCGCGATACCGTAGGGAGAATTCACATAGAAAGGTTGTGCAAGCGCCGTGCCGGAGCTCCCTTGAGTCGGATATCTCACGTGCCCAATCCCGAAGCGGCCGAGCAACTGCTCCATGTGGCTGGTGCGAAAGACGTCTCTCACCAACCCTTCGCCCTTTCGCTGCATCAGCTTGCCGTCATCGCATGTCATGATGCCCGCCGCATCCTGGCCGCGGTGTTGCAGCATCGTCAGCGCGTCATAGATATCCGCCGCTACGTCTCGCCCCGCAACCATGCCTACGAGTCCACACATATGCTTTCCTCTGTCCTCACAACATGTCCGTTACGTCGATACTCTCTTTGACGGCCTCAGTAGGCTCTGCATCCCGAACACGTTCGAAATTGGCCCCAATCCAGTCTGCCACAATCTGTACCGGCTCCATCAGCACTGCCGTCTCCAGCCACTGCTGATTATCCGGAGGCAGCCAGAAACGCAAAACAACGCTGACCACTGCAATAATGATCACACCTCGCAATAATCCGAAGACGGCCCCAAACAGCCTATTACCGAGATTGAAGCCCGGCTGTCGCATTTGCTCGGAAAGAAAAGAGCCCATAGCGCCAATCGTCAGCAACACCGCGATAAATGTCGCGGCCCATGCCAGTAAATAACGAGAGGTCGAATCATCGATAGCGCCGCTTAGCAATTCTGCAACAGGCTGCGCCACGAGATTAGCGATGAAAAAAGCCGCAATCCAGCCCAGCAAGGAAAACGCTTCTCTCGCAAAGCCACGTGTTAGCCCGTAGCCACAAGACACCAACCACACCAGCATGATCGCCCAGTCGAAGGCGTTGAAGCGCCCTATCAGCGAACCAATCTGATCGACCAGCGAGGCCATGTTACTGCATGTACCTCAATAGCTGAGCGTCCACGTTCAGTGCTATATCCACTTTTAACTTCACGTCACGCAGATAACGAGGATCGGAGCTCGGACCCACTTGCACTCTATACAACTCCCGATCTACCTGAATGTACTGGCTATAGAACGCCTTGTAGCCCGCCTCCTGAAGCGCCTCCACAATCTCTGCCGCGCGCGCCTCTCGGCCTACCGTTGCCACCTGAAGCACCCAAAAAATGGGCAACCCGGCCTCGTCAATCAGGGTCTCATTTGCCGCAATTGAGCGAACGGGCACCTCTACGGGCTCATCATTCGACACCAAGTTGGCCAACGCTTGTGCGTCGGCGTCATAACGCGTCATTGTGTCTGCCGCAGCTTGCCGTTCTGCAGATACTTGCGTAATCGCCGGTAATTGTGCGGCGATCTTTTCGCTGGGGTTGGTCGGGGCTGGGATGGGAGCTTGATTGATGATCGGTCGCGCGGGCATTTGCTCTAGCACCAAAGGCTCTCGGATATCGGGCTGAGAGAAGATCAGAGGCCAAAACACCACGCCCAGTGCCACCAGCACGGAAGCTCCGACCAAGCGCTGTTTCAAGAGCGGATTCAACTACACGCTCTCCGCTCGAAGCGGCTGGTTAGCCAAGACGGTATACCCCTCTGCGACAGTCAGAAACGATCCAAATATCACTACCCTGTCTCCAACTCGACAGCGTTCAGACACGGCACCCCAAACGTCGCCAAGCGAGCCACTGCTGGCAACCTGCTCCGTTCCAATCATATCGATGAGATCGCTTGCAGACACGGCTCTGGGAGCGTCTTCAAATTCGATGACACCCCACTCGGCAAACACATCGCCACAGGCGTTAAGCATATCACGGATAGGCTTGTCCCCCATGACGCCAAAAAGGGCTCGCGTCTTTCCCGTCACCGGATACGCTTCCAAAAACGCCCGTAATGCGGCCACCGATTCCGTATTGTGGGCAACGTCAAGAACCACATCGACCCCGCCGCAATCGAGACGGTCCCGTCTCCCCCGGACCCGGACCTGTTCAAGGCGGCCAATCAACGCGTCATCCAAAGTGAGAACGCCACTCGCCTCCAGCGCTTGTAGCGCAGCGGCCTCGTTGAGCGCCAACAAGCCTTGGGCGTTGGGCAAGCGGATCAAACGCTGGCTCGCAGTCGTCAAACAGCCGTCACGCACCCACCAATCCTGATTGACAAACAATCCGCTAGCCGACGCTTTGTCCAGCGCCGCCACTAACGTGGCCGGTGGATCAGGCTCCGCCACAATGCAGACCCTATCGCGCCGCGCTATCCCCGCCTTTTCGATCGCAATCTGATCACGGCTCGCTCCCAGCCAATCCATATGATCAAGACCAATGCTCGTAATAATACTGATATCGGCATCAATAATATTGACCGCATCCAATCGACCACCCAAACCGACTTCAAGAATCTGATGATCAACGCCGCGCTGCCGAAACAGCCACAATGCCGCGAGCGTGGTGAACTCAAAATATGTGAGGCTGACTTCAGCGCGATGCAGTTCCACTGCCTCAAATGCAGCAATCAGGTCTTGGTCATGCGCTTCGGTGCCGTTTATGACAATTCGTTCGTTGAAGCGATGCAGGTGCGGAGAAGTATAGACACCAACACTGTAGCCGGCACCAACAAGGGCGGCCGCAAGAACGGCCACCACGCTACCCTTACCATTTGTTCCGGCGACGCTGAAGGTGTACGTCTTGCCGCCCAACAGCCCCATCGCACTCGCAACGATCGAGACGCGATCAAGCCCCAGCTCAATGTCGGTGGGATGCTGAGATTCTAGGCGTCTCAGCCATTCTGATAAGGAAAGAGCAGACATGCTCAGCTCACCGCTGATCCCCTGCTGCCTGGATCAACTCGCCCTCCAAAGCCCTGTCTGGTACATCGGGTAACAGCTGGTGGGTGAGCTTGGCAAGCACACGCCCAAGCGTATTTCTCATCTCGTTACGATGCACAATCATATCTATCGCACCGTGCTCAAGGAGAAATTCACTACGCTGAAACCCCTTGGGAAGCTTTTGACGAATGGTCTGCTCGATGATGTTAGGTCCCGCAAAACCCGCCCGTGCGTCCGGCTCGGCGATATTGATATCACCAAGCAGTGCCAACGAGGCAGACACACCACCATAAATAGGGTCCGTGAGAACGGAGATGTAGGGCGTGCCATGCCCCTTTAGGCGCTCGATGACTGCTGAGGTCTTCGCCATTTGCATCAGTGAAATCAACGCCTCCTGCATCCTTGCCCCACCCGATGCCGCGAAGCAAATAAGCGGAATATTTTCATCCAGGGCGATGCTGGCCGCGCGAGCAAACTTCTCACCCACTGCGTATCCCATCGACCCGCCATGAAAGTCGAATTCAAAGGCGAGCGCGACCACGTTCACGCCAAAGATGCTGCCGCGCATCGCGACCAGTGCGTCTTTCTCTCCAGTGCTGCGCTGAGCTGCGGTCAGTCGATCCCGGTACTTGCGCTTGTCTTTGAATTTAAGATGATCGACGGGTTCCAAATCGGAAAACAGCTCACTAGCACCTCTGTCTAGGCAGAGCTCCAAGCGTCTCCGCGCCCCAATTCTCATATGGTGGTCACATTTCGGACACACCTCGGCGTTCCGCTCAAGGTCTGGCTTATAGAGAATAGCTTCACATTTAATGCACTTCTTCCAGAGCCCCTCAGGCACACTGATCCGGTTGGCACTCTCATCCTTTGTCACACCAGATGGGAGGATCTTGTCAATCCAGCTCATGGCAATCTCCATCGAGAAGGTCGGGGCAGTATACGAGCGACCATCTGTACTAGGAAAGTGAAGAGTCCACACCCTCGCGAAGACTTTTTAATAATGTTACTGCTGCCTGTTGTATCTGGATCTCCCCAAGGGCAGGGTCGGCTGTGGACGCTCTTACCATCTGGTCAATCAGTGCGCTACCCACCACCACTGCGTCCGCGACACCAGCAACCGCTCGAGCGCTATCAGCATCTTTGATGCCAAAGCCTACCGCTACTGGCAAGTCCGTCATCGCACGGACCAGAGAGACGCGCTCGGCAACCTCCGTCACATTGAGCTGTCCGGAGCCAGTGACTCCTTTTACGGCCACGTAATAAATAAAGCCAGTGGCCCGCTCAACAATCGTCCGGATGCGCGCATCCGGAGTGGTTGGCGATATTAGAAAAATATTATCGAGATCCCGGTGGCGTAGCGCCGCATCCAGCTTGTCCACTTCTTCAGGCGGGAGGTCGACTGTAATGAGCCCATCAATACCGGCTTCCGCACTCGCCGAGGCAAAATCCTCGTAGCCGAAACGCTCAATCGGGTTGGCGTAGCCCATCACCACCACTGGGGTCTCGAGATCACGCTCCCTAAACTCAGCAACGATTTGCAAAACACCTCGCAGCGTCATCCCATTAGCCAAAGCTCGCTCATGGCCCTGCTGGATTACCACACCCTCGGACATAGGGTCGGAAAACGGCACGCCCACCTCCAGAATGTCAGCGCCTGCCTCCACGAGGCTGTGCAGCAGGGTCACTGTGCCTTCAGGACTAGGGTCACCGGCCACAACGTAGGGTATCAGCGCTGTACGCTGATCGGCTTTTAACTGGGCTAACACACCGCGAAGACGACTCATACTCCGCTAGACCTCAATACCTTCCAATGCGGCGACCGTCAGGATGTCCTTATCGCCACGTCCGGAAAGGTTCACGATAATGTGCTGGTCTGGCGTCATTTGTGCAGCCAGCTTTTCGGCATAGGCAACCGCATGCGCGGTCTCGAGGGCAGGCATAATCCCCTCAATTCTGGTCAGCCGATGGAACGACTCCAGCGTCTCGTCATCGTTAGCGGCGACGTATTGCACGCGACCTAGATCCTTAAGCCAGGCGTGCTCTGGCCCCACACCTGGGTAGTCGAGGCCCGCCGACACAGAGTGAGTTTCGAGAATCTGCCCATCGCCATCTTGCATGAGATAAGTCCTATTACCGTGCAGCACGCCTGGGCTACCCACCGACAGGGGAGCAGCATGCAACCCGGTTTCGAGGCCTTTACCGCCGGCCTCAACACCGTACATCTCGACACCAGCATCACCTAGAAAGGGGTGAAAGAGGCCGATGGCGTTTGAGCCACCGCCCACACAGGCCACTAACGCGTCCGGCAATTTTCCATACTGGGACAGAGATTGAGCCCGCGCCTCTCTTCCAATCACGCTCTGGAAGTCACGCACCAACATCGGGTAGGGATGAGGCCCGGCAACGGTTCCGATGATATAGAAGGTATCTTCGACGTTGGTGACCCAATCCCTCATCGCCTCGTTCATCGCGTCCTTCAAGGTCCGAGACCCTGAGGTAACGGGCACAACCTCCGCTCCCAACAGCTTCATGCGATAAACATTGAGTGATTGTCGGCGAATATCTTCCTCGCCCATAAATACATGGCATTCCAATCCAAGACGCGCAGCCACCGTAGCACTGGCAACGCCGTGCTGCCCTGCCCCGGTCTCAGCAATTACACGACGCTTGCCTATGTATTTCGCCAGAAGCCCTTGACCAATCGTATTGTTAACTTTGTGCGCTCCCGTGTGATTCAAATCTTCACGCTTCAACAAGATCCGCGCTCCACCAATTTGATCAGAGAGTCGAGCAGCTTCATATAAAGGTGACGGTCGACCAACATAGTGCGCGAGATCCAAATCGAACTCGCGTTGAAACGCTGCATCCTGCTTCAACTTGCGATAAAGCTCTTCGAGATCTGCCAATGCAGACATCAAAGTCTCGGCAACGAATTTGCCCCCGTACTGTCCAAACCGACCATGACTGTCTGGCATAGAGGTAAAAAGCTCTGCTGTTACATCAACTGTCATAGTCCCAACCCCTGAGCAGCGACACGCGCTGACTGAATGAATGTGCGCATTTTCTCGGCGTCTTTGATGCCCTTTGCACTCTCTACACCGCTGCTGACATCCACAGCCGCGGGGCGAACCCGCTTAATCGCAGAGGCGACATTGTCGGCAGCTAGACCGCCCGCCAGAATCACCCTGTGGCCCATGCCAGGGCCAACCCAATCCCAGTCGAATGACTCTCCTGACCCACCAAACTGCCCGCCCCGGGCACTATCCAGCAGTAGTGCGCTCGCTCCGGCAAAATCACCATCGACCTTATTCAAATCGATTCCCTGACTCATCGGCACAGCCTTGATATAGGGTCTCTGAAACTGCCTGCAAAACGCAGGGCTCTCAGTTCCATGAAATTGCAGGCAGTGCAAAGGAACAGACGCCAACACTTCCTCTACCTCGCGCTTGCTGGGATTCACAAAAAGGCCGACCAGCATGCCCAAACCCGATATGCCGAGAGACACTTCCACAGCCTGCTGCACGGTTATCCCCCGCGAGCTACCCGAGTAAAAAACACACCCAACAGCATCTGCACCTAGCGAAAGCGCTAGCTCAGCATCGTCGCGACGTGTAATGCCGCAAATTTTGATGCGCACGATCGGATCCCGTTTCTAAAGCGTGAGTTTAGCAGATCGCCGTAGGCAATCCGTTACATCCAGCCACGCAGCAAGCCTGGGCCCTCTGGCGTGTCTGGCAGATCAAACTGTGCCGGATAGCTGACCCTAACTAAATACAGCCCCTCAGCTGGCGCTGTTTCCGCGGCGAGCCTCCGATCCCTCTTATCAAGGACCTCTGCAAGCCAGCTCAGTGGCCGCGCTCCAGATCCGACTGCCAACAACGACCCGGCTATGTTCCTCACCATGTGGAGAAGGAAAGCATTTGCCACGATATCAATAACAACGTAATCCCCCATTCTCACTACGGCGCAATGGGTCACACACCTCATGGGTTTGAATGCCTGACACCCCGCCGCTCTAAAAGCACTGAAGTCCCGTTCGCCCACCAAGGTCGATGCAGCCTGATGCATAGCGTCGACATCTAGTGCATGCCGGCACCACGTGACCAGACCGTCGAGCAAGCTTGAGCGCACCGGAGTGTTCAGCACGATATAACGGTAGCGTCGGGAGACCGCACTGAACCGCGCATGAAAATCACCGGACACCGGCTCTGCCCAGTGTAGGCGCACGCTGCCAGGCAGATAACGATTGGTCCCCATCACCCAGGCCTTGGGGCTTCGCCCAACCGGATCCTCAAAGTGTATGACCTGCCCGAAGCCATGCACCCCGGTGTCTGTGCGTCCCGCGCAAATCGTATGGACCCGCGTGCTGGCAACCTTGCTCAACGCTTCCTGAACCGCCTCCTGAACCGTAGGGCATGTCAGCTTTGGTTGGGACTGCCAGCCGTGGAAGTAGCCGCCGTGATACTCGACACGCGCAGCCACTCTTTGCCCTGCCGTCAATGGCGTATCTTGCAGCACCCATTGCCCCTCAGCTGTTCTCAAGGCGTCTGAGCAACGTTAGCGCCTCTCTGCGCTGGGATTCACTGCCCTCGCCCATCACTTCCATCAAAACAGGCCGTGCGCGCTCGACGTCTCCCATGTCAAGGTAGGCCCGCGCCAAATCGAGCTTGCTATCCACGGGGTCTGTCTCCGCACCAAAAATAGAATCGGTACTCTCCTGACTGCCAGAACCCTCGCCCTGGCGCTCCTCGGTCTCGCTCTGAGGCACGTCGCCGAGACCTCGCGAGTCCCGTTTGTTCGCCTCGGCAAACTTTCGTCGCGCATACAGCAAGGCGCCCAGTGCACCCAGATTCAATCCCAACAGACCCGCTGCCAACAACCAGCCCGCATGAGCGTTCACCGCGTTCGACTGCGCCCCCCCATCCGGGTCATTACCCGCCGACCCCGGTTCGAGGCGCTGACGACTCAGCTTTTCAACCATGTCTTGCAATTGGCCATCTTGTGCTAGCAGGCGCACTTCTATCTGTCTGAGGCTGGACTCAATCTGCTCGACTTTTTCGACCAGAGATTCCAGCTGTTTACGTATCAGCGCGCGCTCACTCGTCACTGATACCGCATTATCGTTAACGGCACCCACGCCTGGCACGTTGCCGGCCACACCTGTCTCGGTCAACGCAGTTTCGGACGCCCCTGGTCTGTCCGCGGGTGCCACGGGCTTCGCGGCCACTGCAACGTTATTTTGGGCACCATGAGGGAGAAAAGTTCGCGCCAGCCAGCGCTGGTTCTGCTGAGCCACACTCATAATAGCCGCGGACAAACCGATGCGAATATCTTCCCGCTCGGGTAGCCTTAAGATGTATCCAGCTTTCAAGCCATTGATATTGGCATCGCGAAATGCACTCGGATTGATCCTGAGAGTTTCTATCATGACCTGCTCGATCGATACACCGTCAGGACGGGCCAGGCTCGCAATGCGCCAGAGCGTGTCCATCGTGGTCACCAGGTGAGCGCCACCCGAATACAGCTCCTCTGAACCAGCACCACCTAAATGACTACCAGGCGGGTCAGTGGGACCCGATCGACTGGTGAATACACTGTGTTGCTGCTCAGGCCGGTGCCCCGTCTTTTCCACAGCCACTCGCTCGTCAAGGACTATCGAATACTGCTGAAGCACTCGCCCCCCTGACCACATAGCCTCAATGACCAGCTCCAACCGACTACGCTCAATCGGCGCACTCGTAGAAAGCAGCACTCGGGTGCCTGCAGCGTCCGAGCGAAGGGTAAACTGCAGGTCCGCGGGCAACAGCGCTTTGTCGATACCGAACCGGGCGAACTCAGCATCAGAGGCGGGCCCGACGCGTATCTCCTCGAACGCAACGTCACTGATCGATGCCAGTGTCAGTTGCGCGCGCAATGGCTCTCCTAAATATGAAGCAACCGAAACCCCGCCCAAGCCAACGGCCTGAGCCGTGACGGACAGGGAATACAGGCAGACGAGAGCAAAGCCGACGCAGGTGTGTCTTTTTATGAGTCCAGAGGACCTCTGCGATCGATATCCAGCCATCACTGCCCTATTACCTTTTGTCTGACCACAGGGCCGAGCATATACTTAAGCCTAGCCCAAATGGTTAGCAAGCAGCAGCTCTGCGATTTGCACGCTGTTCAGGGCTGCACCCTTTCTCACATTATCCGCCACAATCCATAAATCGAGCCCTGTCGGGTGTGAAATGTCGTTGCGAATTCTGCCCACAAATACGGGATCAGTGCCTGCGGCGTCAGATACGGGCGTGGGATACCCACCTGGCTCCTGCGTATCCACCACGGCCACCCCGGGCGCCCGTTCTAGCAAAGATCTGGCAGCATCAGCCGAAATGAATTCGCCCGTCTCTATGTGAACTGCTTCGGCATGACCAAAAAAGACGGGCACCCGCACGCAGGTGGGATTGACCTGTATCGACGTGTCTGAAAAGATTTTCTGCGTCTCCCACACCATCTTCATCTCTTCACGAGTGTAGCCATTTTCTTGAAACTGATCGATATGGGGGATGACGTTAAAGGCGATCTGTCTCGGATACACCTCTGGCTCGGCAGCCTTTCCATTCAGCAGCCGCGCGGTCTGTCCGGCCAACTCCTCTATCGCATTCTTGCCCGTGCCACTCACAGCTTGATAGGTGGCGACATTGATTCGCTGTATTCCCACCGCGTCGTAGATTGGTTTTAAGGCAACCAACATCTGCATAGTGGAGCAATTTGGGTTTGCAATAATGCCGCGCTCGCGGAACCCACTCAGTGCCTCGGGATTGACCTCCGCAACGACTAGCGGGATATCCTCATCCCTGCGGAAATGAGACGTATTGTCAATAACAATGCATCCAGCTGCCGCAGCTACCGGCGCGTATTCGGCACTCACACTGCCGCCTGCAGAAAAAAGCGCGATCGGTGTCTGAGCGAAGTCGAAGTCACTCAGGTCCTGCACCGTATGCCGCTTCCCTCTGAATTGGACGGTACTTCCTGCTGAACGGCTCGACGCAAGAGGAAAGAGCGTGTCGATCGGGAAATCGCGAGACTCCAGGACCTCGATCATTACCTCACCCACAGCGCCAGTAGCACCGACTACTGCTACATTAATCGGTTGCATCTACCTTCCCTCATTGATTTTCGTCCAGCGCGGCAATTACAGCGTCACCCATTGCTGTGGTGCCCATAACAGAGGCGCCCCCGTCAGTGCCCACAATATCCCCAGTGCGGAAGCCATGAGATAAAACCGATGCGACTGCTCGTTCGATATGGTCGGCAGCGACCGAGTTCGAAAGCGAGTACCGACACAACATAGCCGCTGACAAAATCGTAGCCAACGGATTGGCCAGATCTTGCCCAGCTATATCCGGCGCGGACCCATGCACTGGTTCGTAGAGCCCCTTTGAATCGGCATTCAAAGAGGCAGACGGCAGCATGCCGATCGAACCCGTGAGCATCGCCGCAATATCTGACAGAATATCGCCGAACAGGTTGCCCGTTACCACGACATCAAACTGCTTGGGCTCCTTAACCAACTGCATCGCCGCGTTGTCGACATACATGTGAGACAGCTCTACGTCAGGATAGTCTGCACTGAGCTCTTGCATGACCTCACGCCACAGCATTGTCACCTCAAGAACGTTCGCCTTATCCACCGAGCACAAGCGCCCGTCTCTTTTTTGAGCCGCATCAAAAGCCAAGCGACCTATTCGGCGGATTTCTGACTCTTCATAACGATCAGTATTGAAACCCTCTCGTGTACCATCCTCCGTGAGCTGCACACCTCGCGGTTCTCCAAAATAAATGCCGCCCGTTAGCTCTCTAACAATCAAGATATCGAGACCGGCGACCAGATGGGAATGAAGACTGGATGCGCTCGCGAGCTCTGGAAACAAAATTGCTGGCCGCAGATTACAAAACAGGTCCAAGTCAGAGCGAATGGCGAGCAACCCTCGCTCGGGTCGATGAGCCGCGGGCAGCGCATCCCACTTGGGGCCACCGACCGCACCTAGTAAAATCGCGTCCGAGTCTCTCGCGAGCGCTCTCGTAGAGTTTGGGTAGGGAGACCCTTCGCCATCGATGGCGCTGCCACCCATCAACGCCTGCTCAAAGGTCAGGTCGAGCCGGTGAATATTGTCGACTCGAGTCAGGACGCGCCGCGCCTGCTCGACCACATCCGGGCCGATGCCATCTCCGGGTAATAGCAGGACACGGCTTGTCACAGCACGATGTCCTCAAACAGCCAAGGGAATCTCTCTCGGTGCCGCTGCTCGAAACTGCGGATGACGTCGGCTCGCTCCAGCGTGATGCCAATGTCATCAAGCCCTTTGAGCAAACAATCCCGGCGAAAGGCATCAACATCGAATGACCACAGCTCACCGTCTGGGAGTAATACTGTCTTGGCCTCTAAATCCACTCTCAGACGAAATTTGTCTTCCTCATACAGACGTTCAAATAATGTATCGACTTGGAGCGCAGAGAGCGTGATCGGCAGAATCCCGTTTTTCAGCGCGTTGGACTGGAAAATATCCGCAAAGCTGGGCGCAATGACGCAACAGAAGCCGTAATCCTCCATGGCCCAAGCGGCATGCTCTCGGCTGGAACCACAGCCAAAATTCTCGCGTGCAAGCAGGATCGAAGCGCCTTGATAGCGCGGAAAATTCAGCGGAAATTCTGGGTTAATCGGGCGGCGGCTGTTATCAGAGTCAGCCTCCCCCTCATCAAGGTAACGCAGTTCATCGAACAGATTCGGGCCAAAGCCCGACCTCCGTATCGACTTCAAGAACTGTTTTGGCACCATCAAGTCAGTGTCGACATTGGCACGATCCATGGGCGCCACCAAGCCATCTACCTGAGTGAAAGCGCGCATCAGATGCCCCCCCGTGTCTCTATTCCCGAAGAGAGCACCTCGTCTACCGAAACAAAGCGGCCCATCACCGCCGCGGCCGCGGCCATCGCTGGACTCACGAGATGCGTTCTCCCTCCACTGCCTTGCCTGCCCTCAAAATTACGGTTTGAGGTGCTTGCGCAACGCTCACCAGGCAACAACCTATCTGCATTCATTGCAAGGCACATCGAACAGCCGGGCTCACGCCACTCCATACCTGCATCGAGAAAGACCTGATCGAGTCCTTCTGCTTCTGCTTGCGCCTTCACCAGCCCCGAACCGGGCACAACTAGGGCTTTATCAACAGTGGGCGAGATGCGCCGCCCCCGCAACACTGCTGCAGCCTCTCTGAGATCCTCGATTCGAGAATTGGTGCAGGATCCGATAAAGACCGCAGTGGGTTGGATATCAGATATGGGCATACCCTCACTCAGGCCCATGTACTCGAGCGCCCTTGCCAAGCCATTTCTGGCAGTTTCGTCGGCCATGTCGACCATTCTGGGGACGTGGCCATGCACTCCAGCCACCATTTCGGGGGAGGTGCCCCAACTGACGTGCGGCGTGATGGCGCTGCCGTCTATCTCAATGCCGGCATCAAATTCGGCGTCAGCATCACTTTGTAATGTCCGCCACCAGATCTCGGCGCGCTCCCAATGTTCGCCTTTTGGCGCGAGAGGCTTGTCACGAAAGTAGTCAATGGTGGTGGTGTCCACCGCCACCAAACCGCACCTCGCGCCCGCCTCTATAGCCATGTTGCAGAGCGTCATCCTCCCCTCCATCGTCAGGCCTGTAATGGCAGTGCCGGTGAACTCCAGTGCGTATCCCGTGCCACCAGCGGTACCAATACGGCCAACGATCGCCAATGCCACATCCTTTGCAGTCACTCCTGCCTGCAAATGACCCGTCACTTCAATACGAAAGTTCTTCATCTTTCGCTGTATCAGGCACTGCGTGGCCAAGGCGTGCTCAACCTCAGAGGTCCCAATGCCATGCGCCAGCGCGCCAGCCGCACCATGAGTGGACGTATGCGAATCACCGCAGACCACCGTCATGCCCGGCAGCACTGCGCCCTGCTCAGGACCCATGACATGAACAATTCCCTGTCGTGGGTCATCAAGCAGAATCTCGGTGACGTCAAAGGCGGCGCAGTTATCATCCAGCGTTTGCAGCTGAAGGCGGGAGACGGGATCAGGCAGCGCGGCGAGACCGCCTCTGCGCTCGGAAGCCAACGTCGACACATTATGATCGGGGACCGCCAGATTGGCGCTCTTGCGCCACACAGGTCGCTTCGCCAGCGTCAAGCCCTCAAACGCCTGAGCCGAAGTCACCTCATGTATGAGATGCCGATCAATATAGATCAAGGCCGTCCCATCCTCTCGTTGCTCTACAAGGTGGGCGTCCCACAATTTATCGTAAAGGGTTTGAGCCATGAACACGATTCCTCTTCACCACCATCCGTATAGGCTCGCCGCCTCAGTGCGGGGTGCAGTCTCAAAAAGGCGCAGATTATAGCACCGATAACGCATGGCTCAGGGGGAAAGGTGAGTGGAAACCGGACGGGAGAGATCGTCACGAGCGCGATGGGCATCACGCTCGATTTATCTGTGAGTCAATCGCCAGCATAAGTGAATGGGCGAAGGTCGCGAGAAATCAAGCGGAGTGGATTCGCGCGTCATATCGGCAACGGACCAAAGCCTGGCTACCTCTTCATCCAACTTGAAACGACGCCGATTAGTCGAAAAATACAACACCCCTCTCTCACTCAATCGCGCCATGGCAAGCTGCAAAAGTGATTTGTGGTCAGCCTGAATGTCGAAGTCCGCCTGGTCACTCGAGTTGGAGAAAGATGGTGGGTCCAGCATGATCGTGTCGTAAAACCGCGTATCCGCTGCCAGCCATGCGCGAACATCTGCTCTCTCGCAACGATGTTGTCGCTCAGACAATCCGTTAAGCGCCAAATTGGCCTTGAACCATTTCAAGTAGGTGGCAGAAGAATCCACGCTGGTACTGGTCTTAGCGCCGCCAATGGCCGCGTGCAAAGTTGCAACCCCGGTGTAACTGAAAAGATTCAGGAAATGCCCCCCTTTTGTCTCACGACCAAGCCAATTCCGCAAAGGCCTATGGTCCAAGAACAAACCGGTATCGAGGTAATCATAGAGATTCACCAAAGCCTTGACGGCACCCTCCTTCACCACGACCCGCTCTCTGGCATCTCCCAGGCGTTGATACTGCGCCTTCCCTTTCTGACGCTTCCTTCTCTTAACCGCGATAGCAGACCGGTCAGTAATATCAAAAACTGACTGAACAGCGTCCAATACGGCCTCAAGTCGCTCGGCTGTCTTAGCGGCGGGGATTTCAGCCGGGGCCGCGTACTCTGCTACGTGCACCCTCCCCTCGTAGCAATCGATCGCTACCGAATATTCTGGGATATCTGCGTCATACACCCGATAACACGTGATGTTCTCCCGAGCCAACCAGGACTTCAATCGTCGCAAATTTTTCTGCAACCGGTTTACCAAAGACTTGGCACCGTCAGAGAGCAACTTCGGTGAGTCTTGGTTACGGTCGGTCGCCACCGTGGTCGTTGGCGTCAGTGACCGATATCGGTTGTCTGCGCTGAGGGCAAATTGAAGACAGTGCAGCTCTAGCGGCCCGTTCTGAAAACGATGTCGCTTCGTGGCCTGCAGACCCACCGCTTTGCCAAGCTCGATTTCCGAGGTCAACACCACACCATGCCAGCCAGCAAACTCTCGACTGATCATTTCACCGATTGCTGAGTAGAGGTGTGGAAGCGACTCTGAGTCGCCCATCCGCTCCCCCCACGGGGGATTCATGACCACCAAGCCCGCAGGCATCGGTGTGTGAGTCGGTTTTTTCACGTCGGCCAGGCTCTTGCACCGAATCCTGACAATCGACTCGAGACCTAGGCGAGCGATATTGTCCTGAGCACGTCGGACCGCCCCCATGTCGGCGTCGTATCCCCGTATCTCGATCACACGGTCATACGCGCGAGCGCGAGCTTCAGCCTCCCCCATTACTGCCGACCACTGCTGCGGGTCGTGGCCAGCCCACTGCTCAAATCCAAATCGCTCTCGACCCAACCCGGGCGCGCGGTCGAGCGCCATCAGTGCACCCTCTAGTAGCAGGGTTGCGGAGCCACACATGGGATCCAGCAGCGACTCACCGTTCTGGCTGCGGACGGGCCAATTTGCCGCCCAGAGTGCTGCAGCAGCGATATTTTCTTTCAGCGGCGCCAGACCTCCATCGAGCCGATAACCGCGGCGATGCAAGCTCTCCCCGGACAAATCAATCCCGAGGGTCAAGCGGCCCTTTGCGAGGCGCGCTACCACCCGGATATCGGGTCGCTTCTGATCAACCGACGGCCGGCCTAACCCGGCATTCCTGAATTGATCCACAATGGCATCTTTGACTCTTTGCGCACCAAATTGTGCGTTACGCATCCAGCTTGCCCGTCCTGTGAAGTCGACCAGCAGCGTCGCCTTGGCCGACATGTGAACTCGCCAATCTACCGAGCTCACGGCCCGATACAACGAATCTGAATCGTCAACCTCTAACACCGCGAGCTGCAGGATCACTCGGTTTGCCAAGCGGCTCCACAGGCAGCTTCGGTATGCTAAGCCGAGGCCACCCGAAAAAGCGACACCCACCGGTCGCTCCACGATATCCGTCGCACCCAGTGCCGCAAGCTCCTCTGCCAAATACACCCCCACGCCAGCGGGGCAGGTTGCGAGGAACTCGTATGTACTCACAGGGCTTCGCCTTGCTCTAGCATATAGATCTCTTTCAACAGTTGACGCCATGAGTCGTACTGCGTCTCCAGCGTCCCTTCCAGTGTCACCGCACGTCCCACCGCATTGATCACCAGGGGGCGACTCTCGCCGTCAAGCGCCTCCGCGAGCTCGGTAAGTGCCTGCTCCTGTATTCGGTAGGAACGGTAGGCCGCATATGAGGATTGCATTCTAGCGAAGGCCCCATCCCCCGTATTCGCCTCACGATCAGCCACACGAACTTGATAGCGTTCCAGCCATTCTGCTTGCTCTACGGCGGATTCACGCCACATCTCATAGGTTGGGCCGATGCGTTCAGCCAGCACGACATATTGCTCGTCAATCGCATCGCAAAATAGGTATTCCTGATTCTTGATGCGCATCACCCTCAGCAGCATCGGGTCATCTTGTGCCGGCAACCTGCTCAGTATGAGGCGCTCCTCATCATGTATCAGATACCCCTCGAAGGCGTCGGGCGCTAATTGCTGTGCATATTTGATGTCTGCCGCTGCCAAGAGCGAAGCCCTCTCGTCCAAAGAACGGTTAGCCCAACTACCCAACAATCGGTTACTAATAACATTGAACACCTGAGCGAAGTCCCCCGACGATCCCTCTCCTCCTGATTGACGATGGATTAAACGCTGCTGAAACCACCGCTCCCCCAATGCATCCGTCGCCCATATGTCGAGAATGAGGTCACGCCCATCTGAATGAACGATATGGGTCTCAATAGCAACGGGCACCAACGGCGATAGTGAAGGCAGCAATCTCACCGCCCCCCATTGATTACTGGCAACCAACGCATCTCGGAGTAGACCGGCAAGCAGTTTGGACTCTAACCGCCGGACCGATGCTACCGACGACACGTCTTCCTGCTCAACATCGGAATCGAATAACACTACCCCAATATCCAATGCCGGCATTACAGGCACCGAGGCCACTGTGAGCGCCTCAAATCGGGTGATCTCTTCTTCTCTCACCGTGTTTTCAGATGCGGTGATCGTCGCCATAGGAGCCTGTTGCGCTGCACAGCTCAGCAACATGAGGAAGGTCAGCAGCAAAGACCATGTCTGCACTGCCGCCACCCCTATTCGACCTCCTCTGTAGTGCAAACCTTGCCTCTCGATAATGTCTCACGGCAGGTGTAGCCGCGACCGGAGGGATCATAGCGACCGAATACCCGACTGACCGCAAAGTCGCTCCCACTTCTGGGGTTACTCAATACAGTGCGCTGGGCAAGTGACAGGCCATCCTCGGAACGCGAGAACTGATGCTTGATCCTGAGGCCGTCGGGCAAGTCGATCACAAAGTGCCACTGCACGCCATCCCACCAACATATTTCCTGACCGAGCCGCGATCCCGCTCGCTGAGGATCATCGAAGGCACAGGTGAGTGCGAAGCTGTTCTCCCGCTCTATCCAGATGGAGCGGTCATCTTGCCTCACCTCCAACAGTGCTGACTGCGTGACCATCTCAGCCATCTTCGCTAAAGCCAACAGAGAATCAACATCGCCAATCGGTGAGCCCTGATACGGTGCTCCCCGCTCCGCCGCCTCATTCCGGCGTCTCAGCTCCCGCTGGATCTCCCGAAATTTCGCGTTCAGCTGAATATCAACACTGTCAGTGCGCGCGTAATCAATTTCCCAATGACCAGAAAAATCAATGGTCGGCCTCATTGCATCCGCTGTCGTTCGAGGCGATGGAGCACAACCCCAGAGCGTTATCATGGCGCATCCACAGACAGCTACCCGTCCTCTGCGACACACAAGCCCCATCAATACCTTGAAATGGATCACTGGGTACACTCCAGATGCGGCCCCGCAATATCAGCGGTGAGCGCTACCCCAAACATTAAAGCCGGCTACTCTCGGTGTCCCTGGAAGATACATTTGGTCAACAGATTGCACTGTGAAACCGGCCCCCTTGATCCACTCGAGTATGGGTCGATTAAGATTGCACCCACCTAGTAATCGACGCCAAATCGGATTAATCCGATGCTGCCATTTCATCACGGTCTCATCGGGCGCCTCGCCATGTTCACAAAAGATGAGCCGCCCACCCGGTTTGAGCACACGCCTGATTTCACTCAGTGCCGCTTGCGCGTCCGGTATGGTACACAGGCTGAATGTCATCAACACGCTGTCGAACTGCGCTTCCTTCAAAGGTATCGCCTCAGCGGAGCCCTCCACAAATTCTAGCGGCACCCCCAAAGCACTTGCGCGTGGTTGCGCCAAGCTCCAACTTGTACGACACGGATCGATACCCACCACTGAGCTAACCTTTGCTGGATCGTAATACGGTAGGTTGTGCCCGGCACCCATCCCGATCTCGAGTACGGCACCAGTGGCCAGGGGCACCACTTTTTGACGCTGTTTTAGTATTGGCTTGGTGCCGCAGGCGCAGGTCACGAGCCTCGGAACAATTTTTTCGCTATAAAACCCCATCTCTACCCTCTTTTGTCATCGCTGATAAATACTACTCGCACGTTCTCGTCGATAAGAACCGCGAGGGTCAGCCGTTATTTGTGCTCTTCTGCACCGCCCCCACCCGCGGCTCGCGCCGCTGCTGCTTGAGCTTCCAACACCGCCTGCAAGGCCGCCTCCTCCGCCAGGGGGTCAGGCCGCCGCTCCGCTGCCGGATAGGCCTCCGCATCGATACGACGCATCTCAGCCTCTATCCATTCCTCCACCTTTTCCATCAGTTCCGCAGCACTCTCACCCACAGCAGGCGTGATGGGGCGACCAATAGAAACAGCGATACGGCCGGGAATGAAAGTAAAACTTTTACGCGGCCAACACCGCGCAGAAGCGACCGCTATCGGCACAATGCTCGCACCTGAAGCAATTGCGAGCCGAGCGGCACCGGTCTTGTAAACACCCTGCCCGCCGCGCTCTGAGCGGGTACCCTCGGGGAACATAATGACCCATTTCCCGGCATCCATCAGAGTTTCGCCCATTGACGCGACCTTATTCCAGGCGTCTCCCCGGGCACTGCGATCAATATGAATCATGTTGAGGCACGCCATAGCCCATCCGAAAAACGGGATAAATAGCAGCTCCCGCTTAAACACATAAGCTAGCGGACGCGGCATGCTACTGGCGAAAAAAAAAGTTTCCCAGGTTGACTGATGTTTTGGGCACAGGATGATCCGTTGATTGTCGCCAGGCTCGGGGAGAAAAGCCTCACCTTCCACATGGTACTCAACCCCGCCAATCAAGCGGGCGGCTTCAACCGCTCCCCTGAGCCACGGTCGAGCGATGTACCACCAGCGTGCCTCGGGACCCATAACCGGGGACAGCAAGATAATCAGGGACGACGCGGGAATGACGGTAATTGCCATCCATAAAAAAACCACTGTCGAACGTAGAGGCCCCATCACACCTGTCTCAAGACATCCTCGTGATCGCAGACAAGCCGAGCCAGATTGACGTGCTTGTCAAAAGAAGTAAATTCGTGGATCGCATTAAACCAGAAACTGCCGAATCGATCCTCTCGCTACTTTTTGTGGCGACGCAGCTAAGCTTATAATGCGCTTCGGAGATCCGTAGTGAAGAAACCGCCCTCAAAGAACGATCTGCGCGAACGCCTGCAAAGACAAACGGCGGACTTTCTGTCGTCGGGCGGAAAGGTGCAGGAATTCCAGTCTGGGGAAACCGCCTACGACGGGAACAGCCCGTCACACTCACACGCCCCGCCGTTTGAAGCCAGCAAAACCACGCGGACGCCGCTTACGGATGTGATCGCTGCTCTCGACGCCCGCCGCGCAGCAAAGCGGACTCGAACCAAAGTGGTGAGGCAGCGAACCCCCAAGCGACGTCGGCAAGTCATCTATGATGATTTTGGCGAACCACTCAGAGTGCGGTGGATAGACGAGTAGCGCTATTCGCGGCCGTCTTGCCAATACGCGCGGTGAACTGAGCGTCTTTCGTCACCGTAGGATAAACGTCGCGTCCTGAGAACAAACAAATGATACCGCTCTATGAGGCCATCGAGATCGCGAGGCCCATCGAGGCCTGTTTTCGATACGTGGCCGACTTTCGCAACACATTGGAGTGGGACCCCACTGTTCTGGCCGCAGGAAAAAACACCCCTGGGCCAGTGACGCCAGGCACACAGTTTGCCCTGGTGTGCAAGGCGGGACCGTCAAAACTATCCCTCACCTATGAGGTCATCGAATACACGCCGTGGCAATGCCTGGTGCTGGTTGGCACCTGCAGGTGGTTCAGCGTCCGCGACACCATTACCTTTGAACCCAGAGAGAACGGCGCCACTCGAATTCACTACCGAGCTGAATTCCAGTATCGGTTTGGGCTTGAGGCCATTGCCCGCCGCCAAGTCGCCGCGTTGCAGGAAATGGGCGGCACGAGTATTGCGAGGCTCGCTGTAGCACTTGAAGATGAAAATCCGGCACCCATCACGCACAAGGATACAGAGTGCAAGGACCGGAGGTTGACCTCTGCGCTCGCCTGTTTCACTCGCTTTGGGTATTTGCGCGGCAGGCAACGCTGGCTGCCGATGAGCACCGACATGACGGGCAAGCATGTGGTGTTGACGGGTGCCAGTTCGGGCCTTGGCTTCGCCACGGCAGTTGCCCTCTTGGAAGCCAATGCCAACCTCACGCTAGTGATTCGAGACGCCACGAAAGTTGACAGCATGCAGACGTCGCTGGAGCATCAAACGGGTCGCCGTGCCGGTCACGTGAAACTGGCTGATTTAAGTTTATTGAGCGAGGTCGAAGCACTGAGCGCTTCTCTCTTGGCGAGAGGAGAACCAATTGACGTGCTGATCAACAACGCTGGCGCATTGTTCAATCACTTTGGCGTGACCAGTGAGGGCCTAGAGCAGAGCATCGCGCTATTGCTCCTGTCGCCATGGCGATTGACGGAACGACTGCATCCTCTTCTCAAAGATCACAGCGCTACAGCGCGGGTCATCAATGTGGTGTCGGGAGGAATGTACACACAGAAGCTGAGTTGCTCAACTCTCACGATGTCCTGCGATCAATACAAGGGCTCCGTGGCCTATGCGCGCGCCAAGCGGGCACTCGCAGTGCTAACCGAACAGTGGGCCGAGCGATGGCAACCAGACAACATCGCGATTAACAGCATGCACCCAGGTTGGGCAGACACGCCTGGCGTACAGGACGCCTTGCCTCTATTCAGGCGCATCACCCGACGAGTGCTGCGTAACGCCGAAGAGGGTGCAGACACGATCGTGTGGCTCGCGCGCGCGCGCGAAGCCGACCAAGTCTCTGGAAAGCTCTTTCTCGATCGGGAACCCCGCCCGACCCACCTGCGCAAAACGACAATCGAGACGCCCGAGGAGCGGCGCCAACTCACAGTCTGGTTAGAGAAGACATTCGCCGAACTGAGTCTTACGCGGGAGACTTGAGCCCGCGCGGTACTCAGAGTAGTGTCTGCGACTACGTTGAGAGCACGACATCATGAGTCAAGCGATAAAATCATTCTCGCCAAAGTTTAGTGACAGTGCGATCGAGGACGCCCACCGCCGGCTGGGCGCCACAAGGTACCCTGATGCCGAGGCCGTTGAAGACTGGGAACAGGGGCTGCCTCTGCATTACTGCCAGGAGCTGATTCGGCACTGGCAACAGGATTATGACTGGCAGCGTGTACCGAGACGCCTCTCACAATGCGAGAACCTGGTGACAGAGCTGGAGGGCTTGCAGATTCACTTTCTGCATATACGCAGCCCTCATACCGACGCTCGCCCGCTACTGATAACGCATGGATGGCCGGGCTCCGTGCTCGAATTTTTAGAATTAATCGCCCCGCTGACCGACCCGACGCAGCATGGCGGGTCCCCAGCAGACGCATTTCATATTGTCATTCCGAGCCTCCCCGGGTATGGCTTTTCCGAGCGACCTACCACCGCGGGATTCGACGTTCACCGGATTGCCACCATGTGGGACAAACTGATGCTCAGAATGGGGTACGGACATTACATCGCTCAAGGAGGCGACTGGGGGTCTCTAGTCACCCATGCGCTGCTGCTTCTCCCGGATACACATTGTATGGCGGGGCACATCAATTTACCGATATTGGCACCAGACGAACATACCTTGACCTCTGATGAGCCCGCAGAGAAAGCGACCCTCCAAGCGGCAATGCACTATCAGACGCATGAATCGGGTTACTCCAAACAGCAAAGCACACGCCCCCAGACACTGGCCTACAGCCTGGCCGACTCACCCGCCGGGCAGATGGCTTGGATCATTGAAAAATTTGCCCAATGGACTGACTGCGTTAGGAACGGAATAAGACATCCAGAGAACGCCATAGACCGGGACACCCTGCTTGATATCGTGACGCATTATTGGATGACCAATACGGGAGGCAGCAGTGCGCGGCTCTATTGGGAAAGCTTTAATCAGCCGGATTTACGGCCGATTGAAGCACCAATTGGCATTTCTTTATTTCCCAAAGAGCTATTCCTCTGCAGTGAACGTCTCGCTGGGACGCGCTACCAGCAGCTGATTTTCTTCAATGATGATCACCCTGCGGGTGGTCACTTCGCGGCAATGGAGCAACCGGCTGCGATGATCAGCGATATCCGTCAATGGCGGAGCACATTGGAATCACAGGAGCTGATCTGAATGACAGCAACAGACTCACCGTATCAGGGCGACCTAGCAGCCCAGCGGTATTGGAGCGCCAGAAATAAGCTCACTGCGGCAGCCAGAGCGCTTAATGAAAAATTAATGAGCAGCGATATTCCTGAGGAGACAGCGTCCGCTCTGGCATCTTTGCTCCAGGAGCAAACCGACATGTTGGGCGCGCTGCCCCAGATCACAGGCATTCTGGACATGGGGCGCCTTGAACACCGGGGATCGATTGATAACGTAATGGGGGAACTGGTCGCTATGGCAGGACGGAGCAATCCGTGCGCGCCGCAGCTCGAGTGGATAGAAGAATCGAACAAGGTCAGCGGAAAGGTTATCTTCGGCCAAGCGTTTGAGGGCCCACCCGGGCACACCCATGGCGGGTGGGTCGCCGGCATACTCGATCACATCATGGGCATGACCCACATCCGCACCGGACATCCAGGCATGACCGGTGGGCTGTCGGTCCGCTATGTGAAACCGACCCCGCTCAATACGGTGATACATATCAGCGCAGAAGCCAGCGAACTCGATGATCGGCGCACCGAGGTCCGGGCACACATGCACTATGGCGACATTACAACTGCGACGGCAGAAGCCATCTTCGTCCGGATCGACAGCGCCAAGTTCAGGTTCGGGCTGTGATCGCGGCTACAGGCGAACGTACACTGTTGCGCCGTCGATAATAGTGCGATCAACCTTTATTGCCCTGATGTCGGGCGCAGTAAGCGGGTTGTCGGACAGCACAACGAGGTCGGCGCGTTTGCCTGGTTCGATTGACCCAATCTCACTGTCCATGAACACCTGCCACGCCGCATCAATGGTCACCGCGCGCAGTGCCGGCATGCGCTCGATACGCTGGTCCGGACCGATGACCACACCGCCCGTACTCTGGCGCTCTACCTGACTCCATACACCCTGAAGGGGCAACATGGGGGTGACGGGGGTATCCAGGTGCGAGCTAAACCGGACGCCTGCCTCTAGGGCCCAGCGCGCCGGGCTCATATTGGCTGCCCGCTCCGGCCCCATGAAGATCGCTGCGTGCCGATCGCCCCAGTAGTAGGTGTGCGCAGAAAAAAAACTGGGGGTTACCCCGAGCTCTGCCATGCGATCTATCTGGTCTCGCCGCGCCATTTGAGCATGGATGATCAGGGGCCTTGCCGCGGGCCAGGGGTATGATTCCATCGCTGCCTGTATCGCATCGAGACCATCGTCAATGGAAGCGTCGCCATTGCAGTGAATCGCCACTTGAATACGTCGCTGGTAGAGTCCCGCAACCTGCCTAAACAGCGCCTCCCGGACGACAGATGGGTAGCCTCGATACGAGACATCGCCCTTGTATGGCATGTAATAGGGCTCACTCAGGTAACCGGTATACCCCTGAATGCTGCCATCGGCGATAATTTTGACGCGCGGAACTGACACCTTCGCTCCAGAAAAATCCGCAAGCGTCTGCTCCCCCGCCAAAAGCTGCTCCCCGACTTCCTCAAAGAGCGGAAAAAGAGCGACTCTCTGCGGAAATTGATTAAGAGCACTCAAAGCACTTAGCAGTTTGGCCACGGCCATGGGCATCCCGCCAGCGGAGGCTGTCGTCACGCCTACGGCCAGATATTCTTCTGCGGCCTGGGTCGTCATTCGTAACGCATCCAGCAGGCCAAGATCCAGCGTATGTTCCCACACCGCTCTGGCCGCGGTTTCTTCCAGCACACCATTGGGACGCCGGCCATCGGCGGAAGCTGGATCACGCACTATCACTCCGCCCTCCGGGTCTGGCGTCGACGCGGCAATGCCCAGTATCTCCAGCGCCACGCTGTTGACCACGGCGAGGTGACCAGAGACATGCACCACGGCAACGGGACGATCGCTCGATACGTGATCAAGATCATCACGTGTGGGATGGCGTTTCTCAGCAAGCAATGTATCGTCGTAGCCATGCCCGACAACCCAACCGTCTGTCCGCTGGGCAGCGAAGGCTGATAAGCGCTCGAGCAGCGACGCCATATGGGTCACTTCCCCAATGGGAGGGCTATTCAAATCAACGGAGAAAACCGTCTGACCCGACCCGGGGAAGTGGCCGTGGGCATCGACGAAACCGGGCATCAGAGTACGGCCCCGCAAATCAATGATGTGCGTATCGTCGGTCGCCAACTCCAGCACTTCCTCGGCGCCACCAACCAGCTCTATGCGCCCTTCTCTCACACTGATCGCCTGCGCGGTAGAATCAGCATCGTCCATCGTTAGTACAGTACCGTTGATATAAATCTCATGGTCCGGAGCGGGAGTGGGACGAACTGCAGTCGCTATAACCACTGCCAACCCAATAATTAAAGTTAATAATATCAGTAGTGTTACGCGCAAATTCATAAGTAAACTCTTGCTGAAGTGGCGGGGTATGGATCAATAGTGAGGCGGTAGTGCGACTGCCTCGGCCTCGGTGACAGCCTCCAGCCGGGCACCTTGCTCGGTCAATTGCTGCCACAATCCATCGAGACGCTCTTCGAGGCGCAATATCTGCTGCTGCTGAGCCGCTAAGGCCGTATCAAGTGCTCGCACCGTATCTTCCATAAAGGCCAGCTGCGCCTCCAATGCCACTGTATCACCCATGAGCCCTCCGGCTATCACTCCGCAGTGTTAGTATAAGCGCCAGCACGTTACATTGGCGCAGTCCGTTGCCCAAAGAAGTCCCCTCCAGACCAGTTTACAGTACCGATGGTGGCAGACTCTGCCCCCAGTGCCACAGATCCATTGCAAACTGTGTCTGTGGGAACAGCAAGCCCCAAACAAACGGCGATGGCATCGTCAGGATCCGTCGCGAAACCAAAGGACGTGCCGGCAAGGCCGTGACGGTGGTTGATGGCCTTAACTGTTCACCCACTGAGCTCAAAGCACTCTGCAAAAACCTCAAGCAACGGTGTGGCGTGGGCGGCGCAGTAAAAGACGACCGTCTCGAAATACAGGGCGATCAGCGCAGCTTGTGCCAGCAGCAACTGGAGAGCCTCGGCTTTCAGGTTAAGCAATCAGGCGGATGACCCGGATATGCTGAGGAGCGTCTTGCAGCCCGTTTTGCGAGCCCCGTATTCCTCTGCGGCATGGCTCGTCATGGCCTCCTGCAAGCTGATACGCGAGGAGTACCGGCTTTCAAACGTAGTATCGATTTCGCGCATGACGCGCTCTCGCATGCGCGCGACTCGCTCTGGACCCGCCCGCTTCATGAAGGGCGTCAGCAGCCAACCACTGACTGACCACACCCATCCATAACCCCGCGTCAGCTCTGTGGCTCCTAAGTCAAGCTGACCATAGATATAAGCCTGCTTGGCTTCCTCAGAACCGTATCGCGACCAAGGGCCCGTTTGTGCTGCGGCGAGTTCCATTGCCGTGAGAATGCGATTGACGAGGCGCCCGCCCCCGATTGCGTCGAAGGCGATTGTCGCGCCTGTCGCAACCAATGCCTCCACAAGCTGCTTCATAAAACCCTCTGACTGACTGTTCAGCACCCAGTCAGCCCCCATCGATGAGAGCAGCGCCACCTGCTCTTCGCTTCGGACAATATTCACAAGCGGAATGCCATCAGCCTGGCATAAACGCAGCAACATTTGCCCCAAATTGGAGGCGGCGGCAGTATGCACAATCGCTTTTTGGCCCTCAATATCCCGTGTTTCCAGAAACCCCAGAGCGGTCATTGGGTTCACAAAGCAAGAGGCCGCCTGCTCAGCACTAATGGCGTCGGGGAATGCCATACATTGCGCCGCTGGTAGGCAACGATACCCCGTATACATCTCTCCGCCGAACATACCGACCCGTTGCCCCATTAGCGCTTGTGCCTCGGGACCCTCACCCACCGCAATAACACGACCGCTGCCCTCGTTTCCCACTGGCAGCCAATGACCGACTCGGGGCGCCATGGCCCGCATCGCCGGCGGCGGCAAGTCAAACACAATTGCAGGCTGCTTATCCCGCTCAGCCTCTCGGGCAGTCGAAAGATCTGCCGCCCCGAACATGAGCCCCAAATCTGAGGGATTAATCGGCGCCGCGTCGATCTCCACCAACACTTCGCCTACGCCGGGCTGTGACACCTCAACCTCGACTAAAGCGCATTCGACAGTGCCATTCTCATGCACACAGGATTGCATTTGCAGCGTCTTCATCAACCTCTCCTCGTCTCACTCAAGAGCAGGCCAAGCCTGCACTGCTAGTTGCACTCGCCCTGAAGGACTAGTAGCGCAGCTCATATTCTGCTTGCGTCATAAGGGCGGCGGGCACTCCCGACAAGGAGCGATAAATCACAGTATAGGCGAGCACCGCCTGCACATACTCTCGGGTCTCCGCAAAAGGCAAAGAATCGACCCATTGGTCTATCGACAAGTCCCCCGAGGCCCAGCGACCTACTCGACTAGGTCCGGCGTTATAGGCGGCAAGCGCTTTAACTCGATTGCCGTCATATCGCTTAAGTAATTCTGCGTAATAGGCCGAGCCCAGTGCAATGTTCGTCTCGGGAGCATAGAGTGCGCTGGCACCTCGGTAGGGTTGGCCCTGCCGCTTGGCCACTCCGCGCGCGGTGGCAGGCATCACCTGCATCAGCCCTCTCGCACCCACCTTGGACCTTGCCTTTGCATACAGACCGCTCTCGCGGCGAGCCAGGGCAATCAACTCGTAGGGGTCGACATCCTGAGCCTCACCAGCACGCTGAAATTCAGCCCAATAGCTGCGAGGAAACCGTAGCTCGAGTCTATCCCAGGCGCCACCGGCATTTGCCGCATCGGTCGCAAGATCTGGCCAGCCGTTACCAAGGGCTACATCACCGAGGGCCCCTCTCCCTCTTTCGGAGACTTGATTCAAAGTATGGCGCCACTGCTCTTTGGCATCTCGCTCCCTGCCCAGGGCCAGTAATTCCTGAGTCCGTGCCACACCCAACCAAACGGTGGTATCAAACCCCGGATCAGGGGGATCGGCCTGCTGCAGGTTTAATTGATGGGCTAGCCCTAATCGCTCGGCGGCGAGAAATCCATGAAAGCTCCGGGAGGGGGCCACCTGCTCCCACAACGCACTGGCACCCGGATTACCCAACTCTTCTTCCGTCCGCGCTCTCCAGTAAAGCCATCGGTCCTGCGCCTGCAATCCGCCAGACAGCCAATCGATACCACGCTGTACGGACAACCAATCCCCATCGGCGATCGCGTTTCGCAACCAGATCATCGTCAGCTCATCGTTTTTCAGCTGTGCGATCTGCTTGTCTACCCAGTCAGGTGGGGCGGCAGCGCGCTCAGCAAAGAGACTGTGGCGAACAATGGCGCTGGCGATTTCTTGCTGTTGGACCAACGAAAAAACGTGATGTTCTCGCAAACTTGACAGAGCATCGTAGGCCCTCGCCGGGTTCAGTTGTGCAAGGCGCATGACACCCGCTACGAGAATATCGGCGTGTCGGTCCGTATCCGCATGATGATCTCCCTCGATACGCGAAGGACGTCGATAGACTGCCGCCAACTCGTCAAGATCACCCTTCAGGGCTTCAGTGGAAAACCGTTTTACATAGCGAATCAAGTGGCCGTTTTTGGCTCTGAAAGCGAGTAATGCACGAGACCAGACAAGGCCATCATCAGGCCCGCCGTTCTTCGCCCAGACCTTGAACAACGGGTCACAGGCTTCATCCTGAGAAAAACCAACGTTCCATAACGCAGCCGCACCGATTAGCGCGCGCTCTACCTCTCCCATTGCATATAGCGCGCGGTAGTAATAACACTGCAGTTCCGGCATGTCTGGTGGATTTTCTGTGACACCAAGAAAGGCCGGCCAGCGGCGGTCCTGGGCCTTGTGCCTCAGGTATGCGACCAGAAATCGTCCTGCCAAGGGTGTGCCATGCGCCTCGCTCATGAAGGCCCTCGCCTCCTCAGGCGTCATGTCATGCAATTGACCCAACTTGACGGAGAAATCGAGATCCAAGCGGAGCGGATAATCCTTGAGTTCCACACGGATTGCTTTGTATCGGCTCCCCGCTCCCGAATCGAGTTCGGCAGCAGCCTTTTGAAAGGACAGGCGCTGAGGCGACCACGCCTCTGGTGACGGAGGCGGGCCCGCCGCAGCGACCATAGTGGATGCTACATAAGCCAAAAAGCCACAAACAATCCAGAGCGAGCTAAGACAACAACGACTCATTTCATTCACTAACGACAACATCCCCTCACCGCGAAGGATGGTAGGTAAACTTACTCTTTTCAAGCGTAAAGCGTTAGCATCTGAAAGGTAGGGATTGAAGCCATCACCAACATGACAAGTGAAAACATACGATTAACGCAGTTCAGCCATGGCGCAGGATGTGGCTGCAAAATTGCACCGAACGTCCTGTCCGAGATTCTCAAGAATTCCGCCGATCTCGGTCAAGGCACGGCGTTTCCCTCGTTACTGGTTGGCCATCATACCCGTGACGATGCTGCTGCCATCGTACTCGATCAAACGCGGGCATTGCTATCGACAACGGATTTCTTCATGCCCATTGTGGATGACCCCTATGATTTCGGCAGGATCGCCGCAACCAATGCTATCTCGGATATTTTCGCCATGGGCGGCACACCCGTGCTGGCCATCGCCATCCTCGGATGGCCAGTCAATCTGCTGGGGCCTGACCTTGCTAATCGGGTTGTCCAAGGCGGGCGGGATGTATGCCAGCAACTGGGTTTTCCTCTGGCTGGGGGGCATAGCATTGACGCTCCGGAACCGATTTTTGGGCTCGCAGTATCAGGTATCGTCGATCGTGCGCACCTTAAGCAAAACAGCACCGCGCAGGCCGGAGATCACCTGCTACTGACAAAACCTCTTGGTATCGGCATCCATACGACAGCGGAGAAGCAAGGCAAACTGCAAGTCCAGCACCACGGATTAGCCACTGAAATCATGTGCCAAGCAAACAGTATCGGCGCGGTACTCGCGCAAATTGAGGGGGTCCATGCGCTGACCGATGTCACTGGCTTTGGTCTTGCTGGGCACCTCATTGAAATGTGTGAGGCGGCAGGACTTGATGGATTCGTTGATCTTCAGTCCCTCCCCATACTCCCGGCATTGAGCGAATACATTGCTCTGGGGTGTGTGCCCGGTGGCTCACGACGGAACTATGAAGCCTTGGAGACGTCCTTACCGACTCTCTCTATCGAAGAGCAAACCTTATTGTGCGACCCCCAAACCAGTGGCGGGCTGCTGGTCGCCGCATCACCCGAGTCTCTCCCAAAAGTGAGGGAGACACTTCGGGCACAAGGGCTGCACAACGAGGTTGTCGGTGGATTCAGTGTGTCCACCTCCGCAAGTCCACAGATCGTTTTGAAACCCACCCAATGACTTTGATCGATGACCTAGAGCCGGTGTTCCTCGTAGACACCCCCCTCATCGATACACGTTCGCCTGTCGAATACGCGAAAGGCAGCCTGCCCAATGCAGTCAACTTGCCATTGATGAATGACGCGGAGCGAGAGGCAGTCGGCACCTGCTACCGCCACCAGGGGGCGGAGTCGGCCGCTCGCCTCGGCCATGATCTTGTCAGCGGTCAAAACCGCGCTAATCGCATAGCTCAGTGGCAGCACTTTGCTATCGCGCATCCGGGTGGCGCCCTGTTTTGCTTTCGTGGCGGCCTGCGCTCTGAAATCAGTCAACAGTGGCTACTGGAGGCAGGCACTGCCTATCCCCGGATTGAAGGAGGCTATAAACGGATGCGGCGATGGCTCAATGAACAGACCGAGAACCTGCTGCAATCGATGCCCCTACTCCTTTTAGGTGGTCAGACAGGCGTGGCAAAAACCCGGGTGCTGAACGAAGGTAATGGTGGCGATCCCATACCTGGTAGCGTTGATCTTGAGGGATTTGCCAATCATCGGGGCTCCGCTTTTGGGAGGCGGGCGTCCGAGCAACCCACCCAGATTAGTTTTGAGTTGGCCTTGGCGGTCGCCTTTTTTAGGTGCGGAAAGACAGATACGAGCCGACTACTGCTCGAAGATGAGGGTCACCTGATCGGGCGTTGCGCTCTGCCGCAGGCGCTTCAAGGCGCCCGGCAGACTGCCGACTGGGTTCAACTGGAGGCGAGTACTGAAGAGCGTGTGCAGCACTCCTATGAGAATTATATTCTCGGCAACCTGCGCGACCTCGAAGCGCTTCACAGTGATCCAGAGCTGGCTTTCGAAAGCTTCGCTTCGGGCTTGGAAGACTCCCTCGAACGCATCAAAAAACGACTCGGTGGGGAGCGGCATGAGGCACTCAGGCAACAGCTCTCAGCTGCGCTGGCGAGCCACAGAAAAGGCCGTCCTGAGGGCCATCAAAGCTGGATTGAGCGCCTGCTGATTGATTACTACGACCCCATGTATGCCTACCAGATGAGCAAGCGAGAAAAGCCACCCATATTCCGGGGCAACGAGCAAGAGGTCGCCGATTACTTATCACACGAAAGCAGCTTGGCTAGGCATTGAGCGGCAGCATATCTGCACCCAGAGCCCACAGCTAACTTACAGGCCATGCGGCCACACCCCGCCTCCAAGTCCATCGTCGCATATCGGCGCATTTCTTCACCTTGAGCGCCTCGCCAACTCGCCTCTGCGGCACTTTGGGGTAAAATAGTCATCGTCTCCCTGTAGTTAAACAGGATATAACTACCGCCTCCTAAGCGGTGATTCCAGGTTCGAGTCCTGGCGGGGAGGCCAAATTCCTCTGAAACCCGTATTCAATATCGGATTCCTTTCCATAAACCACCCAAAATCGACCTTTTTATGGAAGGTTTTATGGAAAAAAACGCCTATCAAAATGAACCGGTTTCGCACGGCATCACCCTTGTCATAACCAGCTCATTTGCTCTGACATGACCTCCCACATTGGGCCAGCATGGCTTTAGCACCCTTATTCCTGAACTTTGCAGAGGCGAGGCTTGAACTCTCTTTTGCGTAGTCAGCGTCCTCGGTTAATATCAACTCCTCGCGTTACGACTCAACAAACGCAGTCATCAGCACAACTGATGTGATCTACCTACTAGTGAATAGAAACGGGGCATGGGAACTTAAGCCGGGTTTCGTAAACGGTAACCTGACTCTAGAGAAGGGGTCGTGCTAATGATTCTCCAACTATTTCTATACCACCGGATGTCAAATGCTCGGAAATAACGAACTCATTTTGGGAATTGACCTTGGCGGGACCAGTTTGTCTTATCGGCTTGAAGCGCCTGAGAAATTGTTAGCAAGTGGCTCTATGGCCACATCAGACAATTTTTTCAAACAACTTGCCAATATTTATGAAAGTTTAGTGCGGGAATTTGGCCTCATTAACGCTGTGTCGCTAGGGGTACCTGGACCTGTTAAAGACAATGTCATGGGTCCAAGTTTCCCTTTGGGTACCGAAGAAGAATGCACCTTCGACAGGTGCTTCAAAGGTGCATCGCACTTAATCGTTAAGAATGATCTTTTTATGGCTTTAACAGCCGAAATGACGGAAGGTCATGGCGTAGTGTATAAAAATCTTGTTCTAGTTTCTATCAGTACAGGGATTGGTACCGCCGTCGCGGTTGATAGAAAGCCTCTAGACATACGGGGCGAAATGGGTCACCAACGAATTGGCGTCATTGATACTGAGGTTGCCAAATGCATTAATCATTCCAATTGCTGGGCCAGCATGTGTTCTGGCAAGGCAATATCAAAAAAAGAGGGGTCGCTTGACTTCGATCTCATCAAATCTGCGAACCTGAGGCTTTTATAAATATTGTTGCAGCCTATGACCCAGAAGCCATTGTCGTCATGGGCGGAGTAGGTGTTCGACTTTTCAATCAGGTAATCCCCATGCAAAAAGATCTCGCAACGATGGCACTGCTTGGCGCTGCACCTGTAGTACTCAAGAGTGACTTAGGCGAGGGCATTGGGGCGATTGGTGCCGTCAAGCTTGCTCGGTCAAGATGAATCTAGGGCGGACCTAGCGACTTAAACGAGATACTGTGAAGCAAGTGGATAAGTAAGCAGGATTGGTGTTCAAGACTTCATTAATGTGTCGCCATCATGGCTAAGCATCCTCCAATTGCACCTGGGCGGCAGCTATCACAATCACAACGGCAGTCAGCCCGCTCAGAGCAGTGCCAGCCGTGTTTTCATCTCTAACAGCTCATGCCTATACCCATCCTACTGAAACCGGCCTGAAGTCGCTGAGTGACGTGTAGACCTCACACTGCCATTTGGTCATCAACTCTCCGCTGAAACTGGCGCCCCACTGAACCATCCCTCTGCCGGGGGGGGGTAGCCCGCGGGGTTAAAATCACTGGCTCTTCTTGATTACTTCTTTTCGAACCCCCCCTGTGGGGTGAGTCGGTTACACCGCATAAAAAAGCGGCGGTTAAACGGCTGATCGTAGGTTCAAGTCCTACTGGGCCAATATTTTCGCTGTCGTGTTACTCCTCCGCCTTCAATCCATCTGCTTCAATGCGCAGATTTTGTTACCCGCCGGATCTCTCAAATAGGCTAGATACAAATTACTGTCAGCGCGCACACCTGGGGGGTCTTCACAAGTGCTGCCACCGTTAGCCAAACCTGCCGAGTGCCAGGCATCTGCCTGATCGGTGCTTGCCACATTAAAACCAGTAGTACTGCCGTTACCATGGTTGGCAGGATCCCCATCGATAGGCACACTCAAACCAAAAACAGCGCCTTCATGAAAATAAAAGCACCGGCCCTTTGGATCAATCACTCCAGGCTTACATCCCAATGCACCGAGGACGGCATCATAGAATTTCTTGGAAGCGTCAATATCGTTGGCGCCGAGCATGACGTGACTGAACATAATTTTTCCTTTTTTAAAATTTCATCTCGACCCAAACCCAATTGTGCCTGAGCTTTTTCTATTTCTCAGAGAAGACATGGCGAACTTCAGTGCGAGCCTAAGTTAAAAGTTATCACCTAACTCGACAACGCAAACGGAAAGCTGATCGTAACCAAACCCAAAAAGACCTTCTCGTTGATGCGGCTGATCGAACCCCAACTGCTGGTTTGTTGTGTGCTCTTTTTGCAATGTTGCTAGACGGGACTCATTAAAGTCTAGCATATCCACCTTTATAGTCTCTCCAGTTTCTGGATGTGTCACGTCCACGATCATAGTTTTTCCCACAGGTCATAGCTGGCCAAACAATATGAGTTAGGGAGAAGGATTATGCACATCTTTGCTCCATATCAACGCGCATGACGCAGCCGGTTCGGCCTAGGCTCGGTGTTCGGTTGCAGAACCTTGTTATGAATCTTCGACTTACTGAATTCGGGTTGGTCTAGAGTCCAGCCAAGGTTTGGGGTAGGTTCGGTTACCGAGAGTTAGCTGATCGTCAGTCCGTAAAATCCAGCATAAATCTTCTTTTTAGTCTTGCTGTAACGATCGCTCCCCCATCCTCATAATCGGCCGACAAACCCATCAAATCGGGCTCAGGCCACGATAACTGGCCACAAACAGGCGACACGATAGCCCCGATCGCGCCAAACCGTAGGATCACCTCACCAGACGCTCTCACCGGCCCCCCGGATACCCTAGGGGATGGACCCCCGGGTGGGGGCTGGGTGGATCCCCCTGAGCAGGAAAGAGCCCCTTGGTGGAAATAATATTAGGCTAGCCACAACGTCAGCAAGACACCCAAAAAAACACCCTTTAACAATGCCACCCACAGAAGCTGGTATTCATCGAGCCCAAGGCGCTGCTGCCACAGCGTCGTTTGCTTTCGGTGCCAAGTCCAAAAACCCATCTCTGTAACTCCTTCACGGCCAGCTACGCGAGCGCGGAGATGCCCCCGGTGCGGTAATGGCGATTATTGATTCCACCATTCCTCCTCGGCCTGTTCTGGGCGATGCCAAGGCAGGATTCTTGGGCTACCCGTCAGTATGTAGAAGAGCCCCCACTGTACGATCAACGGACCTAGAGCGAGGACACCCATAAAAAATGCGTATAACGCGGGATGCACTACCGAACCTTCGATACGGGCATACTCGCTATAGACGCCGCTAAAAAACAAAGCCATGCCGAACAAGGTGTAGCCGACTGCCCATAGCCAAGCAAGCCAAGCCACCACATCAAGCAATCGCTCTTTCATCTTTTCCGACCTTCTGAAATCTCAGACCTGAACGGATCTTATCAGGGGCGGGGGCCGCTGTGAGAAACTAGGAGTCCCTTAACTTAGCAGGTATGGAACCAGCCGCGCCAAAAATGAGACTGGCCAAGAGTCCCACGAGGGCTCCATTTTCGAGAGTCACCATCTGTGCTTGGATTACAGCCCTGTCGCGAGCAGAATCGACCAGAGATTTGAAGAGGCAAGAACTGATGGCGATTAAAGGGTCGTGTGAGTGCGGAGAGGTCACTTTCTCAGTAGATGGGCCTTTGCGCCCCACGTTTGCTTGCCATTGCACTCAGTGCCGTAAAACCAGTGGGCATTACTGGGCGGCAACGGCAGTTCCTAGTACTCATCTGAAGCTAATTAAGGACAGCGGTCTTAAGTGGTATCGATCAAGCGAGCGGGCGCAGCGCGGGTTCTGTGTAGGCTGTGGTTCGTCACTGTTTTACCAAGAAGATGGTGGCGACTCAACGTCGATTGGTGCTGGAACCCTTGATGATTTGTCGAGCAGTGCGACAAAAATTGTGAAGCACATTTTTATGGCGGACAAGGGCGCTTATTACGATGTGGCAGATGAGTTGCCTCAGTTGCAACGCTGGTAAACCCAGAATCCTGCCTTGGAGGAAATGATGAGATCACTAATTGCCATTGCCGCACTGGTGGCATCAGCCTCCGTGAATGCGGGCGAACTCGATGGCAAGTGGATTAGATGCGAACCGTACTCTGATACGTATTGGTTTGCAGACGGTGAGGCGATAGAGTGGTCCCTCCTTCACATACCGCACATCGCGGCGCGAGCATTGCAAGCGAAACGCAAGAGAGCAGATCCCGCCGCCCTCTCTCGGTTCGCGACCGGCTAATCATTCGACATGACCCATCCAAAGTGCCACTTAGGCGGTATAAGCAGTATGATCCGCGCGCGAGCGAACCAATCGCCATGTCTCAGCTACTGACCCTTCACCACCTCGAATACTCACAATCTTTTCGCGTTCTCTGGATGCTGGAAGAACTGGGCACGCCCTACGAGCTCATCGTGTACGAACGAGATGCTAAAACGAGGGCAGCGCCCGACGAATACAAAGCTATCTCTCCATTGGGCACTGCTCCCGTTCTGACCGAAGGAGAAATGGCGCTCGCCGAGAGCAGTGCGATCATGGAGCACATTCTCGACATTACGCCGAATCACACGCTAAGACCCGAGCCGGGCGCTCCCGATCGGATTCGCTACCTATTTTGGTGGCACGCCGCTCAGGGGTCGATGATGCCGTTACAGCTCATGATTACCGTGCTGAATTTGTCTCAGAAACAACTGCCATTCTTCATGAAACCTTTTATAAAGCTCTATGTGGCGGGTTTAACCCGTCTGTTTATGGAGCCCCGCCTGAATCGGCTGATGGAGCAAGCTGAGGTCGACCTTGAAACAGCACCTTGGTTTGGCGGGGAACGCCTCTCGGTGGCTGATTTCCTCATTGCCTATAATATGATTGTCGGTGCCGAACGGGGAATGATTAACGAGAGGCAACATCCGAATTGCATGAAATGGATCGCGAGAATGAAGGCGCTACCCAGTTTTGCCCGAGCCACAGAAAAAGATGGGCGAGCCAGCATGGCTCTCAACTACTAAAGCAACAGATACGCCCGCCACCCGTTACTCAGCCGCCAACACTCGCGTTACGCCATTTCGTTGAGATAACGCGAAAGCGTCTGGTGGAAGTGCCTGATCCTGAGTTCCTGATAATCTGCGGTCAACGCTTTTTGCGTCTTGGAGGCCATTAATCCCTTCTGAACCTCTGGTAAGTTATTCGCATCTTGATCGAATAGCGCACCCAGCAGGCCCAGCGCCTCAGCCTCTGCATACTTCTGGTCATAATCTAGGCGAATGGTCTGCGCGTCGGCCGGCCTCGGCTGGGCCTGAGGGAAACCATCGAGCAGGTAAATATCCATGATGCAACCATCCGGGTTCATCCCGTCGGGACGATACCGATACGTGATCTGGCTCTGAAATCCACCCCACGGGGCAAAATTAGGGAAGACCAGGTACAGAATTGAATCCATGGTTTCCGCGTCGGTAACCAATGAGAGAGCATCTGCGTCCATAAAGTCGGCAAACTGCGCCCTACGAACTGCCCCAATTGCTTGCCGGGAAGTCATTTCGTCCGCGCTCAACCCAGTCAACGCTTGCGCCTGCTCGAACCCTCCTGGCCCGGTCATCGCCTCGACAGATTCCTGCACACTATAGCGATCCGCCTGCCCCGGGTTCGGAATCCCTTGAGCGGTGATCGTCCGACTGAGGTGATCACCAAAAACGTCGTATTGCGAGTTATCTCCCCCCGTAAAAGAGAGTATCTGAGGGTGGGTTTGAATCGCATGGTAGGACTCTATAAAGGCCTCCATCGCTATCTTCCAGTTGCACCGGATCTTCTTTTCAACATGCAGAGAAACATAGCGATCCTCAGGCTTCCATCGTTCAAAGTGCTCCGCGAGAATGGGCGCATACTCCTCAAACGAGGGCGCTTCGAGATCCATGTTGATCAACACCCAACCACCCCAGGTCGTGACTTGCACTTCTGGTAGCTTGAGCTCTGATAGCTGTTCGGCATCAAACTCCCAGTCGCAATAAGCTTCCTTAAAGCTGCCATCCAGATGCCAGCAGAAACCGTGATAGGGGCAACGCAATTCACGGCTTGTGCCTCGCCCGGATTTTAGCGCTCGGCCACGATGCAAACAGGAATTGTGGAAACCCTTGAGGTCACCGGATTCTGTGCGAACTAATAGAATGGAATATCGCGCAACGTCATACACACAATAATCGCCTGCTTTCTGCAGAGCGGCTTCTCGGCAAACCATCTGCCAGACTTTGGGCCACAGGCGCTCTACTTCTCGCTCGAAGACAGTGCGGTCGGTCCACACATCTGTTGCGATCACATCGTTGGCTATGTTGGGCTTGGTATCGAGCCTCAGCGCCTCGGGCACCGACACAGCCTCTTGGTCTAACAATTCTTGATAGCTGAGGAACACGGGCTTGTTCATAACTCACTCCACTCCGGCGTCAGGCAACGAAACACACGTTGACGCTAGGCAATTTTATCAAAAGAAATGTAGAGATCCTTGAGACCACGAAGCAATACATTGGGATTGTGCTGTAATGTATTCTTACCCTCGACCAATCCCCAGTTGTCTGCGCGCGCAAGCAGACTTGTAAGCGCAATCTGCATCTCGGTCCGCGCTAACTGAGCACCCAGACAAAAGTGCGTCCCCTGCCCAAAGGCTAGGTGATTGTTGGCATTATCGCGGTCTACGCGCATCTCGTCCCCGCAGGAAAAAACAGATTCGTCTCGGTTGCCTGCAGCGAATCGCACCATGAGGAAAGCCCCTTCTGGAATGGCGACGCCGCCCACCTCAGTATCCTCTGTTGCTCTACGCCACATGCCTGTTGTAGGCGTTTCAAGACGAAGAATTTCTTCGACAGCTCCGGGAATCAAATCCGGGTTCGCGCGCAGTTTGGCTTGCTCAGCAGGATTCTGAATGAGCAACACAACTCCCCCCGCAATACCGGCGGTCGACGTTTCATTGCCGGCTACTAGAATCTGCTGAATCATGCCCAACGCCTCGGATTTAGTCAGGAGGCGTCCTTCGTCGATCGTGTTGTTCGCCAAATCAGAAATAATATTGTCTTCTGGATGATTTCTCATGCGGTCGATGAGATCGGCAAAATAATGCTGGAACTCAACGATATCTCTCGCATCCTGAATTTGCTGATTCTCGTCCGCAAGGCGCCCGAGACGACTCGCAGACGCATCGGACCATTTTTTAATCAGCGTCAGCTCTGAACGAGGCACCCCGAGCTGATCGGCAATGACATAAACCGGTAATGGGACACACAGCCGGTTCATCAGGTCGACTTCCTTGTCATCGATCCATTGGTCAATCAACTCGTTGGTCATGGATTGAATGTAATCTCGCATCCCTTCGATACGCTTGTTCGAAAAGACCTTGTTCACTAGGTTGCGGTACACGCGATGCCGGGGAGGGTCCTGCGTAAGAAGCGTTTCAACCATTTCATAACCCTGCTCGTAGATCGCACCAACCGCTTGATTGGACGCACCGGCATTGAGCAGAGCGCTGAAACTACTGGAAAAACGCGCCGGATCCCGGATGATGTCGCGAATATCGGTGTAGCGCGTTACCACAAACACATTCGTTCCTGGCATTTGCCAAACGGGGGCCTCATCCTGCAACTGTCGATAGATATGAAACGGGCACTCCTGCACCTCGGCGCTAAAAAAATCCAGTTTGGCTAAGTCAACGCGGCTCACGAAAGGGCCTCCTTTAGAATCAAAGTCGCTGTGGGAAAGCAATGCTCGGGCAAACTCAGGTCACGGGCTTTCACGAATTCAGCAAAATCTCCGGTAACAACCTGCCAGGCAAAAAAGCATTCAGCACGCTCAACCTCGAGTGCAAACGGAGTAAAACCCATTGGCAGATACCCAAATGCTGAATCCGTCGCTGGGAAAAGATTGTCCGACTGAAAGGAACGTAGCGCGTCTCGGTCTGCACATGGAATCATATCGAAAAAAGCAACAGCGGGCTGGCTCACCCGGAGTCGCCGGAGAAATTCTGCAGGGAATAGCCCGCCGGTCCACCGGGCGTTGATTTCAGTGACTATCACTTCCTCGCCGGAGACAAAATAATCAATACCACAGTTCACGCCGTCCTCAGCCACGTGACCCTGCGCGCGTGCATATCGGCCTACTGTATCGAGAACCTTAGCGTGCGCCTCTGAAACACCGAGCTCGGGCGCTATGTAGTTGCCGACCCACTTACCTCCGGCAAACAGAATCTTTCTCACATTACTGACTTCGATACTGTCGGGCTTAATCGTAAGGTCAACCGTCATTTCCTGCCAGGTGTGTGTATCCAGCTTTTCCTGCAATAGAATCAGGCTGGCGTCGTCATACTCTGTGATATAGCTCAAGCATTCATCGACCGAATTGAGTGAGAACACATTTCTAGAGCCCGCGAGCCCGAGCAACTTCAACATCACTCCATCGGGATACGCAGCGAAGAAGGGATCGGCTGCGCCCGCTCGTATATCTTGTTTACGGAAGGTCTCTGTATGGGGTACGGGAATGCCATAATCGGGGGCATGATCAGCAAAATGTACTTTTGAATTGACGTTCCGACTGACCGTGAGCGCATCGATACTGAGATGAAGCGGAAAGTTACTGCCGCTGACCATGTATAAATTGATGAGGTCGACGACTGGCGTGTTGGCAGCCACACTCTCGTAATACTCGTTCAGCGGGTGGTATTGCCAATGCTCTGCTGGCACACCTGCCAGCCCCATACGCCGAAACAGATCGCCATAATGCCGCAGCATGGTGTTCCACTCGGGCTCGGCGAAGGGTGCAGACAGTGCGATGTGATCGGTGGACTTGCCCAAGCCTGTCAGAGCAACCTGGAGCGCGCAGGTCAGGATTTGATTTTCCTGATGGTCATCCCGCTGCTTGGGAGTCAAGGTCGTCAGGTCATGATGTAACGAGCAATCATCACCAGCCATGGCATAAAGAACGGGGGAGGCTTGCTCGGGCACAAAACTACCAACCTTCAAAATCTCTTCTCCTGTGACTTCACGGCATTACCTTTGCCGGGTGGCATTAAGCCCTTCGCCCGTATCGTAGCCCCTGATGCTCCACAGTGAAACACGCCGTTACCGCTCAGCAAACAGATCTGCAGTCTGCCGTGTGTCACTCCGATCGCGGGGCAGCGGCTTGATCAGGCCCGGCTCGTCTATTCTGGCATCGCCAACTGTTTTTGCCACGGGATGACAAGTCATCGTGAGGCTCTGCGACCTCTTAGGGGCCGCCCCCTGAGTCAACCATGGTTCTAAATCCACCTCGTCTAGCCATACCGGCTGACGACAATGAATATGCCGCAAGGAATCGGCCGCCGGCTCAGTCACTATCACGCAACCGTTTTCTGGTTCATATACTCCGGCGAAATAGAGCAGCCTCCCTCCTCCATGGTGATACCAAGGTTGCTTGCCGCCGGGGCTGTGCTGCCATTCGAACCATCCATCGGCGACAAACGCACACCGCTGCAGAGAGCGAAAACTCACCTTGTGGAGTAACGTTTCCGAACGGGCGTTGCTCACCATCCGGCGATTGCCTTGCACGGGGATTTTCAGGCCCCAGCGCTGCATACTGTGATACCGCCCAGGCACTATCGTCATCACCTGTGATTGGGGCGCGATATTGAATCGATCAGCAGTTTGAAGTCCCAAGGCACTCAAATCTGGTCGATTGGAGACAGAGAGTGTGTAACGTCCGCAGATGGATTAGCCCTCAAGCCCCGCTGCCTTGAGGGCCATGGCAGTGCTGATCGCCGGATTCTCAGCCGCCGAGCGTAACTGCTCCACCAACTTTGGGAATCCGTTTCCCGAGAGGGTATCCATTTGCAACCCAGCGGCATGATTCTCAGCGAGCCTCTGTGTCACCTCTTTGTCGAATTGCTGTTCGAACGTCTGGAGCAATGGCAGTAACTCCGCCTCAGCAAAGCCGGCCCGCAGACCTTTTAAAAGTGATGCCAAGCGATCCGCTACTCTGAAACAGGTATTCATTCCCATGCTGCGCGCAGGATGCATGGCGTGCCTCGCATCACCAATCAGCACAGCCGCGCCGTCACCACGATAGGACTCTGCCTGTTGAGATACTGGCGGGTAGACGGCGCCGAATGCGAGGTGCTCAAATTCCAGATTCGGACACCATTGCTGCAATTGATTATGCAGAACTGATTCTGGCTGGTTGCGCCACATAGACAGCTCATCACTAGCGATCGGAAAACCGATTTTCGTTCCGCCGCCGGTTCGCGGAATCATGGAAACCATTCGCTCATGCAACAGATGCACGTCGAGCGTCCTCATTTCGGGGGTATCCATCAGACGGCCATATAGCACCGCTATCGGATACTGATACCGATGCCGATCAATCCGGACACCCAATTTCGATCGCACAGGCGAGGCAGTGCCATCCGCGCCCACCAATAGCGTACACCTGAGCGTTCCCGATTCTCCTGCGCCGGCCCAATGGATCTGCCAGCCACCGCGCACACGATCCAGAGACCAATCGGATATGCCACTGATATCAATGGCGCCCTGCTCAACGGCATGGGTCAGCAGCACGTCACCAATCTGCTCATGATTCAAATAAAGAAATGCCGGTGCGCAGTCAGCTCGCTCCGGCACCGGAATCTTGACCAACAGCCGTCCCTCGGTATCAAACCACCGGGTACCGTGTCGTTGCTCCGCCCCGCTCAATACAAGTGTATTCAAGACCCCCCAACGCTCCAGTATCGGCTGCACTGCAGGCTGAATGTGATCTCCTCTGGCTGAATCGAGCCCTCCTTGTCGTCGATCCAATAACGCCACACTCAGACCGCTACCTGCCAAGGCAGCGGCCAGAGCGGATCCCGCAATGCCTGATCCGACAATACCCACGTCAACACACTGCGCCTCGCCTGGCATCGCCCACTCCAACTCTGGATCTGCATCCAACGCGCCTACTTTAACATCGCAACCTCGCGCATGACGCGACTCAGCCCGGTAACAGCCTCTTACCCCAAAAAGCAGGTGTTTGTTGGCACCCGTGTGCAGATTCCATGGACACCCCCGCTAGTGTAATGTCGCGCCTATCACGAGAGGAATCTATCCCATGCCCATGCGCGCCAACAGTCACACAAAATGGAGCGTTCTGAGTGGTCTTTTTCTGGTCTACATGGCGTCAAACGGCATCACCCTTCACACTTTGCCCATGCTCTACCCGGAACTGATGGAAGAGTTTGGCTGGAGAGAAAGCGAGGTTACCCTTCCCGCCACCGTTTTTTTCGTCGTCGGCGCGATCACCTCGCCACCCGCAGGCTGGCTCCTCGACCGCTATTCATCCAGAGTAATAATCGCTCTGGGTAGCTTGCTTCTCAGCCTTGGTCTCATGGGTTACTCGACAACCCACACGTTGTGGCAGCTGGTTGCTATTTATGCAGTACTGGGCATCGCTCTCTCGCTGTGCGGCCTTGTCTCCAATATGGTCATGCTTACCAGTTGGTTCTCGGCGGGACGTGGCCGCGCGACCGGCATACTGCTGATGGCCTCAAGCCTCGGGGGCGCTATTTTCCCACTGATGATCGGCATTGGCATGGAGGTATTGGGTTGGCGGCACACCATTCTGCTGGCGGGGATTGGCGTAGCTGTTACCATGCTCATGAGCTCATGGCTTTTGCTCAGGGATGGCCGTTCGCTCCGGGCGGGGCGAGTATCGACCTCGCCGACGGAGGCACTTCAGCAGAACACGCCCTCTAACGGGCTATTTTCTGTAATGCGAGAGCGTCGTTTCCTCGCCATCATCTTTGTGACCGGCAGTCTCTGGTTCATCATCATTGCACTCACCCAGCACCAATCGATTTTTCTCGCTCGAGACGTTGGGCTAGAGCGCGGATTATTACCCTCTGTATTCAGCCTCTTTTTCGCCAGCTCAGTGTTGGGAAAACTCGCATTCGGTCTGCTTTCTGACCGGTTTGACCTGCACAAGGTGATGAGCGGTGCTACATTGATGCTGGCTGCTTCGCTAGTGATCCTTAGTAGGGTCACGGCAATAGACCAGCAGCTGGTTTTTTTCTATGCAGTTTTAGCTGGCCTAGGTTTTAGCGGCGCTTTCACCTGCATCCAGATCTTGGTCGCCGCCCATTATGCAGGCACTCATTACGGCCGCATCCTGGCGGTGGTGGTACTGATTGATACGCTATTCGGAGCACTCGGTACCCGCACCATAGCCCTGATACGCGAATGGCAGGGAGAATATGTCTCTGGCCTGTTGGGCATGTCTGCACTCGCAGCGACCAGCGCGCTAGTCGTCATGCGGTTGAGTCGACCCCATAAAAAACAGCTTAGTCACTTAGAGAGGTAGCCAAAATACAGCGTTCCGCGGCCAGCAGATCTGCAACGGCAAAATAATCGGTAACCGCGGCTTTATATTCATTCATAAACGCCACACCGTCCTCGCAAATTCGCCGTCGCTGCAAGACACTACAAAAGCGACGCACATCTTCCTCAGTCTCCAGAATCAGCGGAGGCACCTCAGCGGTCAAACCATCAGCAGACTTAGCAAACATGGTGAAGTAGCACGTATTGGTGTGCTTGCTAGCCCCTTCCTGCAGATTCTCGGCAACCACCTTGATCCCGACAACAAGAGATTTCTTGCCTACATAGTTGACCGAACCCATCACAGAGACGCCTTCACCGACCTCTACCGGCAGCAAGAACTGTACGTTATCCACCGACACGGTAACGCAATAATTACCTGCATGCTTGCTCGCGCAGACGTAGGCCAGCTTATCCATGAGCGACATTAGCGTGCCGCCTTGTACCTTACCGCCGGAATTCGCGTAGCTCAGCACCATCAGCTCGGTGATGACGCTTCGCGAATACGCAACGGGATGCCCCTTAATATCAAAGCCCTCTGGATTGAGAGCTGTACGCGGGAACTCCCCGCGGGGATTAACCTGGCCATTTGTCGCCATCTCGCGCCGCAGGATGCGATTACCAGCATTCATTCAAGCACCCAGCCGATGATATTGACCTGATACCCATAGGGGGTATAAATTAAACGCTCTATAATACCCCTGTGGGGTATGAGGTGCGGGCAATGAGAGAGAAAACCCAGCGAAAAGCTGATGCCAGATTGGCCAGAATCGAGGGTCAAATTCGCGCTGTGCGCAAAATGGTAGCGGCCGATCGCTATTGCATTGACGTCGTCAGGCAAGTGCAGGCGGCGCGTTCCGCCCTGAGCAGTCTCGAGACCCTCATTATCGATGATCACGTTGATACGTGCGTAGAGCACGCTCTAGAGGGAGGAGCGATGAGCGAGCGCAGGGAAAAGGTAACCGAGCTGGTCTCTATTCTCACGGGCCGAAAAAAGTGAGATTAGCGCTGGTTGTTGCGTTAGTCACCGCTACCTCGATCAGCAGTCTTAAAGCATGGTCAAGACCTGTTTCGTATGCCGGTGGCTGGACAATTATTGAAGAGTCAGACCGCCAGGCCAGCTCAGCTCTGATCCATTACACACCCTCGCCCAATTGGTCTGCGGGTATCAGAACCGAAGTCAACCGCGACGCGGATTACGCAATCTATAGCATTCACCCGACCTTTTTGGCCAAGCGCTGGTTCGGCGCGGACTATCAGGGCAATTTTTATATTCACGGTGGCGCGGGAGTTGCCACAGGAATCAATGACAACCCTCTTGGAGACGAGCTAGCTACTTATGGCGGCGTAATGGCCGACTGGGAAACACGGACGCTCTTCATAGGTTATCGCAATCGTTACCTGAACTCGGGACATTTTGGTGATCAATTCATGCAAGCAGTCAGAGCGGGATTTGCCCCCTACAAGGGCGACAGTGGCGATTTGCACACATGGTTAATGCTGGAAATTGATCATCGCCCCAAGGATGGCGAACCAATGACTGCAACGCCATTAATTCGCCTGTTCAAAGGCCCCCTCCTATTGGAGGCCGGCTATAACCTCACCGTGAACCAACCCCTCTTTAACTTTACCTACCGCTTTTGAACAGGAGGCAAGCACCATGCACCTACCGATATTGATGAGTTTTTTGGTGAATGTCGCCGCAATATTCAGCGTGACAGCGAACGCTCAGGAACACCCTGATCATAATCATCATGCTGAACATCAGCATACGATGGGCGTCGACCCGACTCAGGCTCAGCCCGCAGAGCAAAACCATGACAATGACGACGAATCACTCGACACCCATTCAGCAGCGCCCGCGTCGAAAACAACCGCCAATACAGCGGCCCTCACACGAACCGAGGACATTGATACCGCACTATCAGCGGGTGGAGAGCCCATCGTTGCCGATGTATTGGGCGTGGTTTGCGACTTCTGCGCTCTCGCCATGAATAAAATCTTCAGCAAAAGAGGTGAAGTCGCAGCGATTTATGTCGATCTAGATACCAAAACGCTTAATCTCGTACTGATCCCCGGTGCCACACTCAGTGACGGGCGTATTGCCGAGTTAGCCATTCAGGCGGGCTATCGGGTTGCCGGTATTCGGCGTGGCACTGAGGCGCTGGGTAGGACATCGTGAAAGGTGACTGGCGGGACAGCGTCGTACCCACACTGGCGCTATTCGGTAGCGCCTCCACCTTACTGTGCTGTGCGCTTCCCGCGTTACTGATTTCTATTGGCGCCGGCGCTGTGATGGCCGGCCTCACCTCGGCGATACCCGGTATCATTTGGCTGTCCACTCACAAAGACATACTATTCCTGCTATCTGGATTGATGATGGTCGCAAGCACGGGGCTATGGTGGCAGCAGCGCAACGCGCCCTGCCCAGTTGACCCCATCAAGGCGGCTGCCTGCACACGCCTCCGCCAAATCAACAAGTGGCTACTCTCTTCGGCCTGGCTCGCCTACATTTGCGGTATATTCTTTGCCTACCTTTGGGCGCGCCTTTTTTACTAGCCGGACCCTATCCGTCGAGTCTCACGATACAACCAGAGCCCCAAGATCGCGGTCAGTAATGCCATGACAGAGAAAATCTTCAGCAACCACGTGCCGATGGTATCGCGGTCTTCGTAGCTCATAATATGCAGGGACCACAGGAAGTCCCACCAGCGCCAGGCGCTGTGCCTTACCGCTATAACGTCTCCTGAGACCGCATCGATGTAAGCCACTTTCTCGGGACGGGTCGATTCCCACACCTTCCAAAGAGGTAGCGGCCCGCCACGAAATTCGCTGCCGGATACTTCAGACTCGATCCACTCGGCTCGATCTGGCTTCAACACCGTGCGGGCGGTGGCGAGGGCTATCGCGTCGCCTTGTGTCAAGAACGCCAGCGGGTCACCCTGAACATCTCGCCACACAACACCTTCTCGGGTCTGCACGCCAACAATAACCTCTCCAGGTAGGCGCCCCTGCATGCTGATACCAACCGCCAATTCATCCACACGTTGAAGGACTGACAGGTCAAATGAGATCACTTCCGGCGCGACTCGGTACTGATGTCCCCGGACGTAGTCAATGTCTACGAAAGCAAAGTAAATACCGCTGATCGTCCACAGCAGCAGTTGCACCGAAGTAAGCATGGCAACAGCCCGATGCCATCGCCTGAGGCGTCGCTGCCACGACAGAGAAGACGCCATATCAACTACTCAGCACTATTTTGCGGCATGGAAAGTACAGTGCTCGGGTAGCAGATCTGCATTAATCTCCCGACCTCGTCGCGCTCATGACGACCATGGGGAAGACAGTGCCGCTGGGAAGGCTCCAACCGAGCCACTAATCCACACACCAGCGCGTCCAGAATGTCATCCTTGGCCAGCCGCGATCGTGGGGCAAGCGAGAGCGCCGAACTCACTAAATGTGGCAGCTCCGGATACGCCATGTGGCGCTCCAAAACAGCAAAGCGCTGACGATAACCAGCGCTCGTCTTTTTTGACTCAGTCATTGGCATGCCCCCGTTTAGCGCTGAAAAGCACAGTTCGGGATGACACTCTACCCAGTGCTCGCAGCGGCCTGCATTTGCGGTCAAATGCTGCTCCGTTTCGCGAATCTTGGGTAATAAAAAAAAAGCCTGCTTGCTGATCCCCCTGCCGCAATGACGCTTACTCGCCGCATTGAGCTCCGGATAGTTTTTATCAGACAGCGCCAAGCGAGGAGGAACCGCGAACACGCTACCGCGCCTTTCGCCCAAAAGCTTTCGCGCTTCAGTATCACAAGCCCGCACGCCGCTGTCCGAGAGACCTATTGGCATATCAATGCACACGGTTGCCCCGGGGTTAATACACGTCAGCGTCGCCTGAAGATCTTCAAACAGCACCATGGACCAGTTGCGACCGTCCCAACCCGCGCACACCCAGCCACCCCGGCACCCATCCATGCCAGCTGAAATGAACGAGTTAGCGGGCAACACAGGCGTCACCGCAGCGAGCCGCTCTCCAAGCAACCACTCCCCTAGAAACGACTGACCTTGACGGGCAGGTGCGTGAACCCGCGAATAAACAGATTGCACGTCCGCTTGGGCTCACCGGCCAGTTCTATCGTTTTAAAGCGTAAAAGGGCTTCTTCCCACAAGATACGGAGCTGCATTTCTGCCAGACGATTCCCCATACATCGGTGAATGCCAGCGCCAAAAGACAGATGGCTTCTGACATTCGGGCGGTCAATCCAAAAATCATTCGGTCGCTCGATGACGGTCTCGTCGTAGTTTCCCGACACGTACCAAAGCACCACTTTTTCCCCTTTGCGAATCGCTTGGCCATTAAGCTCGACATTGCGGGTCGCTGTTCGCCGCATGTGCGGCAAGGGCGTTTGGAAACGGATAATTTCAGAGACCATGGAAGGAATGAGCTCTGGATTGCGACGCACCTTGGCCATTTGTTCCGGGAACTGATTGAGAAACACTATGCCGCCGGACATGGAGTTTCTCGTTGTGTCATTGCCGCCTACGATGAGCAGCATGATGTTTCCCATGTAGGTCAGTGGATCGTCCACCATATTCGCGGTATTCGGATCGGCCTGCAGCATTCTTATAAGATCAAAGGCTTGCTTGCCGTCATCTTTCCGCTCGTGCCAGAGCTCGGTAAAACGTTGCAGACACGCTGTCATATGCTCAACAATCACCTCACGCGGAACACCCTCACCCGCAGTGATTCTCTCATCATTGGTAAACATATCAGACCACTGGGTCAGGTTGTTGCGCTCCTCCCACGGATAATCAAACAACGTAGCTAGCATTTTGGTGGTCAAATCGCGGCTCACCAGCTTGACCCAATCAAACGGCTCGTCCTCCGGCAAGGCATCAAGCACCTCGGCAGTGCGCGTCCGTATTAGCGATTCGAACTCTGTCAAATTGCGTGGTGCAACGACGTGGTGGACCGCCCGCCTCTGGTCATCGTGCTCTGGGGGATCCATCGCAATAAACATCTTGAGGATCATATCGGGCTCTGGATCGAGAATGGCGATGGACGGCTCTGACGAAAACGTGTCGGTATCGCGCTCGATCGCGACGATATCCTCGTACCGAGATACTGACCAGAAGGGACCCGCGGGACTGTCTGATTGAAAATGCACCGGTGAATCCACTCGCAATCGAGTGAACAAATCGTGCCAGTAATCGTGCTCGAACATCCGCGGATCCGAGACATCAAGGTCCTTGACTTCCATTTCACGATAGTTGGGCTTGGGGACGGTCACGGGAGCATTCCTAAAATCATCTTATTCAACAACTTATGATCACCATCTAAAATAAAACCTGAATGCTACATCTGAAACTCTGGCAGCCTTACCGTGATATCCGCCATCCCGTCCGAGACCATAATCTGACAGCCCAAACGGGAATTACTGGCGCGATCCGGCCGCAGGCCAAGCATCGCCGTCTCCTGCGAGTCCGGCGCGGGTAAATCGCCTGAGATTTCGACAAAGCAATGACAAGTGCCACAAATTGCGCCGCCACCGCAGTCCGCATCAATACCGGGTATGTCGTGCTTAAGAGCGGTCTCCATCAACGAGAGCCCAACGTCACCGTCGACCATGCGCTCTGAGCCATCGTGCTGTATGAATGTGATCACTGTCATGCCCTACTGTTTCCTTTTCTTTGTTTCCAAGAGTATCTACCTGAGCCGCGCCTCCAAGGACAGCCACAGACGCTATATTACCCCGCAACAGCCTGATCAGCCTCAAACGCCTCATGAAAAGCGGCAAGTGTGCTTTGCTCATGACTTTGTGCTTCAGAGGTATCCAATGGTCTCTCGAGCTTAACCCAGTCTATATCGCCGTCGTCCGACATCGTCTCATATTCCAGAATCCCGAGCTCCTCGAATCGCGGCCGAATGCTGTCGGTCAGGAGTCCAATTCTCCGCAGATTCGGCACCACTCTCTGGAATAACAAATTGCGGAAAGTAGACATCACAAAACCGTCGAGCACCTTCCGTCGACTCTCCTCCACATCCCAACCAAAATGTCGGAATACATCCGTTGCCACCAGCCGCTCTCGACTGATCGCGCAGGCCTCAAAAGCAAATACTGCCCGCTCCTCACGTTCCTCCTGGGTGAGTGTCTTGACGTACTCTTCCAGATAATTCACGCCAAAGGTGACGTGCCGTGCCTCGTCCCGCGTCACCAGATACACGATATCCTTCAATACTGGGTCCGGAGTGGTCTCCCGTGTGGTATTGAAGGCTGAAAGCGCCAGTCCTTCGATCACGATCTGCATCCCAATGAATTTGAGGTCCCACCTTGGATCGGTGAGTATTTTGTCGATGATGCTTTGGAGGTGCCTGTTGATTGGGTACATAAGCCCAATCCGCTTCTGAATGTACTGATTGAACACCTCCACGTGCCTTGCCTCATCAAAGGTCTGCGAGGCGGCATAGAGCTTGGCATTGAAGGTAGGGGCGCAAGAGCACAACTGACTGGCCACCAGCAGCGCGCCCTGCTCACCATGCAGAAACTGTGACAGCGACCAGGCGTTCATATGCAACCAAAATTCGTCACGCTCCTTATCTGACAGTGCCAGGTAAGGGGGGTAGTCATGCAGATTCATGAGCTCCGCCTGTCGCTCTTCCTCGGGCCAGGGCCGCTCCCAGTCGATATCCATCTGGGGGTCCCAGTTAAGCTGCTTGCCCAGTTCATAGAGCTTTTTAATGCGATCGTCCTGCACTGAATAGTCCCAGTTATAAGAACCGGTCAGCGGTGTCTGGAAGATTTGAGCAACATGATTGACATCGGCGCTGGTCAGCACATCCTCCAGATCAGGGTTAGCCGAGGGGTAATCCGCATTGGCGAAATGCTGGATTTTTCTGGGGGTTTCTTCGGTCCACGCAATTTTCATGGGTCACACTCACTTGATGTCTTCTGACATCATCCTACTAGGATGCTCAGGACTCAAGGTGATAGCTTGCCAAATAAAGGTCATTTATGGCCAAATGTGCCGATGGAAGCCTCAATTCCCAGTCAGTACCTCCTCGTTCTCATCGGACTTACCACTGCTCAGGGACACGCTATCGCTTCGCTCTGCGAGGGCACCAAAGTCACCCTGGAAACCTTAAGCACTCAGGGAGCCCGCGTGGACGCTGATGAGGCCGATCAGATCATCGCTAACGCACTCAGGGTCACCGGGGATCCGGCACTGGGCCTGGCGGTAGGACAGCAACTCAATCTGGGCGCCCACGCGGTGGTAGGACAAACTCTGATGGCTTGCTCAGATCCGAACGACGCATTGGAGACGCTGGTGCGATATGGCGCCCTTCTGACTGGCAGCCAGGCTGCACTTTCACGCTTCTCTGACACCAGCAACGATCGTGCCGGCCTGATACTGTCAGTTAACCTCGGCGCACAATCAGTACGCTTCTTTCATGAAGTGATTTTTTCAGCAGCACAAAAGACGCTGTCAGATCTGCTGCAAAACCCGATCACGGACCTGCAGGTCGCATTTCCGTACGATCCCCCATGCGATACCACGCCGTTTATCCGGATATTCGGCGAACAGGTGGGATTCAACGCAGAGGACGCCCTTTTCAGTTGCCCCGGATCGCTCATGCGCCGCCGACTTCCGACTTCCAACGAAACGTTGAGAGCGCTGTATGACGCAGAGTGCGCAAGATTACTGAGCGATCTCTCCGATACAGCAGGGTATAGTGACCGCACCCTAACAGCGCTGAACAGGCTGCAAGGACAATACCCCCGGCTTGATCAGATGGCAGCCATGCTAAACCTCAGCACGCGCACCTATCGAAGGCGCCTGCAGCAGGAGCACACCACCTTTAGGGTGCTACTCGACAGAGTTCGCCTTAAACGCGCAAAACAGCTTTTGCTCAAAGGCACACTCTCCGTAGACACAATTGCGCTGTCGCTGGGATTCACGGATACGTCGAATTTTCGGCGTGCATTTATAAAATGGAGCGGTGAATCTCCTGTGCAATGGCGGCGCCGCGGAACAAGCTCATCCAAGCCATCGATGGACTAGCATTTTACGAGGTCGAATCCTCGAACCGGAAAGTGCAGATATACGCGCATGGAAGATGAAATTTGTCGTCGTATCACGACTCGCTCTGTATCCAATGCGATCAGTTCGCCCTCCGTTTTATCGCGAGCGTAATCAATGGGGCTTAACGCTACTGAATCACCATAGCGATACAGTGAACTCACCTCCCCCGCGATCTCGGCTTGATCGTTTTCGACCGCCTCCGTGACGGCCTCAAGCGAGTAGCTCCTTGATACTCCTCGCGGCATTTGATCCAGCCGCAGCATCCACTCACAAACCTCCTTAGGCCAATGCAACATCAGGGTGCGGTCAATTTTCGCGGCCATCCACAGCGGGTGATAACAAAACAGATCAAGGTAGCCGAGGGAGGCGCCTGAAAGATAAGGCTCCTTGACGAGCTGGCGGCCCAGATGCAACACATACTGAGCGATCTTTTCTGCTGCCAGGTGACGCTTGGGCGCCATGACAGTGGCGCTTCGCATCATTTGCATGCGATCGCAAACAAAACTGATAGTGCCCGCCAACCCCAACTGCCCGCGCAAATATTTGAACACGCGGAACTGCGGGGCGGCGGCAATGACCGAGAAGAAAATATCCTGCTCCGCCATTTGCCGAAGGGCCTCATCCTCTGCGTTGAGCCTACTGGCTGACACCCTCGCATCATGCAGTGCATCAAATGCCAGGCGTGAGTCACAATAAAAGTGAGCGCCCATTTGAAGCACGGGGATACGACGATAACCGCCAAGTAAAACATCAAGTGCGCGCCTTGGTGGACGAGCGGGGACGACCACAGAGCCCCACTCCTGCGTTGTCGCGCCCAACGCCAGGCGTAATTTCTCAGAGTAGGGTGACATTGCGTAGTGATAGAGAATCGGCGTCTGCATCACCGACACTGCCTCATCATCCTCGGGTCCCGCCTAGGTCAGCCAACGCGTATTTCATTGGCATTTTTTTAGTGCCATAAAAAAGCCGGCGCAATGGCCGGCTTTGTCATTAAATGTCACTCCCAAACGTGACACTCACACTGATTACTTCTTTTTGGCTGCCTTCTTCTTTGCGGGAGCCTTCTTCTTTGCGGGAGCCTTCTTCTTTGCTGCTACCTTCTTCTTGGCAGGAGCCTTTTTCTTAGCTGCTGCCTTCTTCTTGGCAGGAGCCTTCTTCTTAGCTGCTGCCTTCTTCTTGGCAGGAGCCTTCTTCTTAGCCGCTGCCTTCTTCTTGGCAGGAGCCTTCTTCTTAGCCGCTGCCTTCTTCTTGGCAGGAGCCTTCTTCTTCGCTGCTGCCTTCTTCTTGGCAGGAGCCTTCTTCTTCGCTGCTGCCTTCTTCTTGGCAGGAGCCTTTTTCTTAGCTGCTACTTTTTTCTTAGCAGCGGGTTTCTTTTTTGTTGCTTTCTTCGCAGCGGCCATAAGTCCCTCCTAGTGTGCCCAGCCTCGTGGCTAACGCTATCAAGCTTTATATTTATTCACAAGGTCGGTAGTCACAATTCACACCTAACCCAAAATGCTCAAGATGCGCTGCGCAATGTCATCAACAGCACCTACTCCATCAAGCTGACCGTATTGCGCCGACTCCAACCCTCGATAAAAATCCACCAACGGGCGAGTCTGCTCATGATAGACATTGAGACGCTTGCGGATGGTCTCTTCTTTGTCGTCATCTCGCTGCAACAGGGGCTCCCCCGTCTCGTCATCAAGCCCCGTGCGTTTGGGCGGATTAAAATCTACGTGGTAGACGCGTCCCGAGCCAGCGTGCACTCTTCGACCGCTCAATCGTTTAATAATCTGATCGTCTGAAACAACAATTTCTAAAACGTGATCAATGGAGATCCTCTCGTCCACCATTGCCTGTGCCTGCGGGATAGTTCGCGGAAAACCGTCAAACAAGCATCCGTCGGCGCAGTCTGCCTCTTGAAGCCTTTCCTTGACTAATCCCACGATAATATCGTCCGACACCAAGCCACCGGCATCCATGATCGCCTTCGCCTGTTGACCTAGCTCGGTCCCGGCGGCAACTGCGGCTCGCAACATGTCTCCCGTAGAAATTTGCGGTACGGAAAATTGCTCACAAATAAACTGAGCCTGCGTGCCTTTGCCCGCTCCCGGAGGACCTAACAGAATAATTCGCATAGTGGAAAGTTCTCTCTTATTGTCGCGGCGCTGTTAAGCGACGTGCCGCCTAAGCTACACACGGAGTTCTCAAGTCGCAAGCCCATCGCTGACGAGCCGTCGCTTCGCTTTTTGCCATCGTTCTTCGAGTCTGTCCAGAGACTCTGACTCCAGCGCACTGCCCTCTTCTTTAGCTGACCGCTCCATCTCCCGAAACCGGCTCTCAAACCGCGCATTGGCAAGCCGAGTCGCCGCCTCAGCATCCACATCAAAATGTCGCGCTAGGTTCACTACGGCAATCAGAACGTCTCCAATCTCCGCCTCAATGCTGCACTGATCTTTATTGGCTATCGCTTCCATCAACTCCGCTATCTCTTCATCGACCTTTACCCACACACCTGTTGCGTCTGGCCAATCGAAACCGATCCTCGCGGCTCTCTTCTGAAGCTTTTGTGCCCTGCTAAGTGCAGGCAACGCGAGCGGTACGTCATCAAGCACCCCCTCCAATCTTTTCTGTTGACGCTCTTGCTGCTTGATATACTCCCAACGCGCCTCGACTCCCGACTCGCTGATATGGCGCTGCAGCACCGCGGGCTCGTCTCGCGCTTCGAAGACATGCGGATGCCTTCGAACCAGCTTGTCAGTGATGCGCTGAACCACTTCAGTGAAATCAAACAGTCCCCTCTCGGCGCCCAACTGAGCGTAGAACACAACCTGAAACAGCACGTCCCCCAACTCATCAGCGACCTGCTCAAAATCCTCTGCCTCAATGGCATCAACCAGCTCATAAACCTCTTCAAGGCTGTAGGGCACAATAGTGGAAAAATCTTGGCGCAGATCCCAAGGACAGCCAGACTCAGGATCGCGCAATTGACGCATCACTTCCAAGAGCCTCTGCATCTGATCAACTGGTTCTCTCTCTGTGCTCATGCCTGCCTCGACGGATCCTATTCAGAGATTCGGCTTCACTTACTCCCCCCCAGGCGGATCGAACACACCGGTAGAGAGATATCGATCACCACGGTCACAAATAATGGCGACGATTGTTGCGCCCTCGACCTCCGCACTGATACGAAGTGCCGCAACGACGGCTCCCCCTGAAGAGACTCCAGCAAAAATTCCTTCCTCTCGGGCCAATCTTCGCATCATCGCTTCGGAATCTCCTTGGCTAATGTCCATTACCCGGTCCACGCGGGAGGCCTTATAAATTTTGGGTAGATAAGCCTCCGGCCAGCGCCTGATACCTGGAATTTGAGCGCCATCAGTCGGCTGCAAGCCTATGATTTGCACATCAGGGTTCTTGCTTTTGAGAAATTGGGATACGCCCATGATCGTACCCGTAGTGCCCATAGACGATACAAAGTGCGTAATTCTGCCTTTCGTCTGGCCCCAGATCTCGGGCCCCGTGGAGGCAAAATGCCCTGCAGGGTTGTCGGGGTTGGCGAATTGATTCAGTACAGTGCCCTCGCCCCGGGCCTCCATATCAAGGGCAAGATCCCGCGCACCTTCCATGCCATCCTGCGGAGACACATCAATCAATGCGGCGCCATAAGCGCGCATCGCACCTTTACGCTCTTCACTCTGATTGGCGGGCATAATCAACCGAAGTCGATACCCTTTCACGGCAGCGGCCATTGCGAGAGCAATGCCCGTGTTGCCGCTGGTTGCCTCGATCAAGGTATCGCCGGGAGAAATGACGCCACGCCGCTCCGCTTCGCGAATCATGCTCATCGCCGGCCGGTCTTTCACAGAGCCCGCGGGATTGTTACCTTCCAACTTACATAAAATGACGTTCGACGTTTGACCCGCTACCCGCTGCAAGCGCACCAACGGCGTGTTACCTAGGGTGTCCTCCACCGAAGGGTAGTCACTGCCGTCTACCATGAAATAACTCCAAGGTTGCAAAGTGAGGGGACCACACCACCGCTTTTTCCAACAGAATATGATATTGATCTGCCCACTTATGAGTGCGCCGACGGTTGTTTGAGCGAGCGCAGAATGCCTCGACTGTTAATCGGACGCCCTGCCGTCAGAGCCGATACCGCAGATCGTGTCACACTTTTCATGAACGGTAGCGCCTCGTCGTCAAGCAACTCACTGGTGGTCAGCGCGTCATCAATGCCCAACAACACCCTCCCGGGAATACCCGGCCGGCCGTGCACGCTATCCTGAGTCGTCTTCACAACGAACCCTCTTCCCACCTCGTAAAGATAAAGCTTGGCGGCACTAATCGGCTCGCCGGATTCGTCGATACTCCATTGAATACGGTAACCCAGCTCTCCCAACAACACCAATTCGAAGCGACGCAAGGCCAGCTCCGGCGGCCCTTGCTGCAGTGCCTGAACAGCCTCACCGTATTGGAGAAACAAAGCAGGGTGAGGATCAAATCGGGGGAGCACCCGCGTCAAGAGTTCATTGAGGTAAAGGCCGCTGATGAGACTCTCCGCTCTCAGGGTGTAGCCGGCGGTCGGCGCCTCAACAGCCGCGAGCGTTTTGAGCTCCCCTCTACCGGTCAATTTAATGAGAAGCGGACGAAAAGGCTGCAACAATGCGGCTAGATTCCCTCCCGGCTTCCTGCGGAACACGCCCCGCGCTACGGCCCCGCAGCGTCCATCACCTCCCGCAAAAAACTCAACCAGCAGGCCATTATCACCGTAGCTTCGCCGACCCAGCACCCAGCTAGGCTGCAGATCGGTCATGAATCACCGACCGGGTCCAGCCCCAGAGTTTTGAGCGCCCGCAAATCATCTGACCAGCCCGTCTTCACTTTCACCCAGAGCTTCAGCATCACTTTGCAATCAAAGGTCATTTCCATGTCCTTTCGCGCCGCAGTGCCTATCGATTTGAGGCGCTCTCCTGATTCACCAATCAGAATTTTTTTTTGTCCGGCCCGCTCCACGAGAATTAGCGCATTGATATGCAACACTCCCCGCTCATCCTCTGCAAAGTGCTCTATCTCGACCGCGGTGGCGTAGGGCAACTCGTCACCTAACTGACGCACTATTTTTTCCCGCACCAGCTCGGATGCGAGAAATCTCTGGCTCTTATCCGTAACATGATCCTCGGGAAAGAGGTGCGGGCCCAATGGCGCGAGGCTCTCGATATAACTCACCAACTCCAATAAGCCCTGCTTGCGCAATGCAGAAACCGGGAATATGGCATCCAAACGCGCGCGCTCCGCCAACTCATTCGTAAAAGGAAGCAAAGCGCCTTTATCCTGAAGCAGGTCAACCTTGTTAATGACGAGCGCCACTGGTCCTTCCTGGCGAGAAACCCACTGCAGGGCCAAATCATCCTCTTCCGTCCAGCGCGTGCGGTCACATAACATCAAAGTGACATCGACCTCTGTCATTGCCGAAGCCGCGGATTTGTTCATCAACTTGTTCATGGCCTTGGGTTGACCGATATGAATGCCCGGCGTATCAATAAAGATAAGCTGTGAAGTCCCCTCTGTTCTGACGCCGAGAAGCTGCTGCCGAGTCGTTTGCGGCTTACGCGAGGTAATACTTAACTTTTGCCCCAGCAAATGATTGAGAAGCGTGGACTTGCCAACGTTGGGCCGCCCCACAATTGCAACCAAAGCACATCGTGTCTCAGTCACCGCTCACCCCAGTTAATTTACCCAGCATCAGCTCAGCCGCAGCCTGCTCTGCTCGCCTGCGCGCAGTGCCTACAGCCTCCGTAGCAAGCTTTCTGCAAGGGAGCACACATTCAACCCGAAATGACTGTTTATGGTCTTGTCCCAAGACCTCAATCACCTGATATTCAGGCAATGGCTCGCCGCGCGCCTGGAGCCATTCCTGCAGTCTTGTTTTTGCGTCAGCGGCGGCGTTCGGCGAGGCTGCATCTAGAGACTCGGCCAGCCATCGTGCTACCACAGTCTGCGCTTCTGTATGTGTTGCGTCCATCATCACCGCGCCGGCGAGCGCTTCGAGCGCATCAGCCAGAATCGAGTCGCGGTGACGACCACCACTTTTACGCTCACTCTCCCCGAGAAGCAGAAAATCGGACAGATCAAGCTGCCTGGCCACCTGCGCCAAAGCGCGGCCGCTAACGACACTCGCCCTCAACCGACTCAACGTACCTTCATCAACGTCGGGAAAACGATCGAAAAAAATTTGCGCCACGATAAATCCAATGAATGCGTCACCCAAAAATTCGAGACGCTCGTTATGCTCGCCGACCGCACTGCGGTGAGTAAGCGCGCGAATCATCAGCGCCTGATCGGAAAATTCATAACCCAGCCGGCGCTGCAAGGTCGCCAAAGCTGCTTTACTGATCGTACTCAAGGTTGCCCTTTCAACGCTGCGTCGAATACCAGATCTTCGTGCTTCATGAACCCGTCGAAAATCCAAAAAAGAGCGAAGCGCTCTTCATATCCTGCGTCACTGACCATAACACCGCGCTCTCGATATAACGTTATCTCGTCAACGCCTTGGCCATCGACCTGATTTATCCTCAGTCGATCGGCGAGCAAAGATTTCACCTCACGCGCAAAACGCAACGAACGTCGTGTTCCTATGAGATCAGTCAATGGCACCAGACCGCGAGAAGGACGGCACGCTGAGAAAGTCCTCCCAATGCATCCAAATCGCCACCGCCTTGCCCACAATATCTTTTTCTGGCACCTGACCCCACACACGGCTGTCGCTGCTGTTATCGCGGTTGTCTCCCATCATGAAATAATGGCCCGGCTTCACCACCACGGAAAAATTGCGGGCGCCACGACGGTTATCGATGCGCATAAGATACCCGTCCGATCCAGGAAGCGCTTCGCGGCCCATCTTGACGCTGTAGCGCCCGGACGGCAATTCCGCGAGCCATTCTTGCGGCACAGGCTCTCCATTTACATAAAGCTGCTTGCCACGATAGGCGATCTTATCGCCCGGCTTACCAATGACGCGTTTTATGTAGTAGGTGTCGTTTTCATGAGGCGGGAAGAACACCATCACGTCTCCTCGCTCGGGCGAACCTGTTTCAAATATCTTGGTGCGCGTAACCGGGAGTCTCAGGCCGTAGGAAAACTTATCAACCAGAATGTAATCACCCACCTCGAGGGTTGGGACCATGGAAGAGGACGGAATCTGAAAAGGCTCGTAGAGAAATGACCTCAGGATCAACACAACCGCCAGAACTGGAAAAAAAGAGCGCGCGTACTCGACAACCGTCGGTTCAGCCGTCTCTATTGCGCAGGCGTCAGAGAATGCTTGCGCGGCCTTTGAGCCTTCTTGCTCATGACCCAGATACTGCCGCGCCAACTCATCACGGCGCCTGCTTCGACCACTCGCAAGCAATAGGCTGTCCAGCAACCAGATAGTGCCGCTGCCGAGTACGATAATCACAAGCACGAGCGGGAAATCAATATTCATAACAACTCTCTAGCTACGGTCCAGTTAAAGCCGAAAACCGATCATAAAGCTCCGTCCGGATCCTGATCAGCTATCAACCTGAAGTACAGCAAGGAATGCGGACTGCGGGATTTCCACATTGCCAACCTGCTTCATGCGTTTTTTGCCTGCTTTCTGCTTTTCGAGCAGCTTTTTCTTTCTGGTTACATCGCCTCCGTAACACTTGGCGGTGACATTCTTCCGAAGCGCCTTCACCGTCTGTCGTGCCACAATTTTCCCTCCTACAGCGGCCTGAATGGCTACATCGAACATCTGTCGGGGAATCAACTCCTTCATTTTTTCTGTCAGGGCGCGGCCGCGCGACTGCAAGTGGTCTCTGTGCACAATGATTGCCAAAGCGTCGACCTTGTCTCCGTTTATGAGAACGTCGAGGCGAGACAGGGGAGCAGCCTCAAACCTCTCAAAACCATAATCGAGCGAAGCATAACCCCGACTGACTGATTTCAGGCGGTCGAAAAAATCGAGAACCACCTCTGCCATTGGAATGTCGTAGATAAGCTGCACCTGCTGCCCCAGAAACTGTAAATCGACTTGGGCGCCTCTCTTCTCCACACATAAAGTAATGGCAGCACCGAGATATTCCTGGGGCGTCAGAATCGTGCACCGGGCGATAGGCTCTCGCATGGACTCAATATCACCGACATCTGGGAGTTTGGAAGGATTGTCAACGTAGACCACCTCTCCACTCTTTTTAACAATCTCGTAAATCACCGTTGGCGCGGTGGTGATCAAGTCGAGATCATATTCCCGCTCAAGCCGCTCCTGAATAATTTCCATGTGCAGCATGCCCAAAAAGCCACAGCGAAAACCAAAACCCAGGGCATCAGAGGTCTCAGGCTCATAGAAGAGTGATGCGTCATTAAGCGTGAGCTTCCCCAGCGCATCTCTAAAGTCTTCGTAGTCATCAGAGTTCACGGTGAAGATCCCGGCGTAAACCTGGGGCTTGACGCGCTTAAAGCCAGGCAAGGCCGGCGTATCCTGATGAGAGGCCGAGATCAGCGTATCGCCGACCGGCGCTCCCGTGATGTCCTTGATGCCGGCAACGATAAAACCAACCCCTCCCGCCATCAAAACGCCCGTTTCCGTTCTCCGCGGCGTGAACACTCCGATCATGTCAGCCTGATGCTGCTTGCCGGTCGACGCGACGATGAACCGGTCACGCTTGCTGAGCTGCCCCTGCTTCACCCTGACCAGCGAAACAACACCGAGGTAGTTATCAAACCAAGAGTCGATGATCAATGCCTGGAGTGGCGCATCCCGGTCACCCTCGGGTGCTGGGATGCGCTGTATAAGCTGCTCCAGCAAATCCTCAATACCCATCCCGGTCTTCGCGCTGGTGGCCACTGCCTCCGTTGCGTCGATGCCAATAATCTCCTCTATTTCCTGCTGCACTCGCTCTGGATCAGCTTGCGGCAGATCCATTTTATTGAGTACCGGCAGTACTTCGAGGCCTTGCTCGATGGCGGTGTAGCAATTTGCCACGGATTGAGCTTCTACGCCCTGACCCGCATCAACGACCAGCAGAGCGCCTTCGCACGCACTTAGCGAGCGGGACACTTCGTAAGAAAAATCAACGTGCCCGGGCGTATCAATGAAGTTGAGTTGAAACGTTTCACCATTGCGAGCGGTATAGTCGAGCGTAACGCTTTGCGCCTTGATCGTAATACCTCGCTCTCGCTCGAGATCCATCGAATCCAGAACCTGAGCAGCCATTTCACGCTTAGACAAGCCGCCGCAGTGCTGAATGAAGCGATCCGCCAATGTCGACTTGCCGTGGTCGATATGAGCGATGATCGAAAAATTTCGTATATGACTGAGTTCAGCCAACGCGCGATTACCTCGATAAAAATACGGGGCAGCAGAAGCGCAGCCCCGTGGAAATCAGGATGAATATTTTAGCATGTCATGCGCCAGATTAACCGGCGCAAGGACCGTGAATGTAATGACGGTAGAAATTGAGGCGAATTAATCATCCGACCGGGGCACGCGGATGCCAATAAACAATGGACTACCCCGCCGTATAAGCCTCGCAGGAACAGAGCTACCCGGCGTTAAGTCTGCCGTTATCTCCCGCAAATCCTGCATTCGTGAAACAGGCGCACTCCCCAGACGGGTAAGGATGTCACCCTCCCGCACTCCAGACTCGGCGGCCGGGGACTTCGGTTCGACCTCTGCGACCAACACACCGCCTGTCAAACCCAATTCGCCGAGTACCGCTGGATCCGCAGCCGCAATCCTCATACCCAAAAGAACAGTAGCGCCGTCAGAGGACATACCTGTATCCATTCGCGCTACTTGATCGGCAGCCAACCCACCAATCTCTACTTTCAGAGATTGCTCGGTGCCGTCGCGAATGATGAGGGCCATGCAGACCTTTCCCGGAGCAATCAGCCCCACGACATGGGGCAGATCTGCAGAGGTTTCGATATCCTCACCATCAAACTGCACAATCACATCTCCTGACAGCAGCCCGGCTCTCTCCGCTGGGGACTCCTCACCTACCTGAGCAATCAGCGCGCCTCGCGGTCGATCCAGACCGAAAGAGTCCGCCAGATTGCGATCGACGTCCTGAATACTTACTCCAAGCCACCCACGCTCAACCATGCCATTGGCCTGAATTTGCCCGACCACGTTATTGACTACCGATGCCGGGATAGCAAAAGACAGTCCGATAGAGCCTCCAGAACGAGTGAATATTTGTGAATTGACGCCGATGACCTCACCGTCGAGATTGAAAAGAGGCCCCCCAGAATTTCCCGGGTTAATCGCTACGTCGGTTTGGATAAAGGGCACATAGTTATCGCCCGATTCGGTGGGCAAGCTTCTACCTAAAGCACTGACGATCCCTGCGGTCACGGAGAAATCGAGGCTAAACGGTGAGCCTATAGCCAACACCCACTGCCCTACTTTGACATCAGCATCATCAGCGAGAGAGAGCGCAGTCAGGCCGTTGGCCTCGATTTTTAAGACAGCCAGATCAGATCGGGGATCTGTACCGATGATCTCCGCGTCGTACTCTCTGCGATCCGACAGTCTGACCACGACCTTTCTCGCGTTATCGACGACGTGATTATTCGTGACGACATAACCATCCTGTGACACGACAAAACCAGATCCCATTCCTGCTCGTTCTCTAGGCACGGGCGGCCCACCACGAAACTCAAAAAAGCGCTTCAGGTACTCTGGAAGTTCTTCCATTTGGTCTTGATACTGTGACTGATCCGTCTGGTACTCCACCAGAATCTTTACCACCGCGGGGGAAGATGCATCGACTATTTCCGTAAAATCGGGCAAATCTGCGCTGGCACTCCGCACCACCGACAGCGCTGCGAAAAGTGTGAATAAAAAGGCGCGAACCGTCATGTCCGAACTCCCGTGGTCACAATAAAAGAATCGATTAGGTTGCAGCGAGCGTCCCGGCTTGTTGCCCAGTGGCAGCGCCTGCCTTTCCTGCAAGGCGGGGCTCCGAAAACCCAGGAAGCGCGCCGCCGCTGCGTTGCCCTATCAGCCGAAGGATAGCAAATGACGACACCAACCCCACAGCAAATGCGACTGCGGCGTATAAATCACCGAAACCCGATAGCGCAAGGGAAGCGCCGGTTGCCACCACCAACGGGACGCCATAGAGGAAGAAAGTGCCGCTGAGCAGCGCCGTTTCGGGCATCCGTATCCACACCTGATCGCCTATCTCACATTCGGAGGCAGCAAGCAGGTCTCCCGACAGCGCTTTGACGCGTCCCTTATCATTCTGCAGCAGCGCCGACAGCGCGCCGTGACCGCAACCAGCTCGCGCGGCGCAGCGACCGCAAGCGGAACTCCTGTCTGCCTCAACCCACACCGCATCAGGTTCCACGGCAATCACCCTACCCATCTCGACGAGCCAGCCCATCAGGAGCCGCTCGCTGAGGGACGCACAGCATCCGCTAGTAACCTCGCCGTCACCAGAGGCACCTCCCCCAGAACACTGATAAGAATCGCCCCCGACGAAGTCTGAACACCCCGGGTATAGGTCAGCGTTGCGCCATTGGTAACAACACCCTCCCCAACAGGAACCGCCCCAGACAATGGCTCGATAAAGACGGAGGCCGTCGCCAGACCATCAGTCACCACGAAGCTGCCCTGAGATGCATCCTCAGACACGAGAAAATAACCGGGCAAAACCACTTTTTGCGCGTCTAAGCGTAGGCTTTGTATTGATTTGACAGACTGCGGAGCTGCTGACCGCGCTGTCTCGTTGAACTCCACCGCTATCGTTGCAAATTCGTATCGCTCCAGCGCTCTACCATCAGACCCAATGGTCAGCATGGCCAGCGTCAAACCGGTGAGGTCATCGACTTCGGCGACATGTCCGAGGCGGAGTGTATCCCTTGGTTTGAGAGACAGGCGCTGGGTCGATCGCCCAGCAATTACCCTGCCAGGCTCAACCGAGATGATGTAGGCCTGAATGAGAGCACAAAGCCGGCCCGCAGAGTCAACAGGAGCCGGCCAATCCTCCGCTCGGGGATCTACTGCTCCGTTCATCCGCTTCAATACGCCGGTATCGGAGCCTGCTGGCCATTTGATTGTCAGAAATTGACGCTGCCCCGCACGCTCAAACAAAACCGATGCTGAATAAGACACACCACTGTGCGCATCTAACATGCGGGCTAGAAGCCGATGTGGTTCATCTGTTGTCCCACAGGGATCCAGTGCAGTCTGGGCAGTGGCCCAGGGGGGCATCAAGATGGTGCCGCTGAAAGCCGCCCAGAGAAACGCCCGATAGAGAATCATTCGTCAGGGAGCGACTCGTCCGCCAACTCAGCGGCTCGCGCATGGGTAATGTAGGGCGCCGGATGAATCGGCGCAGACGCTGCAGAGTGGCGCTCACTAAGCTTGCGATAACGATCGCTGGCAAGCCGCTCGTAGAGTGCTGCCGTTTCAACTGATCGACGGTTGTTCAAATCAGACTGCTGGACCTGTAACGGGACTGACTGGGTATCAAGACTGGCTTGTATTGGCTGCGCCCCACCAACAGGCACAACGACCCCTCCGAGTTCGCTGACGGCAAAGGGCGTGACTACACTGTCCTCAGGAACGAGTAATTGCTGCCCGCCCATCACAACCGCTAGCGTCACTGACGCCGCCACCGCAACGCTCCAGATAGGGCCGCGGCCGACGGAAGACCCATCAGACAGTGCCTCAGCAACGCCTGCAGAAACATCGATTCCAGTATTAGCGAGCCGCCTCTCCTGCAGAACCTCTCGGACCATGTGCTGTCGCCGCCAACGGGCCCTGAGCTCGGTGTCAGAACCAACTGAAACCAGCAGGCGCCGCAGCTCCAAATCCTGCACCTCTCCGTCCATCAGGGCCGATAGCGCCTCCAGATCCTTGTCGTTTGTGTTCATCTGATCCCTGAACTCCCTTCTAGCTGCTCTCTTACCCGCTCATCGACCGCATCCCGAGCGCGAAAAATTCGTGATCTGACTGTTCCCACCGGACAACCCAGTACCGAAGCAATGTCGTCGTAACTCAAACCTTCAAACTCCCTCAAGGTGAGTGCGGCTCGAAGCTCCTCGGGTAGCGCTGCCAGCGCAGATTCCACCACTTTATATAACTCCTCCCCCATCGCTAACGCCTCAGGCGTGCCGGCGTCGGCAATTAGGTCACTCTGCTCAAAGGACTCGACATCCTCGATCACTACATCTGCACTGGGGCGTCGTCCCTTAGCGGCCAGATGGTTTTTTGCCGCGTTTGCCGCAATGCGATATAGCCATGTATAAAAAGCGCTGTCCCCGCGGAACTTGGGTAAGGCTCGGTAAGCCTTAATGAAAGCTTCCTGCGTCACGTCTTCGGCCTCGCCGGGGTCTGCTACGTAGCGACTCACCAACGTCCCGATACGCCCCTGATACTTCAGGACAAGCAAATCGAAAGCCCGCAGCTCCCCGCGTTGCGCTCTCTGAACCAGCTGTTGGTCTGTGTCAGAGCCTGTCACAACCGCGTCTTTACCCTGCTCAGCATATCCGGGTGCCCGCTTCGTCGGACAACCATCGCCTATTATGATCGCGGCGAAGGCAAAAAGTTCCCGATAGATTACAATTCTATCCTCACTATACCGCACAGACCCCCACCCAGCGGCCAAATAAACATGTCCACTATTCACCGTTACGACGTACTGATCATTGGTAGCGGCGCAGCCGGGCTCAGTCTGGCGCTGCAGTTACCCAGCGCCATGAAAGTGGGCGTGGTCTCCAAAAGCCAACTGGCCGCGGGTTCTACGTTCTGGGCACAAGGCGGTATGGCGGCCGTTTTGCACGACAGAGATTCGGTTGAAGCACATGTGGCCGATACCCTCAGTGCGGGCGCCGGCCTTTGTCACGAACCGGCAGTCAACTTTACCGTCAAACGAAGTCGTCAGGTCGTCGACTGGCTAGTGTCACAAGGCGTCAATTTTGATCTTCGCGAGGACCGAGCGGACGCAGAATTTCGAGAGTTTCACCTCACCACCGAGGGCGGGCACAGCCATCGTCGGGTCATTCATGCCGCCGATCAGACAGGCCGCGCCATTTCTGAGGGCCTGGCAACTCGCATAGCAGAGGCTAACAATATCTCGCTGCTGATCGATCAATGTCTGGTAGATTTGATCAAATCAGGGAGCCGGGTGGCCGGCGCTCACTTACTCAGCGCTGACGGCAGTTCAGTTGAGACGCTTCATGCGGACGCAGTGGTATTGGCTACCGGGGGCGCCAGCAAAGCCTATCGCTATACCACCAATCCGGATGGTGCCAGCGGCGACGGTATCGCAGCAGCGTGGCGCGCGGGATGCAGGGTGGCAAATCTGGAGTTCAACCAGTTCCATCCGACTTGTCTTTTTCATCCCGATAGTCGCTCTTTTCTGATCACCGAGGCACTGAGAGGTGAAGGCGCAACGCTGCATCTGTCTAACGGCGAGCGGTTTATGCCTGGGTTTGACCAGCGAGGAGAGCTGGCGCCGCGAGACATTGTTGCGCGCGCCATCGATCATGAGATGAAACGGCTCGGTGCCGAATGCGTGTATCTCGACATCAGTCATCGACCCGCCGACTTTGTCATGCGTCACTTTCCACAAACCTATGAGCGGTGCTTGGAACTGGGTATCAACATCACACAACACCGGATTCCAGTAGTGCCTGCCGCGCACTACACCTGCGGCGGCGTCCTGGTGGATCAGTTCGGTGCAACGGATGTACCAGGTCTATACGTGGTGGGTGAATCGGCTTGTACCGGACTGCATGGGGCGAACCGAATGGCAAGTAACTCACTCCTCGAGTGCTTCGTCTATGCGCAGTCAGCAGCAGGCCACATCGCCGAGTCGCTGGTGGCGCGCCAAACCGCACTCTCGCCTTGGGATGATAGCCGCGTGAGAAACTCAGACGAGGAAGTCGTTATCCAGCATAATTGGCAGGAGCTCAGGAGACTCATGTGGGACTACGTGGGTATCGTCCGGACGTCTCGCAGGCTCGAGCAGGCCGCAAGGAGAATTTCGCTTTTGGAGAGTGAAGTCGCCGGCTACTACGCACGCTTTCAGATCACACGACCACTGCTCGAACTCAGAAACCTGGCACGCGTGGCGAGCTTGATGGTCGAATGTGCCGCGGGTAGAACGGAGAGCCGCGGCCTCCATTTCAATTCAGATCACCCGCAGCAATCGTCGCAAGCACGTGACTCGGTGCTCATACCGCCCAACTTCAACTCGGAAACCGCTTTACCGGGGACAACGGACCAGCTTCCACCCTACCAAAGCTGACTGCCAAACATGCCCTCCGTCCTATCCGTCAAGTTGGTGGTAGGCGCGGATCTCGGCGATAACAGGCAGGAAATCGGGCATTGCCACCTCTGAACGTCCCATGATCCACTCCAACAGGTCCTGATCGTCCTGATACAGCATGTCGCGATAGAGCTGCCTGAGAGCGGGCTCCAGACTCACAAACTCGTGCTCCACAAATGGCGACAGCAGAAGATCCAACTCCAACAAGCCCCGTCGACTGGCCCAACGCGCTCGATTCCATTCTTCTCGCTGATCCATGCCGACCGTCTAATCCGCAACCTGAATCTAGTAGTATAGGCGTTCTTTCTTAGAGCGTAAGCACCGTGACCCAATCGCCATCAGAGACTCAGACACCGTACAGTAGCCATACCGACTGCGTGATGCGCATGACGGGAGCAGATGCGCGAACCGTGCTGCAAGGTCAGACTACAGCTGACTTTGAACGAGCCCGCCCGGGCGAGCATCTCTTCGCTATATTTTGCAACCCCAAAGGGAGGGTTATCGCCGATACGCTGGCGCTCGTAGCGAGCGAGGATACGGTCTTTTTACGCGGCAGAATCCCCGTGATGACGCAACTCGCAAACCATCTCAAACCTTATCTCGCATTCTCAAAATCTACTCTCGAGGACACGGGCTGGATAGTGAGCTGCGACCGGCTCAAAGATCAGGCAGAACAGGCCGAGGGCGCTCAGCTGTCTCGGCATGCCGATGTCATCATTGGTGCTCAAGTGAACCGCGGCCATGGATTTGTGGAGCACTGGCGCTCCCCAGAGCACGAGGCACCAGCCGCCAGCGCGGCATTGCTATCGCTAGCAGAAGTGGATCTGCATACCGCCCGGGCGCGAATTGAAATAGAAACGATAGGAGCATACCTAGTTCAGGATTTGGATTATGACCTCAACGGCTCGGTGAGCTTCAGCAAGGGCTGCTACACAGGCCAGGAAATCATCGCCCGTCTTCATTACCGGGGCACACCCAAGCGCAGGCTTCATCGCGCCGTCGTTAGAGGGAGCTCAGAGCATCTCCCTCCGGGCATCCCCCTTGTCGACGAGCAGGGCAAAACGGTCGGCAGTCTAGTCAATGCCGTGGCCCTGTCGTCCGACTTGGGTGCCTTAATTGAACTGATCCCGGCGGCGGCAGCTGAAAAGGTGCTGATCAAGGGACAGTCTGCGCATTTGAGTGCGATTGAAGCCTGTCATTCAGCGAGCGACCAATCAACGGGCTGACGTCCATGAGCCGTCAGAAAAGCGTTAGCCTGACTGAAGTGTCGACAACCCAAAAATCCCCTGTGGGCAGATAGCGGGGACGGATGCGGGGCTCGCAACACACAGTGTCTGGCGGAATGAATAGCGGCTCCCTTACGCTGCGCATGAGCCCCCCAGAGCATGAATACGATGGGCTGATCGCTATCGTTTATTGCGGATACAACGGCGTCGGTAAAAATCTCCCAGCCCTGGCCTTGGTGCGCCCCGGCCTGACCATGCTCCACTGACAGGACAGTGTTGAGCAACAACACGCCCTGTCTCGCCCAAGCAGTCAAATCGCCGTGACTGGGAAGAGCTATACGAAGATCGGACTGCAACTCCCGAAAGATGTTTTGCAATGAGGGGGGTATACGAACCCCCCTTTTGACTGAGAAGCTCAATCCATGCGCCTGTCCCGGACCGTGATATGGATCCTGACCAAGAATCACTACCCGGACGGATGCAGGCGGAGTCTGATCCAATGCGGCAAAAACCGCTTCGCCCCGCGGATAGATCACCTTACCGGCCGCCTTCTCTGCTCGTAGAAAAGATCGTAAATTGGCCATATATGGCTGCTCGAATTCTCGACCCAAGAGATCCAGCCATTCCGAGCGGAGCCGGACCTGACCGTTGACACGTGAGGACTCTCTCATCCAGCGGCCCCGCGCATACGTCGCAATAGCCGGACAATACCCTGTCCCGATACCAGCAATACGCCGGCCCATACCAACGCGAAAGAAGCCAAGGTAGTCAGATCAATGCTTTCTCCCAGCAAGGTTTGCGCAACCAGCAATTGCAGCGTTGGCCCAAGATAAGAGGTCAAACCCACAACGCTCAGGGGCAGGAGCCTCGATGCGGCAACATAGGTCAAAAGCGGCGCCGTCGTGTAAATCCCTGCCATAATTAAAAAGAGGTCGACCTTGACGCCGTGCTGCCCGAAACCTGCCCCATCGGTAAGCCACAGCCAAGCGAGGGCGAAAGGTGCCATGCACATCGTCTCCATAAACAGACCCTGTATAGTATCTGCCATGATTTTTTTGCGGATTGCCCCATATATGGCAAAGGAGCTGGAGACGACTAAGCTGATCCAGGGCAGGCTGCCGTAGGAGATCAACTGTAACGCTATGGCGGCAATCGCCAGCGCAATAGCCACGCGTTGTGCCCAGCCAAGAGATTCTTTAAATAGCAGGCGCCCGACGACAATGGTCAGCAAAGGCAGCATGAAATAGCCCAGGCTTGCCTCAGTCGCGCGGCCGGCGGTCACCGCGTATATAAAAACGCCCCAATTGAGGCTCAGCATACCGGTAGCCAGCGCACTCCATGCCAACGTAGCAGGTGACTTGAGTAACGCCCATGTCGCGCGCAGACGGCCGGCCAGTACTAGCACCAGTAACGCCACAGGAAAACTCCACACAGCGCGATGCGCAACAACATCCCCGGGCGCTACGGGCTGTGTCTGGATCCAGTACAGCGCAGCTACTCCCCAAATAATATTGGCTACCACGGCAAGCGTGAGACCTTGCCGTAACTGGTCGGGCGAGTACTGCAACCTGCTTCTCCTGATGAACCGACAGCCTCGAGCTGGCCGAGGATGCAAGAGCGCGGAGCATACACCAGCAGGCAACGTGAACGGACGAATTCAGGATAGACTGTGTCCCGAGCCACCCCCCGCTCATAGGTAAGCACAGTTTGTAACGAGGCGCCGCCGCTTATGCTGCCAACCCGCATTTATGTTGCTCTGACTCAAGTTGTTTTAGCGAACTGCCTGTGCATCTGGCTGATAGCAGACGCCGCAAGCGACCCGACAGAGAGACACCAAGTAGCGACACCGCGCTGGCACGAAGCGGTCGTCAGGATTGAGGTTCCGATTACGCGCAGTCAAAGCCGATTCACAAAGCATTTTATTGAGCACTGTACCGCCACGATTATCTCCCCGGGCCCACGACCCATCCTACTCAGCGCCTGGCACTGCTTCGATGGCTACTCGAGTCTGGGGAACCCGATCATCGCATTTACCGTGGCCGGGAAGAAAACAGCGCTCAGTCTGATTCAAACAGGAGGGTCGATGTCGGAGGATTGGGCACTACTGACCACACAGGAGGCCATACCGAACGCGGTATGGATCCCTGTTTCTCCTGATGGTGGACACCAAGATATGCGTCTCGTCGCGGCGGGTTTTACCAGAGCCGACGAGCCACCCGGAGCAACGACACCGACCACGGGGGATAGACTACTGGCGCTGCACGATGGCTGCCGCCTGATTGAGGCCGCTAACATACCGCAGCTATCAAGCTGCGTCGCCAGAAAGGGAGCATCTGGTGGACCAATCCTCAGTCGCACAGACAGCGGCAGCTATCGACTATATGGCATTATCTCTGCCGGTGACGGAGAGAGCGTCAGCTACTTTTATCCTTCGCACTCACTCCTTGGGCGTATCAGTGAGCTCAGCAGCTCTCATTGAAGTCTGGCGCGCCGGTGGAGGCCCGCCAATGTGACAATATCCGCCCTTGGCAGCCAGCTCCACTTGCTTTTGACGTTCGCGAAACCGCGCCTGCTGGTCGTCGGTAAGCGTTTGGTAACACCGGGGGCAACAAACCCCTTTTTCATAATAAACGGACCTCTTGTCATCCTCGGTAATAGGATGACGACACGCATAGCATTGATCAAAACTACCCTTTTCTAGCCGATGATTGACCGCAACGCGCGCGTCGAACACAAAGCATTCCCCCTCCCAGCGGGATTCCGTTTCGGGAACCTCCTCCAGATACTTAAGAATACCCCCCTGAAGATGCCATACCGCCTCGAAGCCTTCTGATAATAGAAAAGAAGTTGACTTCTCACACCGAATTCCGCCCGTACAAAACATCGCTATTTTTTTATGTTGATCTGGCTTGAGATGATCTCTCACCCACTGCGGGAAGTCGCGAAAGCTCTGCGTCGCTGGATTCACAGCGCCCCTGAAACTGCCAATGGCCACTTCGTACGCGTTGCGCGTGTCGACAACCAAGCATTCAGGATCATCAATCAATGCGTTCCATTGCTGCGGAGTGGCATAACAACCGACACAAGCGGTGGGGTCAATATCGTCTATCCCCATCGTGACGATTTCTTTTTTTAACTTCACTTTCATCCGGTGAAACGGATCAGCGGTATGGAAGGACTCTTTCCAGTGGAGCGCCTCAAGGCGAGGATCGCCGCGCAGCCAGTCAATCACGCTATCTACCGCCCCCCGACTGCCCGCAATCGTGCCATTGACGCCCTCATGCGCAAGCAAAAGCGTGCCTTTGACGCCGGCCTTTTCGCACACTGAGAGCAACGGCTGCCGAAGCGACTCAAAGTCTTCAAGCTTTACAAATCGGTAGAGTGCCACAACAACTCGCTCTTCCGACGAGGTGCCTCGGGTCACAGACCCGTTCCTCCGCGACAATCGGGCGAATCCGGCGCACCCTCGCTGGCCCGCCACTCCACCTCTGTGAAGATGTGCAGCGCAAGCGCATGTACGGGGCCCGCTAACCAATCCGCGAGCACGCCATACACCGCCTGATGTCGCTTCACGCTCCGCTGGCCGGCAAAAACTTCACTGACCAAAGTCACTTTGAAATGTGTTTCAGAATCCGGTGGTACATTGTGCCGATAACTCTCATTCTCAACGCGTAATGCGGACGGCCGGAAAGCTTCCGTTAGCGCATTAGTCATTTCTTCTTGTACTGTCATGATCGTGATCTACCTGAAGGACGTAATATTTTACGTCTAATTGCGAGCAACTGCTGCCAGCCGGAAATTTTATGCCCTCAAGTCCAGCCCCGTCATCGTCCGCCCTCATTGTACCGCTGTGGAGACACGCACTCGCAATGCTTTACGACTCCTTGCTCATCATCCCGCTGTTCATGGCAATGCAAGCCGTGTGGGTGTCGATATGGGGGCCGGTAAACACGATTCAGGAACAGGCTGTACCACCAGCCGTTCAATGGAGCGGCTGGATCGTTATTCTGACTATCTTCTTCGGCGCCTTTTGGCGTAGAGGGGGGCAAACATTGGGTATGCAAGCCTGGCGCGTCAAGCTGATCACAGAAACAGGCCAAAAACCCACCTGGCGGCAAGTTGTGGTGCGCTTGGTTGGCGCTGTGTTATCTGCCGCCGCACTGGGCATTGGCTATGCCTGGAGGGCTGTTCCACCGAGCAGAAGATATTGGCATGACACTCTGTCGGGCACGCATCTCGAGTTGATGCCGAAACGCGAATAAAACCTCAAGTTTTTCGCCACAGGAACCCAACACCACCCACCCAGCAGACCGCAATGGGCACAAGTGCTGCCAGCAGCGGGTCGTAACCGAAAATCAAACTTGCCGGGCCAAAGAAGTCCTGACTGATCCGAAACACCACCCCGACGACCACGCCAACGAAGACGCGCGCGCCCATCGTACCCTCACGTAAAGGCCCGAAAATAAAAGACATGGCTACCAAAACCAGGCCCATTGTCGCAAAGGGTTGTAACAGTTTTCGCCAAAAAGCCAGCTCAATGTCAGCAAATACCATACCCTGCTGTTTTAAATATTGGGCGTAAGGCCATAGCTGAAAGAGGGACAGTGTCTCAGGCTCCACGACATCGAGAGTAAGCAGCTGCGGTGTGATGGCCGTATCCCATCGCCACAGCGTCGCCTCCTCTACGGTCGTGCCAAGCTCACCCAAACGGGTCAAGCTGACCTGCTCGAGCAACCAGTGATCTCCCACATGCGTGCCTCTGTCGGCCTTCAATGCGCTACTTAACTGACGGTTATCATCGAAACTCAGCAAGGTCACACCGTAGGCAATCCCACCACGCTGCACGGCATCCACATGGACAAATGTATTACCGTCTCGATTCCACGCGCCAAACCGGCCCGCCACAGCGGACTCTGAACGCTGGGCGAGGGCTCTATAACTCATCGCGAGCTGCTCGGCGTGGGGCGCGATCAACTCCCCGACCGAAGCGCCAAGAAGCGCTATCAGGAGGGCAGGCTTTAACACCATAGCGGACATCCGCAGCATGGATACCCCCGCCGCTCTCATCACCACTAGCTCGCTCGACGCCGCCAACTTGCCGAGCCCAATCAGAGCGCCGATCAACGCAGCAAAGGGAACAAATTCATGAATACGCCGGGGGATGGTGTAGCCGACGTAAACGAGGATGTCGCCAAAGCGATAGTCGCCATCGATGTCATTGGCTTCGTCAATAATAGAAGTGAGGGCGTCCAGTCCCACGAGGAGAGCGAGTACGCCAAGAGCAGCCATGAGCACTGCCCTCCCGACATAGAGATCAAATTTGAGCACGGGCAACCTTGACATGCTTGCTGATGCGCTCCCATTGCAGAAGCATAAGCGCCAGCAACCCAAAGGCGCCATGCACGCTCAATAAGAGCATCGGACCCTGCCCCGCTTCCAGAGCGCCGCGGCCTTGAGTGAGACCCAAGAAATAGATCAATAACACCACCATCGCTGGACCGATCTTCGCGTACCGCCCCCGCCGCGCATCGGTCCGGCTCACCGCGAGCGCAATAACAGCTAATGCGGGGACCATCAACGGCAGCGATATTCGCCACCACAATGCACCCTGTAGCTTCGGTTCGTCGCTATGCCACAGCTTCATCGTTGAGATTGATTCAACTTTGCCAGACCTGCGCAGGCTGTTTTCCGCTTCGGGAATAAGCTCTCCGTAGCGCTCAAATGTCACCTCTTCGAGCTCCAGCTGACCTGGCGAGCCTCGATAGCGGCTACCCCCCCTCAACTCGAGGTACCTGCGCCCACTCCCACCGTCAAATATGATCTCGCCCTCTCGCGCAAAAGTGGCCGTGTAGAGGCCGGGGACAGTGCCCGGACGGCGCTCGAAAACGAAAATATTATGCATCAGTCCCGCATCATCGATTCGTTCGGCATAGGTCACGTAGTGTCCGCCCTGCTGCTTTCTGAAACGCCCCTCATTCAGCATATGAAGCCCCTCGGCGGAGCGCGGATTATCTAGCAATCGCTGCGCCCTCGATGAGCCCTCTGGAGCAATATAAAGGGAGAGGATTGACACCAGAACCATCACAAGAGAGGCGGGCACCATGACATACAGACTCAGCCTTCCGGGCCCGACGCCGCAGGCGCGAAGCACCACCATCTCGCTCTCTGCATACAATCTGCCTAGGCTCAGAAGAATCCCGATAAACAAACCGAGCGGCAGGATCATCTCGAAAAACCCGGGAAGCTTGAAAAACATGATGGGCAAAAGGACGTTGCCCGTAAGCGACCCCACCGCGGCTTCAGCGAGATAGCGAATGAATCTACCGGCAAAAACCACAAGAAACAGCACGAAGCTCACAGCCAGCGTATGCAGCAGGATATCTCGCGTAAGGTAAGTAAGAATGCGCATAGGCTGACGCTGCGGAGAGGTTTTGGAGTCACTTGTTTCGAATTATGCGTCAGCATCATACACTAGCGCCCGTTTTAATCGCCCTTTCACCACTGACTAGGATTCGTAATGGCCCATCTCAATATTACCGCCCGCACGGTGAGCAGCCTCGATCAGATCAAAACCGCCGCTCTTGTGGCACTGGTTCCCGATCGAAAGACCATGCCAGCACCGATCAAGGCACTCGACAAGCTGCTAAACGGCACGCTGTCACAAACAGTCCGCAATGGAGATTTCACCTCCGCCATCGGGTCCCACTGTTGGTTACCCGGCGCAGCTGGAATCCAGAGGGTCTTACTGGTGGGCGCTGGCAGCAACGACAGCCCCAATGTGGCCTCGGACAAGAAGCTGGCAGAAACACTTGCCAAAGCCTTGCTCGTTGGCTCCGCTACGGAGGCGGTAGTGTGGACAGACGGCCTGACGCAGAAAATGAAGCAACCGGAGCGTCTGCTGGAGCAGATCGCCCTGCAATTGGCGCTGGCTCATTACCAGTACAACCATACTTTGAATCATAGAAAAAAACCCGCGAAAGCGTTGAAGCGGGTTGCCGTATCCCCGGGCTCATTGTGCGCGCTGGCAGCAGCGCGGCGGGCACTGCAAGTCGGAGCTGCGACGGGCGAAGGCGCGAATTTAACAAAGGAGCTTGTCAACCTGCCCGGCAATATCTGCACGCCCCGCTACCTGGCCAGTGAGGCGCGGAAAATGGCGCGGAAACACCCGAAGATCTCCGCTTCTATTCTGGACGAGCGCAAAATGGCTGAGCTGGGCATGCATTCCCTGCTGTCAGTGGGCAACGGTTCGGACCAACCGTCACAATTGATCACGCTGAAGTATCAGGGAGCATCACCCAAATCGCGACCATATTGCCTAGTCGGCAAGGGCATCACTTTTGATACTGGAGGGATCAGTCTCAAGCCCGGTGCAAAAATGGATGAGATGAAGTTTGACATGGGAGGCGCGGGCTCGGTCTTTGGCGCGATCCACGCGGTAGCTGCCATGAAACTACCAATCAATGTTGTCGGAGTCATCGCAGCCGCGGAAAACATGCCCAGCGGCCGGGCAACCAAACCCGGGGATGTGGTCACCAGTCTGTCCGGAAAAACTATCGAGATTCTCAACACAGATGCCGAGGGGCGCCTCGTCCTCTGCGACGCACTCACCTACGTCTCGCGATTCTCACCAGTAGAGGTCGTCGATATCGCCACCTTAACCGGCGCAATTATCGTCTCGCTTGGGCATGAAGCAACCGGTATTTTCTCCAACGACAATGACCTTGCCGAGAGCTTGCTTGCGGCAGGCGACAGAACCTATGACCGAGGCTGGCGCTTTCCGATATGGGAGGAGTACCACCGGCAATTGGAGAGTCCTTTTGCCGATCTCGCAAACATTGGCTCGGGTGGTGCTGGAAGCATCACCGCAGCATGCTTCCTGTCGCAGTTTGCGGAAGAGTATAAGTGGGCTCACCTCGATATCGCAGGGACCGCGTTTAGGAGCGCACCCAAAGGCGCCACCGGGAGGCCTGTTCCATTGCTGGTCAACTACTTGCGGGAACGCGCCGGCGCCGCGCTATGACTCAGGTTGATTTTTACGTACTGCCGCAAAGCGGCAGCTTCACCGTTGGCGAAGCAGTCGGGCGGCTGGCCGAAAAGGCACTCTCCCGCGGGCATCGCATATTCGTGCATGTCAGCGACGAGCAGCAAGGCCATCACCTGGATTCTGAGCTTTGGACATTCCGGCCGGAGAGCTTTATCCCCCACGCATTGCTGGGATCAGATACCACCGAGCGCGTTACCATTGGCTGGGATGAACCCCCGCTCGCGGAAAACGACGTGCTCATAAACACGACTGCTATCGTGCCCAATTTCTTTTCCCGCTTTCATCGCCTGGCGGAGATCGTGTCTCCCGACGAGGCCGCTTTGGCGGCCTCGCGAGAGGCATGGCGCTACTACCGCGATCGGGGTTACCCGCTGGCAAAATACGATCTATAACCCGTTGCTTCATCGATAAAGGCCGATACCCCGTGACCATGGATAAAACATTCTCACCCGCTGACATCGAAGCGCATTGGTATAACAAGTGGGAGTCATCAGGATACTTTGCGCCATCAGGGAATGGGCCCGCATTCTGCATTCCTATCCCACCACCCAACGTCACCGGCACACTTCATATGGGGCATGGCTTCCAGCAAGCCATTATGGACGCACTAATCCGTTACCACCGCATGCGGGGGCACAACACGTTGTGGCAGGTAGGCACTGACCACGCGGGCATCGCAACGCAAATGGTGGTCGAGCGCCAACTGGAGTCCGAGGGCACCTCTCGCGAGGCACTTGGACGAGAGAACTTCGTGAAACGCGTATGGGAGTGGAAGGATCAATCTGGTGGCGCGATTACACAACAGCTCAGACGACTCGGGACTTCCCCCGACTGGCGGCGTGAACGTTTCACCATGGACCCTGGTCTATCGGCTGCGGTTCAACGTGTCTTTATCGAGCTCTATGAACAGGGCCTCATCTATCGGGGATCGCGTCTGGTCAACTGGGATCCACAGTTCCACACCGCCATATCAGACCTCGAAGTCGTTCAAGAAGAAGAGCAAGGATACCTGTGGCATCTTCGCTACCCCCTCAGCAACGGTAACGGGCACCTCGTCGTAGCGACTACGCGTCCGGAAACAATGCTTGGCGATACGGCCGTTGCCGTTCACCCGGAGGATTCACGTTATCAGCACCTCATTGGGCAGACCATCGCGCTTCCGCTCACCGGCCGCATCATTCCCATTATTGCCGATGACTACGTCGACCCGGAATTTGGATCCGGGAGCGTAAAGATAACCCCGGCGCATGACTTCAACGACTACGCTATGGGTGAGCGGCACCAGCTACCCGTAATCAATATTCTGACGGCCAATGCTGAAATCAACGACGCCGCACCAGAACGCTTTCAAGGTATGGATCGTTTCGACGCCCGCGTGGCCGTCATTGCCGAACTCGAACAATACGGCTTGGTAGAAAAAATCGAACCGCACACATTGAAGGTTCCCCGAGGAGATCGTTCTGGCTCGGTTATCGAGCCCTGGCTAACGCCTCAGTGGTATGTCGACGCAAAAAAGCTTGCCGAACCCGCCATAAAAGCTGTCGAAGACGGCGATATCCAGTTCGTTCCAAGGCAGTGGGAAAATACCTATTTCGCGTGGATGCGAGATATTCAGGACTGGTGTATCAGCCGCCAGCTGTGGTGGGGGCACCGCATCCCGGCTTGGTATGACCAGGACGGTCATGTTTACGTTGGTTCTAGCGAGGAACAGATCAGAGCCACACACGACCTCGCGGCCTCGACTGAACTGACGCAGGATGACGACGTTCTCGACACCTGGTTTTCAGCGGCATTGTGGACGTTTTCTACGTTGGGCTGGCCTGAGCAGCATAAAGACCTCGAAACCTTCCACCCCGCATCCGTTCTCGTAACCGGGTTCGACATCATCTTCTTTTGGGTCGCCAGAATGATCATGATGTCTCTGCATTTCATGAAAGAAGTGCCCTTTCACACCGTTTATGTGCATGGCCTCGTTCGTGATGGAGAGGGCCAGAAAATGTCCAAATCCAAAGGGAACGTGCTCGACCCGATTGACCTTATCGACGGCATATCGCTGCAAGACCTGATCAACAAACGGACTGCAAACATGATGCAGCCGCAGTTGGCGGCTAAGATTGAAAAAGTAACGGGCAAGCAATTCCCCGATGGCATTCCTGGCTATGGCACCGATGCACTGCGCTACACCTTTTACTCTCTTGCCTCAACTGGCAGAGACATTAAATTCGATCTTGGCCGAATGGAGGGATACCGCAACTTCTGTAACAAGATCTGGAATGCCGCGCGCTATGTGCTAAGCCATACCGATGGCCATGACCTGAGCGGCGCACCCCACACGCTTTCGTTGACAGACCGGTGGATTCAAAGTCGGCTGCAATCTACGCTGAACAGTGTCGATAGCGCCGTCGCAAACTACCGCTTTGACCTTGCTTCTCAAGCACTTTACGACTTTATGTGGAATGAATTCTGTGACTGGTATCTAGAACTATCCAAACCCGTTCTTTGGCACAAAGACCATGACACCGCGGCCGCCTGCGGAACGCGCAAAACCCTGATCGAGGTGCTCGAGCAGGTGCTGCGAATGCTACATCCGTTTATGCCGTTCCTGACAGAGGAGATCTGGCAGAACGTCAGTAGACTCACTGGGCCGCAATCGGACAGCATTATGCTCGCGCCGTGGCCACGATCAGATCCAGCACTGGACGACCCATCTGCAGAAGCGGAGATTGAATGGCTCAAGGGCGTCATCGTTGCAATCAGAACCATCCGCTCAGAGGCCAATATCTCACCGGCTACCGAGCTAAAGCTCTACTTAGCCAAGACCACTTTAGAGGACCGCGCGCGCATCAAAGACAATGCCGCATACTTGTCCAAATTGGCAAAAGTGGGTGAGGTCAAGGTTTTGGAGGCAGGAGAATTGCCCCCCCCTAGTCTGATGGCTTTGTATGGAGAGCTTGAAATCAGAGTGCCCATGGCCGGCGTGGTGGACATTGAGTCGGAACTATCGAGACTGGAAAAAGAGCTCAGCAGACTGGCTTCAGAGATCACGCGACTCGACAAAAAGCTGGGGAACGAAGCCTTTATCAAAAAAGCGCCAGCGGAGGTGGTGAGCGCCGAAAGGGGGAAACTTCAACAGGCTTCCCTTTCCCTGAAGACCCTTGAACAGCAACGCGCCCAGATTGAGGAGTTGCGTTCCGGTTAAAGCCCTGATAAGACTACGTATGTAAATAACTCGAACGCGGTGGAGTCAGGCATGTCAGACCGCCATGTTGGAACCGTAAAATGGTTCAATAACGCAAAGGGGTTCGGTTTTATTACCATGGCCGATAAGCCCGACGATGTTTTCGTGCACTTTCGGGCCATTCAGGGTGACGGTTATCGAAGCCTGAATGAGGGAGATGAAGTAGAGTTCTCTCTGGTCGAGGGTCCAAAGGGCTTGCAGGCAGAAGAAGTCCTAAAACGCTGATACACAGCCCTTTGCAGGTTTGCTAAGCTCGCGCTCTTTTTGAATGCGAGACTCACTATGGCGTCCCGAACCCCCTCGTCAAAATCAAGTCCCAGCAAAAATGCCAGAAAACTAAAATCTTCGGCCGCAGATAAAAAATTGCGCCGATTCAGGGGAGTCGTTATGCCCTACTCGGGTCATCCGAGTGTTCGAGCCGTCAAGCGGGCTGGGCACGAGCCCAGCATCCACGGGACCAAGCTGTGGAAGTCAAGCTGTCTCATCATTGACTATTTAAAGAAAAACCCGCCCAAGCGAACCCAGCACGTACTAGATGCGGGGTGCGGCTGGGGGGTAACCGGCATCTGGTGCGCCAAGCAATGGGGTTCGAAAATCACATCAATGGATGCAGATCCAGCGGTGTTCCCCTACCTCGATGCAGTGGCGGCATTGAATGGCGTCTCGACGCAGGCTTGGGTGCAAGGCTTCGAGAAAGTGCGCAAGAAAGACCTTGAGAATATCGACGTCTTGGTGGGAGGCGATATCTGCTTCTGGGATGAACTGGTAAAACCGGTTGGCAAAATGATCGATCGCGCCATCGACGCGGGCGTGGGAACCATAGTGATAGGCGACCCCGAACGCCCTACCTTTCATGAAATGGCCGAGCGCGCGCTCAAAAAACATGGGGGTGAACTACTGGACTGGCGCTTGGGTGGTAGCGTGAAGGCAACTGGAGCGCTACTGGTCATCCACAATGACTGACTAATCGAAAAATACTAACTTTAGCTCTAGCCGCTCCGTTTCATTGGTCTCTTCACAATTGGCCAGCGCTGGACGAAAGAGCGTGTTCCGCATCGCCCGCCGCAACCGACCCGGGCGCTCCTGCGTCTCCTCCACCCATTGCGCATCACGCGCCTGACCGCGCTCGTTGACAGCCAGGGATACGTACCCAACTTGTGCGGCAGGCTGAAAGGCCTGCCACCGCTTGATCGGCGGGTATTCCGGCAAAGGTGCAGGGTACGAGAAGCGCGCGGGGCGCAGCCGACAGGCTTCACGGTAAAACTCCATAGCCTGGGAACGTTTGCGATAGAACCAGTACCAGTCTGCCATCGCCGATAAGGCATCGTGATCATTGGGCGCAACCGCTACCAATCTTGAGAAGTTCTTTTCGCCCTGTCGAAACAGGCGACGCTGAAGTGCCTCTAAGCGCGGCTCTCTGCCCATGAATTGCCACTCGGGGTCGGTATATCGCGGTTCGAAACGAGCATCATCAACAAACACGTCCAGCTTATACTCTAGAACATAATAAAACTGCCCCAAGCGAAAGGAGAGCGGCTCACACCACCCCGCCTGTACCGACGACGACTCACACACGGCATCGGTCATCGCCTCAAAACGATCGTGAAATACCAGTATCTCATTGCCTCTCCCCGCCCAAGACACACCCATCAAGGCATCCAAAGTGGCATCGAAAAACTGCGCTGCCGCCTGCAATTCGGCTGCATCAAAAGGCGGCAGCCCCGACCCCATTAGCCGCAGTTGATATGCCGCCCGCTCCTCGAATCCCTGACGGTCACCGGACAACAGGTAAAGGTCTAGCAAACCGCGGAGAATGGGCAGTTGCTGATCGCCATACAGGCCGTTATTGATGCGTGCGTTGTGCAAGGCTTTGTCATACAGGCTCGCGGCTAAGTCGAATTTTTCGGCTCTGACGGCGAGCGAGGCAACATCGATTGTCTGTGCGGCCAAGCCTGGATGATAAGGGCCCAGCTGTCGCTCCAGATCACGCAGAGCCAGTTGCGCCTCATCAAGCGCAACCGGCAACGGCTCTGCCTCTTCCGACAAGGGCTGGGCAGGCTGGGGAGCCTCGTCGGCGTAACCCAACTCTAGCCCAAACGGCATGGGCGTATCACCCCAAGCAGGTGCTGAAAGACAGCTCAAAAAAAACAACAGATACTGCAAGGACATCGGCCCCAGATAGAAGTGTGAAGCAAGAATATAACGCAAAAAAACCCGCCTCGGAGAGGCGGGCAAAAGCTTTTTCGGACTCAGGGAGCGCAGCGTTCTGAAGCGAGAGAACACAACGTCGGTTATCAGAACCGAAGGGCATGTTGTACTAGCTAAATCATTACCGCTAATGTATTTTTGTGATCATACGCAGTCCCTGATGTTATAAGGCAAAAAGTGAACCTCAACCGCCTAGCAAGAATTGACCTTAACCTGCTGGTTTCGCTGCATATCTTACTAGAAGAAGGCAGCGTGTCCCGTGCGGCTGATCGCTTGTCTATCACACAGCCCGCGATGTCAAAAACACTAGGCAGACTCCGCGAAACATTTGGGGACCCCCTGTTTGTCCGCAGTAAGCGGGGCATACAACCCACTCCAAGGGCTCTGAGTCTCGTTGCCGAACTCAAAAGTGTTCTCGGGCAAATAGATGGCCTACTCGATGTAGGTGAATTTTCTCCTCTTGAGTATCGCGGAGAGATCACTCTGGCTATTTCAGAATACGTGGGGTTCACCTTGTTACCACCGCTACTTGCGCGACTGCAATCAAGCGCACCGCGCCTCCGACTGCGCACAATTACACGGGCAGAGAGACAACTAGACAAGCTAGCAAACGGGGAACTGGATTTCGCCATTCAGATCCAGCGTGAGGAATACGCTGCCGAATTTTCAGTTTCACCGCTTGCCGCGTCACCACTGGCGATCTTTGTGAGACAGCAGCACCCCCTGGTAGAGCAGACGCCGACCCGCGAACTCATGCGGCAGTACCCCCAGGTGGCGCTGTATGTCGCGGACCGGGAAGAACTGATTGGCGGAGAAATGATGGCAAGAGGGCTATTCGAAAGTGATCGGGGAATCCTCGAAACATCTCACTTACTCACCGCGTTTGAGATACTGCGCGAAACAGACTACCTGCTGATTTGTCCTGCCTATCTGGCCCGTAACGAGGGCGCCACCCGCGATATAGCGGCTCTGACGCTGCCGCCGGATATGACGTTTAACGTCCAGTATTCGCTGATTGCCCATAAGAGGACCGAGCTTTCTCCGGTGCACCAGTGGCTGTGGCAGGAAATCATTGAGACGGTCCAATCAATGCGCTTCCGCATCGTCCACAGGGGATGATTGCGGTTGCCGGCTGATCGCTCAATTGTGCGATACTTCGCGCCCCCGAGAAGTGGCAATCTCATGAGCCAAAGCACAGACAACGCGATCCCCCGCTTCGAGACGCCCATAGTCGAGACGCACTGCCATCTCGACTACCTTGACGACGAGGGTCTGCACGAGACACTTGACGCCGCGCGCGTCAGCGGTGTTGAGCGCATCGTCACGATCGCGGTATCTCACAGTAATCTCGACACTGTTCGCCAAATCGCCTCGGAACATAAGCAGGTGTGGTGCACACAGGGCATACACCCTCACGAGGCAAACGACTGGAACAGTGAAGTAGGAGCGCAAATTGCCGCGGGATGCAGCGACAACCGCACGGTGGCAGTAGGCGAAATCGGGCTGGACTATTATTACGACCACGCCGATCGCCGCGCACAGGCCGCCGCTTTTGATGCGCAATTGGCCATCGCTGCCGAGCAGGACCTGCCTGTCGTCATCCACACGCGAGATGCCGATGCGGATACCCGCGCCGTTTTGGCCAATCATAGCCGCGCATTACACCGGAAGGGGGTTATACACAGCTTTACCAGCTCTCTGGAACTAGCTGAATTTTGCCTCGACGAGGGGTTTGTGCTCGGATTTAATGGTATCACCACCTTTGCCAATGCAGACAATGTGCGCGCCGTGGTCGCGGCGACTCCGGCGGATAAAATTGTGCTGGAGACCGACGCGCCCTACCTCACACCCGCGCCATTCAGGGGGCGGCCCAATGCACCTCGTTATCTACCCGTCATTGCCGCAAGAATCGCTGACATCAAGTCGCTCGAAATCGAGTCTTTTTTGAAGTTAGTGCGCCAAACCAGCCACCAGCTCTTTTTTTAACATGAATGATACCTTTCTGCCCGGCCAGCGCTGGGTGAGTCATGCTGATAGCTCGCTTGGGCTGGGGATTGTTACCCAAGCCGACGAACGCCGCGTCACACTGCACTTCCCCGCGGTGGAGGAGGAGCGCGTGTATGCGACGGATCGCGCCCCTCTCACCCGCCTGCTTCTAAAAGCAGGAGACCGCTTGATTCGACTCGATGGCCATGAATACACGGTAAACTTCGTCAGCGAGCACGCCGGCGTGGTCACTTACGAAGCCGAGGACGCCAGCGGCGCGCCTCACAAGATCACCGAGACAGAACTCGACGCCCACATTGAGCTGAACACGCCCATCGAACGCCTGCTGAACAATCAGCTCAGCAAAGCGGGTGATTTTGATCTTCGGCGAACTACTCTGGCGCATACCGCCTCGGCCGAGGGCTTTGGGCTCGGCGGCTTGCTTGGACCGCGTACCGCTCTACTCTCACATCAGCTCTTCGTTGCGGCTAGCGTTGGCATGAGATCAGCGCCTCGCGTTCTGCTGGCGGACGAAGTGGGGCTGGGCAAAACGATTGAAGCAGGCTTGATTCTGAGCCAGCAGCTACTGCGCCAACGCGTTGAGCGCGTATTGATTCTGACGCCTGAAACACTCACTCATCAGTGGCTGGTCGAGATGCAGCGGCGCTTCCATTTCACATTTTCGCTCCTCAACAAGGCGCGCCTCGAAGAGACGGATCCCGTTGAGGAATACGCGGACAATGCGCTGATCATCTCTCCTACGCAGCTCTTCGCCGACGACCCGGATCTCGCAGAGGTTGTTACTCAACTCCCGTGGGACATGGTTATCATCGACGAGGCACACCACCTCAGCGGCCTCAGTGAACCCAGATCTCCACTCGGCGCGTTTGCCCATAAACTTGCCAGCACCACGCGCGGGCTGCTGCTGCTGACGGCCACACCCGAACAAGCTGGCCTGAAAAACCACTTCGAACGGCTACAACTCATCGACCCGGACCGTTTCCCCGATTTTGAGCAATTCCGCACGGAGCAAGAACAATTTACGCTCTGGAACGCCATTATTGAACAGATCGAGGACGGCCTCAGCCCTGATCTGCCCGATGGAATTGACGCCTCAGCTGATACAGACACCCAAATTCAGCAGATGCTGGATCGCTATGGCACCGGCCGCGTGCTCTACCGAAATTCAAGGCGTTCTATTGCTGGTTTCCCCAAACGCCATCTCCACGAGTACCCGCTGACCTTGCCCACGCTCTATGGCATGCAGAAAAATATCCTGCACCCAGAGCTAGGGCAACCAGAGGCGCTGTGGATCAAAGAGGATCCCCGCGTCTCGTGGCTGGAAGACACACTGAAGCAACTCAGACCGGAAAAAGCACTGGTCATCTGCGCCCACAAGGAAACGGCGCTGGCTATTGAACACCACTTGCATCTCAAGGCAGGTATTCGCTGTGCAGCCTTCCACGAAGCGCTCAGCCTCATAGAACGTGATCGAGCCGCCGCGTACTTCGCCGAGGAAATCAGCGGCGCGCAGGCACTGATCTGCTCTGAGATTGGTAGCGAAGGCCGTAACTTCCAATTCGCCAAGCATCTGATCTGCTTTGACCTACCGGCACACCCCGATCTTCTAGAACAACGCATCGGGAGGCTAGACAGAATCGGGCAGGGCACTGACATTCATATCCACGTCCCGTATCTCGAGGATTCCGCGCAGACTGCGCTTTTTAAATGGTTACATGAGGGGCTCGATGCTTTTTCGACCACCTGCTCCATGGGCCACCAGATCTTTACAGAGTTCGAGACAGTGCTAGACGCGGCCATGCGCGGCGAACAGAGCCTGGCGCCGCTTCTGTCAGAAACACGCTCAAGGCGAACTCAACTTACCCTTGAAACTGAGCGGGGCCGAGATCGACTCCTCGACCGGCATTCTCATGACACGTCAAGAGGCGCGCAGATTATTGCATCACTTGAGGAACGTGAATCCTCGGCCACCCTATATGATTTCACAGAGTATCTGTTTGATCGCATGGGTATCGAGCAGGAATATCTCGATGAGAATCTCAGCCTGATCAGGCCGACAGAAAATCTCATTACCGGACAACTGCCCGGTCTTGATGAAGATGGCGTCACTGCAACGTACGATCGGGAAACGGCGCTGAGCAGGGACGACGTCATGTTTCTAACCTGGGAGCATCCCGTAGTCGTTGAATCGATGGCGGCACTGCTGGGTAGCGACATTGGCAAAGCCAGCTTTGGCACCTTCTCTCACCGCGGCGTTCCTGCGGGCACTGTGTTGCTGGAAGCCCTCTATCGCATTGAATGTCTGGCGCCCCGCCACCTTGAAATCGGACAGTTCTTGAACCAGACGCCGCTGAGAATGTTGCTCACAAAAGAGGGAAAAGACGTCGGCGATAAACTAACAGCCGCTTTTTTAAGTAGCGCGCTCAACTCTGTGCCGGGTGCCACCAGCGCCGCCGCTCTCAGCAAACTCAGACCTATTCTCGAACCCCTTTTTAGCACGATGGAGCAACTTTCCGTGCGTGAAACTGAAGGGCGATGGCAGAAAGCCCTCGCCAGCGCAGAGGCCTTTTTTGAATCTGAGGGCAGCCGTTTGTCCTACCTTAAATCGATTAACCCGACGATCTCAGATAGTGATATTGCAGAAGCGCAGAGGCAACGAGATGCCTGCATCCACGCCTTGCAACAAAGCAAGCCGGTATTAGAAGGGTTGCGAGTCTGTGTCGCGGTGTAAGAGTTCAGGGGCGATACCATATAGATGACGTATACGCTCGCTCCTGAATGGTATCCGGCCGACGGGTATCAATATCGCTGTCGCCCAGCGCCAGCTTATCAAGGAAGGAGTGCCTGGCCGTCGGGATTTGCAATACTCGTACGTAATAAAACGCCGACTGAGCAGGATTGAATCCGGGATCACGCCACACAGTCTGCAAACGGGGGGCACCAATGGTATTGGCGGTCAAGCCCGTCTTCAAATCCACAGTATTACCCACGGGCAACAGCAAACCGTCAGCCTGCAAGCGACCCTCTCCCGCCCAGGCAGCATCGAACACACGCTCATGACTGACACCTTGCTCGTCAATCCAACCCTTCACTACCTGCACCCGGTCAAGGAAAGCCCCCTCGGGGTCTGCTTGCGCCTCAATCAAAATGGTCAATTGATCTGAGTTATCGGCTCCCATAATTTCGCCACCCATAGGCACCGCCTGATCAATAATATTGTGCGGAAACGTGGGTGCCGCCAGCGCAGCATCAGGTAAGTTCAAGCCACCGAATGTTCTCACACCAATGCGGGACCCGCTGGTTGCGTAGACCTCGCGACGACGCATGGCCGCAAGGATGCTCTCCCTTGTATTCTCAGTGGCCCATACAGCCGCCAAGCCCGAGGCACTCATCCCCCAGCCAAATGTGCCGCGGGCATCATCAGACCATCCACCCGACTTCCTCGAAGGTATCGAATCGGTAGCCATTTTGCCGTGAAAATTGTCCTCCTCCGCGGAAGGTAGCGCGGTATGGGCATCCGTCGAGCCGACCACACCAAACTGATAAGGGTTCACCCCCACCGATTCTTGCAGCAGCAAGCCTGTTTTCAGCGCGCTGCGAATGTAGTCGCCGCTCTGAGGCGAATAGTTAGTCCACTCGCGCTGAATGTAATAGGGGTAGGTTTCAAAATCGGCAAAGCGATCCTCTGGTGAGAGCGCTGGATGAGTCTCCGAATCGCCCTTGATCTGAGTGATTTCGACCACGGGCTCCCAATAACGCCTTATCTCAGCATAGTCTGGGCCTATTTTGTCACCACGAATGTCACGAACATCAAACATAGATCCTTTGGAAATATTCGAATTATGTGGAATGGCAATGAAATTGCCCCCTGTCGCTGTGCTCGTCTGTTCCAACCAAGCCCACAGATCACTCGGAAATGAGCTGTCATCAAACCCAAACGGAGCAAATGTCTGAGCCTGCTCGGCGTTGATATCGGCCATAACGACGCGGTGCAAGTTAGCGCCACCGGGGATCAGCGAATATTCCCAACCAATCAACGCAGTGAATTCTCCCGGCTGATTGTGAACATCCGCTACTTCAGTAATCAGTTTCCAGGTGTCCAACTCAACCGTAGGTTGTCGCGGGATCAAACCACTGACGCGGGCTTTATCCCAGCCCTCCATCGCGGCCACCGCATTATCGGCCGGTTTGGGAAGGATCGAGGTAAACAGTTCCCTCCCCGACTGTTCTTCAATTGCATCGCGCACCAAGTACTGTACAAAGCGTGTCCACAGGCGCTGCTTCCATGTCAGCCCCTCCGTGACCATTGGATTAAAATACAGGCTACGAATGACACCCAGATACTCCGCATGATCCGAGACCACCAGAAAATCGAGAGGAGTGCCGATCTGCACTCGAGCCTTGTGCCCGGGGTGAACAACTGGCATCCCTTTGGCATAGCGGTAAGCGGTGTCGGGCGTTGCGGTGAGGTTGCCATTGGTGAAAGCATCGGAAGAATACGTAGAGTGAAGATGGGTGTCGCCCCACAACAGCTGTTTGTCCTGCGCCTGCGCCTCGATGCCGGTGGAGACCCATAAAACAACGCCCAAAATAGCGGCCGCCGGCAAGCGACTGATTCGACCTCGAGACATGTGTCTACCCCCATCAATGGATAAATTAGCCCCAAACGAACCACCTCGGGGCACCGACAGCTTACCAATTACCGGCACGGATTCCTTCGCGGCGTTCGGGTACATCATCCGGGCTTATTTGCCAGTCAATTTGCAGTGCGCTTTTGCTCCTTGAGCATAGTCAGAGCGGTATCCTCGATCATGTCTTCTTGGCCTCCAACCATCTTTTTTCTTCCCAGCTCAAGCAGAATATCCTTGGGAGCAATGCCATACTTCTCACCTAGCCGATTCGCATGGAGCAGAAACGTAGAGTAGACACCCGCATACCCCAACGTCAGTGAAGAACGGTCGATACGCACAATATGGTCCATCATTGGGAAAACCAGATCCTCGGCCATATCCATCAGCGCAAACATGTCGCAGCCCGTCTCGATACCCATACGATCGCACACAGCGACAAAAGCCTCGAGGGGCGTGTTACCAGCCCCCGCCCCCAAGCCTGCAACCGAGCAATCAACGCGCGACGCACCAGCGCGCACCGCGGCAATGGAGTTGGCAATGCCCATACCCAAGTTGTTGTGCCCGTGGAAACCAATCTCGGTGTTCGCGTCAAGGCTGTCCCGGAGCGCCATCACGCAGGCAGTCACGTCTTCCGGCAACATGTAGCCGGCAGAGTCTGTGACATAAACCGTCTGCGCTCCATAAGACTCCATTTTTTGTGCTTCCTCAGCCAGCCCCTGTGGCGTATTCAAGTGGGCCATCATCAGAAAGCCTGACGTGTCCATGCCCAGCTCCCGACCGCAGGCAATATGTTGCGGCGAGGTATCAGCCTCGGTGCTGTGGGTTGCAACATGAACGCTACGAACACCATGCGCGTGCGCTGAGCGTAGTTCCTTCATTGTGCCGAGGCCAGGGATCAGTAACACCGACATCACCGTCTTTACCAGCACCGGCGCCACAGCATCCCAGTATTCTTCGTTGCTGTGCGGAGCAAATCCATGCTGCAAGGAATTTCCACCCAGACCTGCACCATGACTCACTTGAATCATGGGTACCCCCGCATGCTCCATTGCCGACGCGAACGTGCACATTTGCTCGGTAGAGATCTGCTCACGCTTGGCGTGCATACCGTCGCGAAGACACATGTCATGAACGAGGACATGCCGCCCGAATAGATCTGACTGACTCATATGGCCTCCGCCACTAGGCTGAGCTTTCCACTGATGATTTTCTCGGCATACATCTCTGCAGTGCGGCACGCCGCGGCCGTCATGATGTCGAGATTCCCAGCATAGGTGGGCAAGTAATCCCCCAACCCAGCAACCTCCATGAAAACACCCACCTTATTGCCTTCGAAAACTGGGCCATTTACCAACTTGTATCCCGGAACGTATTCCTGGACACGGCTAATCATATCCAGAAGCGACTCGGTAATACGCTCCTGATCTGGCACATCGTCAGTCACACAGTAGATCGTATTGCGCATGATCATGGGAGGCTCCGCCGGATTGATGACACACAGCGCCTTGCCACGTCTAGCCCCCCCTACCTCGCACACCGCACCCGAAGTCGTATAAGTGAATTCGTCCAGATTGGCGCGGGTACCAGGCCCGATAGATTTAGAAGCAAGGCTCGCAATGATCTCCGCATAATCAACCGCCTGAATACGGCTCACACCATGCACAATCGGTATCGTTGCTTGCCCCGCGCAAGAGATCATGTTGACGTTCATGGTGGCGCCCAGTTCATTCAGGTTGACACAAGGCAGACAAAGTGGGCCAATTGCAGCGGGTGTCAAATCGACTATGAATACACCCAGCACGTTCATTTTTGCTGCGTTTTCCTCATGCACGTAGGCCGAGGTGGCATCGAACGCGATTTGAACCCCATCGGCTACAAGATGCGGGGCCGCGCCGTCCACCCCCTCAAACGTGGTCTTTAATCCGAGATCACGCGCGCGCGCCAACCCCTCTGACTCAGGTTCAATGCCGATCATCCATACAGGCTCAAGCACTTCACTGCGCATGATCTTGTAGAGCAGGTCAGTGCCGATATTCCCCGATCCAATGAGAGCACACTTCACTTTTTGCACGCGTATTTCCTCGCCTTTTTTCTATGCTGTTCTATTTTAGGCCGAAGCGCGTCCTCCCTTTGAGCTAATTTGCCTTGTATTTTGAAAGCCAATAGTATGCCCAGCGAAACCCGAGGCTATATCTGAGTGAGAGAATAATTGACTCAGAGAGCACAATGCGTAGTCTCGGCACCGTCCACCCTAGACCCCCTACCCTCTGCGAACTGAGCAGGAAGAAAGCGAAACATGGATTCCGAGACGATCAAGCAAGTCAGCGACAAATTATTCGAGGCGCTCGAGAGCAGAACCACTATGGAGCCCCTCACCAGCACGTATCCGGACATCACTATTGAGGATGCCTACACGATCTCGCTGCTGCTGCTCGAGCGGCGTCTTGCAAGAGGCGAAATAGTAGTCGGCAAAAAAATTGGCGTTACCAGCGAGGCAGTGATGGACATGCTCGATGTCCGCCAGCCCGACTTTGGGTTCATCACCGATGCAATGCGATACGACACTGAAATGCCTGTCTCCAGTCATCTCATCCAACCTCGGGCAGAGGGCGAACTCGCTTTCATATTGAAGAGGGACCTTGTCGGACCCGGCGTTACGAACGCCGATGTCATCGCCGCGACCGACGCCGTATTACCCTGCTTTGAGGTAGTCGATTCGCGCATCGAAAACTGGCGAATAAAAATTCAGGATACTGTGGCTGACAATGCCTCGTGCGGCTTCTTTGCCTTGAACGAGGCCGCCGCTATTCAACCAAGCAAAATAGCGCTACCCGATTGCCGCATGATTGTGACCAAAAATGGAGAGGTCATCTCGCAAGGACTGGGAGCCGCGGCGATGGGAGATCCCGTTAACTGCATTGCCTGGCTGGCTAACACCCTGGGAGAGTATGGCATTACGTTGCGCAGCGGCGACATCATTCTGTCCGGGAGTCTGGTGCCTCTGGAGCCCGTGCATGCGGGAGACGTGATGACAGTGTCGGTCGACGGCATGGGAGACTGCTCTGTCAGCTTTGTGTAGGGATGCGGCCAGAGCATCCCCGGGGGATCGCCGTCAACAAGAAAACGACTTTACCTGCCCTTCCACTCAGGATTTCGCTTTTTGAAAAAAGCCTTGATCGCCTCGGTAGCGTCATCGCTTTCAATACAATATGCCTGCAACGCAGCCTCCTTGGAGATGGTGTCCGCAAGATTGTGAGATGCGCCAAAAGATATGGACTCCTTCGCGCACCGCAGCGCCAAAGGTGAGCGATTGGCGAGCTCCTGAGCAAATGCCATCGCGTGTTCGGCAAAACCCTCATCGGGCAACACGCGGTTTGCCAGCCCCCACTCGACCGCCTTGTCTGCCGAGAGCTTTTCGCCAAAGGCCATTAGCTCATAGGCGCGCTTGGCACCCACAAAATTTGGCAGTAACCAGGTCGCACCGCCATCAGGGACAAGCCCTAAACCCACAAATGGCTGGAAGAGATAGCCACTTTCCGACATCACCATCAAATCACACGCCATCGCATAAGAGTAAGAGATACCGGCGCATGGGCCATTGACCGCTGCGATCCAAGGTTTGCGGGCATGGTGTACAGCAAGAATACCCGGCTTATATTCTGCATTGAGCTGATCCTCTATGCCCTCGCCGCCATTGGGCATTGGCTCAGACGCGTCCGTCAGGTCTGCACCCGCGCCGAATGCTCTGCCTACACCCGTTAACACTACCACCCAGATGTCATCGTCGGCATTGACCTCTTGCGCCGCACGGGTAAATTCCCGCCTCAAGGCGCCATTGAAGCTGTTGAGTTTCTCTGGACGGTTAAATGACACGCGGGCAACGCGCTTGTCACGCTCTATCAATATGGTTTCGTAGTCACTCATGATTTCTCTCCTTACTATGTCAACTGCCCGCGATCGCCGCGCCTGAGCACAGCATTGCTTCGATATCTGTATCCGAGATACCCGCATCACGCAAAACCGCAGCCGTGTCTGAACCCAGTGCCCGGGTGCCATGACGTATCTCAGACGGCGTACGCTCAAAACGCGGTGCGGGAGAGGGATGCGTCAGGCCCTCTACCACTTGGTAAACTGATCGATCCGTATTCGCGGCGTATTGTGTGGCTTCGACCATCGTCAGCACTGGCGCGAAACAGGCATCGCTACCGGCCATCAAAGCATCCCATTCGTCACGTGTCCTCGTCTTCAACACTTGGCCGAGCTTGTCTTTCAACTCGGGCCACTGTGAGGATTCATGCTGAGCAACAAACTGCGGGTCAGTCACGTCGGCTCGCGCCAGCAACTCTGCGTAAAACTGCGGCTCGATTGCACCAACGGCCACGTACTTGCCATCGGAGCATTCATACGTATCGTAAAAGTGCGCAGCACCGTCGAGGAGATTAGATTCTCGCTCCTCTGCATTCCATGCCCCAATTTGCTGAAAGCCCTGCATCATCCACATCAACTGAGCGGTGCCGTCCACCATCGCCACATCTACAACCTGCCCCTTACCGGACTGAGCTGCCTCGAGTAAACCGCCCATGACACCGGTCACAAGCAGCATTCCACCACCTCCAAAGTCACCCACCAGATTCAGGGGCACAACGGGGCGCTCTCCCTTTCGTCCAATGGCATGTAAGGCGCCGGTGATGGCGATGTAATTCAGATCGTGCCCCGCCGCCTGCGCGAGGGGGCCGCTTTGCCCCCAACCAGTCATCCTTGCAAATACCAGGCGCGGATTCCGAGCAAGACAAATATCGGGACCGAAGCCCAGCTTTTCGCACACTCCGGGGCGATAGGGGTCGATAAAGGCATCCGCCTTTTCAACCAGCGCCAGAAGGGCTTCTCGCCCAGCTTCCTGCTTCAGGTCCAGAACGACTGATTTTTTGTTTCGACCACTAATCGGTTCGGCCGACTTTGGGTCTGCTGCTCCAGGCCGCTCGATGCGAATAACCTCCGCGCCCATATCAGCAAGGATCATTGCACCCATGGGCGCGGGGCCGATTCCCGCCAGCTCAATGATCGTATACCCGTGCAAAGATCCCATCGTACAAGCTCCTCAGAAATTGCGCTGGTTAAACGGATCGTAATGGTCACCCAGACAATGGCGGCCGATAATCAGCTTCATGATCTCGGAGCTGCCCGCGTAGATGGTGGCAATCTTTGCGTCGGCGGATTGTCGGCTAATCGGATACTCATCCATAAATCCGGCACCTCCGTGCAATTGCAGTCCTTCATCTGCCACTCTCTGCTGAAGCTCTGATGTCTTGAGCTTGGCGGCAGCAGCGTCCTCGGCAGAAAGCCTCCCATTATTAAAAGCTAGTGCCGCCTGATCAACAAAACACTGCGCGATATCCAGTTCAGTTCGCAATTCGGCCATTTTAAATTGCGTGTTCTGCATAGCAGCCAAGGGCTTGCCGAATACTTCACGCTCGCGCACAAAATCTGCCGTCAAATCCCAGGAGAGCTGCGCAGCAGCGAGATAACCCATGGCGCCCAACAGCCTTTCCTCAGCGAGGCCCTCCATCAAATAGTAGAACCCCTTATGCGCCTCCCCGAGCACATTGCTCTTGGGCACCCTCACATCGGTAAAAAAAAGCTCAGCGGTATCCTGGGCTTTCAATCCGAGCTTTTTTAGGTTGCGCCCTTTTTCGAATCCCTTCCACCCCGCCTCAACTAAAAACAGCGTCATGGCATGAGGATTGTTTTGGGGGTCGGTTTTTGCGGCCACCACAACTAAATCACAATTAATGCCGTTGGAGATATAGGTCTTTTGGCCATTCAGTATCCAATGATCATCATGCTCGACAGCCTGCGTCCTCATACCGGCCAAATTACTCCCGGCATCGGGTTCGGTCATTGCCACCGCAAGGATGATGTCACCCAACACGGCGCCAGGAATATAGCGCTGTATCTGATCCTCTGATCCAAAACGAGTGATATAGGGTGCCACTATGCGGCTGTGCAACGAACCGAACCAGTCGCTGCAGCGTGCATAGGCCAGCTCTTCGATGATGACCTGCTCCCATCGGATATCGTAATCGTCCATGCCGCCGAAGCGCTCCTCCGGCCATACCATCAAAAAACCCTGCGCACCCGCCTTTCTGAATATCTCGCGCTCGACTACGCCCTCCTCTCGGAAACGCTCCATATGAGGGACAACCTCCTCCGCGAGAAACCTGCGATAGGCCTCCCTGAACATGGATTGCTCCTCGGTAAACTGCCTAGTGAGCATGTCACACGCCTCCTTTAAATACTGTGCTGACCACCAACGCTCCGCCTTCGCGGGCCCATCCTTTTGGGCACGCCAACCATTGTCAGATCACCCTGAATCCACAACGCCGCGTTAAAACGGCCGAAACGCTAAACGATTCATGACTGGCTTCCGAGCAAACAGCCCTTAGGGTATTGGGAGCAAATCTAGCGGCACACCTGTACGGCCTTTAATCCGCCGAACCGGGATCCAGCACCTCGCGCAACTCTCGCTTCAGAAACTTGCCATTGGCATTACGTGGCAATGGCTCCGACAAGAACCACACGTATCTGGGCACTTTAAACGCCGCCAAACGAGACCCCATATGCTCTCGCAAACCGGGCGCATCCATTATTGCTCCCTCTATGAGATGAACCGCAACACCGACCTCTTCACCGAGACGGTCATCGGGCACCGCAAAAGCGACTGTCTCAAGCACAGCGGGATGGGTGTAGAGCGCTCCCTCCACCTCAGCACAGTAAATATTCTCGCCTCCTCGCAGAATCATGTCCTTCACACGGTCCACCAGGTAGAGAAATCCATCCTCATCGAAATAACCGATATCGCCGGTATGTAACCAGCCGTCGACTATTGTCTCTGCAGTCGCTTCGGGGCGGTTCAAATAGCCCTTGATCACGGGCGCGCCTTTCACCAGCAGTTCACCCGCCTCACCCACTGGCAAGACATCCCCCGCCTTGTTGACAATTTTTCCCTCGAGGGTGGGTACCAGCGGGCCACAACTTTGTGGCCGAGCGAGAAAGAGATCGCCTGTGGTGTAGGTACTGATACCGCACACTTCAGTCATCCCATAACCCTGCGCAGGCTTGGCGCGCTGAGTCGTCTCCACCACCTTGCTGGGCAAATCTGGATGCATTGCTGCACCGCCACCACCCAAGGAATTCAAGCTGGAAGTGTCGTACTCCGCAAAGTCAGGGTGTGCCAGTAATTCCCGCGTCATCATCGGAACCGCACTTAGCGTATTCACTTTTTCACGCTCAATGAGCTTCAACGCTTCCTCGGTATCCCACTTGTACATCAACACAAGCTTCCCACCACTGATGGTTGCCCCGTGCATAACGCAATTGTTTGCGGTTACGTGGAATAGTGGCGTCGCAACTAACGAGGTTGCCGCGGGCGCCGATATAGGAGCCTCGACAGGCTCTCCTCGGTTCATCGCTTGGGTGGTGGCAAATATCTGCCCCATCGCCGCGACGTTCATGATGTTATGGACGCACCCCCTGTGGGTCAACTGCGCCCCTTTGGGCCGACCAGTCGTCCCCGAAGTGTAGAAAATGCAAGCGTCATCATTTGTCTGAATGTCGGGCATGGGTAAATCAGCCGGCACACGCACCGCCTCCTCCCACTGAGTGGCCGCCACTGGCGGGCTGGACTCTCTCACTGCGACGACCCTAAGGCCCTCAAAATCAGCCGCAATGTCGGCAAATACGGCTAGCCTCCGATCATCGGCTACCAACAATTTGGGCTCCGAATCGTTCAGGGCATAGGCCATTTCATCAGCCACCCACCAGGCGTTCATACCGACTACGACCCCGCCAACGGCAATCACACCCCAGTAAGCGAATATCCACTCTGGATAATTTCGCAAAGCGATCGCCACGCGATCACCTGACCCAATCCCCTGGGATTGCAGCCAGCTCGCAAAGTTCGCGACGATTTGGCCCGCTTCAGAAAAGGTCCATCGCTCCTCGCCGTATACAATATATTCCTGATCAGCAAAGCCCTGTCCCAGCAACCACAGATCGCGCATTGATCTTGGCGCGTGCTGGTAGGCCTTCAGCGCCTGACCGTCCGCCTCAATAGTGGTGACTTCAAGAAATGCGCCCGGCGCAGTGACCATTGCCACCGCGCTTCGGTAGTGGTCCATGACCTGATTACTCACTTAGCAATGCCCCTTATTGTTTTTGCCTGCCCTTGTCGGTGTTGTAACACCGAGCGCCCGCACGATAACCTATGGCGCCGGCATCGGCTAGTTGCCACGGCGGCTAAATTGGCACGTATGATGCCAATAGCTTTAGACGCATACCAGCCCATCACTGCGCTGTTATCTTGCATGATTGAGGACCTCCATGAGCACCCAAGACCTTGAACTCCCCCGGCTTGAACCCTGGCTTCGCAAACACGTTCCAGATTTCTCCGGCCCGCTGAGCGCTGAGAAATTTGCTGGCGGACAATCGAACCCGACCTTTAAGTTGACCGCGGGAGACAGGCAGTACGTTCTGCGGCGCAAGCCACCGGGTGAGCTGTTGGCCTCAGCCCACGCTGTAGACCGGGAATACCGGGTTCTGGATGCGCTCCGCGATACTGATGTACCCGTGCCTGAGGCGGTCGCGCTGTGCGAGGACGACGGCCTAATCGGCTCCATGTTTTACGTCATGGAGCATCTTGAAGGTCGCATATTCTGGGACCCCGCGGTGCCCGAGGTGAATAACGCAGAGCGTGGCGCCATCTACGACGAGATGAATCGCGTTATGGCAGCCTTGCACTCAGTGGATGTGGAGGCTGTGGGGCTGGGGGATTATGGCAAACCCGGTAATTATTACACGCGTCAAATCGGGCGATGGACAAAACAGTATCGTGCCTCAGAAACTGAGCCCGTCGCCGATATGGAAGCCCTGATCGAGTGGCTTCCCGAGCACGTGCCAGAAGGCGAGGAAAAAGTGGCGCTCGTCCACGGAGACTATCGGCTGGATAACATGATTTTTCACCCAACGGAGCCTCGCATTATAGGCATCCTGGATTGGGAGCTTTCAACGCTGGGTGACCCTCTCGCCGATCTGGCCTACCAACTCATGGCGTGGCAGTTTCCGCGGGAAGGAGGCATCGCTGGGCTGGAAGGTCTGGATCGCACCCAACTGGGCCTTCCCTCAGACGAAGATTACATCGCGGCATATTGCCAACGCACAGGACGCAGCGGCATCGACAACTGGCCGTTTTACATGGCGTTCTGTTTTTTCCGCATCGCTGCTATCTTGCAGGGCATCAAGAAGCGAGCACAAATCGGCACTGCATCGAGTGCTGAGGCTGACAGCAGGGCGATTATGGTGGGCCCGCTAGCGGCACTGGGTGCCGCCTGCATACCGTGAGGATAACCGCACCCTAGTAGTTAGGCAGCGCTGGTTTTAGCCGAAGCACTCTTTCCTCTAGCTCGGGACCCAGCCGTGGAACGGGGGCCTCCTCTGCTTGACTGCACCGACCGCGTTCGCGCTTCTGCCTTCAGCGCTTTCATCTGCGTAGCCGTGGGTGGCGGCCTGCGGCGTGAGCTCTTTGGCCTTCGATAGGAGCCGGGTACGGGACGAAGGTCTCCATACTCAAATCGATGCAGGATTTCTTCCAAAGTTCGGGAAATCTGAGTGCAACGCCTTATGGATTCGATGCGACTGTAGGTCGCGCGCTCGCCTTCCTTTACCAGCGCACGCAGCTCTGTCTCGTTGGGCTGCTTGATCAAATGAAGCGGATTGGAAAGACGAAATCGGGGTACGATATTAATGTCGCCTGAGTACTCCTGGTCAAGCAGCGCATGAGCACTGTGCATCATCATGTTGAATTTAGGCCAGTTTTCTCCGTATTTTTTGGCAACGCCTCGATAGAAATTCAACACCTCACGGCCGATACCAACTCCCAAAGACGTGGCTGCCTGTCGTAGCGGGCGGGCCCTGTCATCGCGAGGCAAGAAAGCTCTGGCAATCGGATTGACCATACTGACGATGTAATGGTTGGTTGAGAACAAGCGAGAAAGACGCTTGGCTGGCAGGTCATCCGCTACCGACCCGTCTACCCAGCGACGAGCAGGCAAATAAGGTAACGACTCGCCCCGCTCATTTTTCGCCTTCAACATCACCGCAGGAAATACCCCCGGAATGGCGCATGACGCCATTGCAGCAGAGCGGAGATAAACGTTGGGCGAAGACACCGCATTGAGCAATCTTGATCGCTGATGCGGTTCGGCCGGCGCAACAGTTATGCTGACCTGACGACCCGTTTTTGCGTAAGCCTCGGCGAACGTCAAATCAGGGATGGTCGCCTCAATCAACCGCTCAGTATCCTCAACGCTCAGCCGACTAGTTGCGCCAGAAATCCACTGCTTGATCACGCCGGCCCCTTCCATTTCAGCAGCTTCCAGCAGGCCAATCAGATCCAAAGCGGCCATTTCCTCGTCTGTATGCGTCGCCAGGGCGGCAGCAACAATTGACCCTGCGCTGGACCCCGATATCACGCGCGGCAGCAACCCATGTTTCAAGAGTTCAGTCACAACACCCACGTGCAAAAAGCCAAGCACCCCTCCACCACTCAACATCAGCGCTGAGCGCCCGTAACAGACGTTACTGCGGTAGAAAAAATCCAGCTTCTGCTGGGTTGGGATAACCTCATCGGGCAACTCAGCGAGTCGCCTTAGCGCGTCATCTATCTCTTGGATGTATTGCTCAATGAGCAACTTGGTGCCCGATTTTGCCTGCCGGTACAGGACGCTTTTCCCCATCCCACCCATGTTGCCGTGGATGCCCTCGTTCAGGGCATAGAGCAACCCGGTCCAGTCCTTTTGCTTGCGAAACTTGCGAAGCCGATCCAGTCGGTAACGAATCTGTGCATGGTCATAGAGGTCCGAAACCTCCTCCTGCCGCCATTCAAGCTGTCCCGTCACCTCATCGTGCGCCTGTGCGGCAGCGAGCCAATCACCATAATTGCTCGCAACCTCCATATTTTGCTCTAGATCACGCAGTTCAGCTTTTGCCGCCAATTACCGCTCCTTGTCCGTTCTGCCGCATTGTGTAGGTACTCAGACCCAGAGCTTAGAGGGTCGCCGCGATCAGCGCCAGCTTGACAGCTGACATTCATACTGCGCCACGGTAAGCGGCCTGCAGGTGGCGTTTATAGAGCTTCCCGTTATCCATGCGCGGTAACTGCTCTAGGAAATCGACTCGGCGGGGAACCTTGACCGTAGAGAGCCGATCCCGCATCCACTCAATCAGCTCCATTTCCGTCTGCTCGTTGGCATCAGACCACTGCATGGGCTGCACAACCGCCATCACTTCCTCCCCGAATTCGGGATGAGGGATGCCAAATACCGCTACGTCAGCCACCTTCTCATGTGAAATCAAAAGGCCCTCGATCTCCGCTGGATAAACATTGACTCCCCCGGTAATGATCGTGAAATTTTTGCGATCGGTCAGATACAGAAAACCCTCTTCATCCAGATAGCCCACGTCCCCCATCGTGCTCCAACCCTGCTCATTAAAGGCATTTTTTGTTTTCTCGGGTTCATCGAAATACTCAAAGGGCCGGCTATTGGCAAAGTAGACATCGCCTACCTCACCCGGACCCAGAACCTCTCCGTCATCTCTTAGAATCCTCGGCTCGCCGATGATTGCCTGGCCCACCGACCCTTTGTGGGTCAGCCAGTTTGCAGAATCGATGATCGTGAATCCGTTGCCTTCACTGCCCGAGTAATACTCAATGATCACAGGTCCCCACCAATCGATCATGGCCTCCTTAACATCAATCGGACACGGCGCCGCTGCGTGAATCGCACACTTCATAGAACTCAGGTCGTATCCGGTTCTGGCTGCCTCGGGCAGCTTCAACATGCGAACAAACATAATGGGGACCCATTGACTGTGGGTCGTCTTATACCGCTCGATCAACTCCAGAGACTGCTCTGGGTCAAACTGCTCCATGATCACCGAAGTGCCTCCAAGGCCCAGCACCATCAAGTTGTAGTGCAGGGGGGCGGCATGATAGAGCGGCGCCGGAGAAAGATAGATGGTGTCGACGCCGAACCCGAAAAAGGCGCCTACGCTGCCTGACATAGGGTGATCAGTGTGGATGCTCTCTGCGTGCGGCGCCCAGTAAACGCCTTTCGGTTTACCCGTTGTGCCAGATGAATACAGCATCGGAGCGCCCAGATATTCATCCTTGATAGGCGTCTCGGGTAGACCCACCAATTGCTCACTCAGCGATTCAAAGCCGGGGATCTCACCGCCAACGCACAAACAGCGATTCAATCCCGCCGATGCGGCGGCAGCCTCGGTAGCCACCTGCGCCAGCGCCGCTGAGGCAATAAACAGCTTCGCACGACAGTTGGTAATGATGTAGCCCGTTTCTTCCTGCTTGAGGTGAGTGCTAATAGGCGTAAAGATAACGCCTGCGCGATTTGCGGCCTGAGCAACCTGCAAAAACTCTGAGCAGTTCTTCATCATCATGGCAATATGGTCGCCGCGTTGAACCCCAGATTGCCTGAGCAGGTGTGCAATCTGATTTGAGCGCCGATCCAGCTCACTGTACGTCACCACTTCGCCGGAATTCGCCATGATGTAAGCGGGTCTATCAGGCGTCTCGGTTGCATAAACAGAAAAATGCGCCATGCTGTTCCTCATTTGGGATTATTATCTGGGGTCACTATACAATTTCGAGGTGAAGATGGTAGCGGTTGCCTCAAACCTAAGGCCTGAAGCTATCCGAGCGCGCTGCAGGGATGCTCAGTTCTGTGCCAAGACATCCGGGCTCGCAGCGGGTTATGTGCAGTGTAACGTTGTCATCCTCCCCTCCGACGTCGCCTCTTATTTTCAGACGTTTTGTCAACGCAATCCAAAACCCTGCCCGCTACTGGCGATGAGCCCGCAACCCGGTGACCCTTCTCTACCTGATCTGGGAAACGACATCGATATTCGAACTGACGTGCCGAGATATCGAATATGGCGAGACGGCAAACTCAGCGCCCAAACCGAAGACATTGCAGACCTATGGCAAAGTGATTGGACGGCTTTTGCGCTCGGATGCTCCTTTTCATTCGAGGAAGCGCTTTTGGATGCCGGGATTGAGATACGAAACATTACTGAGGACGTTAACGTGCCGATGTATCGCACTAACATGCCCTGCGCTGGGTCGGGACCTTTTCAGGGGAATATGGTGGTCAGCATGCGCCCTCTCCCCGCCGCAGATGCCATCCGAGCGATTCAGATTTGCTCTCGCTTTCCCTCGGTTCACGGCGCACCGGTTCATCTCGGTGATCCGCGTCAAATCGGCATCGACGACATCGCCAGTCCTGACTTTGGTGATCCGGTGTCTATACGTCCGCATGACATTCCCGTTTTTTGGGCCTGCGGTGTGACACCACAGGTCGCCCTGGAGGCCGCCCGACTCCCTCTGGCCATCACCCACGAGCCTGGTCATATGCTGGTAACTGATCTGAAAAACGCTGAGCTGGCGATCTTGTAATGAAACGAGTACTTACCCTCAACTGCGATATGGGCGAGAGCTTTGGCCCCTGGAAAATGGGCGACGACAAAGCCATTATGCCGCTGATTGACGCCGCCAACATTGCCTGTGGTGGCCACGCTGGCGATCCCACCACGATGAGACGCTCAGTCGAACTGGCGAGGCGTCACAATACCGAGGTCGGCGCCCACGTCTCTTATACCGATAAACAGGGATTTGGTCGTCGCGCCATGGACGTCAGAGGGCAGGAGCTGATTGATCTAATCCACTTTCAGATTGGCGCACTTGATGGCATCGCTCGGGCTCATCGGACCAAGGTTAGCTTCGTCAAACCCCACGGAGCGCTCTATCACGCCATGCTCGCGGATCCAGCGATCATGAATGACATCATGCGAGCGGTGTCGAGCTGGCACGCCGAGTTAGCACTGGTGGTTCTCGCCACGCCAAGAGACCGCAAGACGGTGCAACTCGCTGTTGAGCACGGACTGACCCTACGCTACGAGGCTTTCGCTGACCGCGGCTATACCAGTCGAGGACTGCTCTTGGCGCGAGATAAGCCTGGCGCGCTGCTTAACGTAGAGTGCGCCGCAGAACAAGCCGTTGCGATTGCCAAAGATGAGCTGAAAACACCTCGGGGCAGGCGTATTCCCGTTAATGCTGACACGCTGTGTGTCCACGGGGATACACCGGGTGCCATCAGAATGATCAAGGCGATTCGCACCGCGCTGGATACAATGTGAATGCGCTTTGAGGTTGGACCAGCGGGTGATCTGGGCCTGCGCCTCATGTTTGCGGCTTCACCCGCACCGGCGCTCACCCATAAGCTGCTATCGATTCAGAAAGCCGCGCAGCAGCAGTTTGCAAACAGCTTGACTGACAGCGTCGTAGGCTACTCAACGCTCACCCTCTTTTACCGCCCACTCACGCTAGAGCGTAACCGAGCCACTGAGTGGCTTATGGAGCAGGCAGAAGCGGCGAGTAGTTTTGATATCGATCCCGCCTCCCGAGACGAAATCATTGTACTGCCGGTGCTCTACCACCCCAGCGTTGCGCCAGATCTTGAATGGATTGCGGACAGTAAGTCTCTCAGTATCGATGCGATAATCAATTTACATTGCGGCGCCGATTACTTTGCCTACGCAACCGGCTTTGCACCGGGCTTCTGTTATCTCGGTGAAATTCCACAACAGCTTGCGACGCCTCGTCTCGGTGCGCCGCGGCCGCTCGTGCCAGCGGGAGCGGTCGCGATTGCAGACAGACAAACCGCCGTCTACCCCTGCGAATCACCTGGCGGCTGGCGCCTCATAGGCTCGTGTCCGACCACGCTTTTTAGTCTCAATTCCGCGCCCGCCGCCAGACTGTCAGTCGGCGATACGGTGCGATTTCAGCCTGTTTCCGAAGCAGACTATCAGTCTTTGAGGAACGCATTGTGAGGGCGCTTGCGCTCCTGCGGGCAGGTATCGCCAGCACTGTTCAGGACACCGGGCGTCCTGGAAGACTTCAGGAAGGCATTCCACCCGCAGGGGCTATGGATTGGCTGGCGCTGAAGAGCGGTCAGTTTCGCCTAGGCCATCGGGAAGACGAGGCGGCATTGGAATTTGCCTACGGTGAGTTACAAGCGCGACCGACACACGAGTGCACTATTGTGGTGACAGGAGCACCGGTGAATCTCAGTATCGACGGCGAGCCCGTCGACCCGGAAACGGTGCACACTGTGCCACCCGGAGGGCTGATTGCCGCATCTGCTTCTACGTCGGGCGTTTATAGTTATCTGCACGTCGGAGGAGGAATCGACACGACTCCCTGTCTGGGCAGCCGAAGCACATCACCCAGAGAGGGCATTGGCGGCCTGAATGGCGGCTACCTGCGAAATGGAGACACTCTGCCCTTGGGTGACCAGAATCAACCGGAGGTAGCTGCCGACCCCGGACTGATTAGAGCGCGCGAGCGGGACGTGCTTTTGCTACGGTTCGTTCCCGGGTTTCAATTTGGTGCACTCCCCTCCCATACGCAGAGATCGCTGCAGGAACAAACGTTTTGGGTCACGTCTAAAGGCAATCGTATGGGCATCACGATGAAGGGCCTCCCCCTTAAAACCAAGATCCAAACACTGCTCTCCGAAGCTACTTGCCAGGGGGCCATTCAAATACCTGCCGATGGCAACCCAATTGTCTTGCTCAATGATCGGCAGACCGTCGGCGGCTACCCCAAGGCTGGCGCTGTCATTACCGGAGACTGCCAGCGGCTGGCACAATCACGACCCGGACAACGGGTGAGATTCGCTGAAATCAGCCCCGAAGAGGCTGACAGTGTGCGCTGGCTGGAGCATCATTACACCGAGACAAAGCTTCAGTTAGGCCAGAGATGACTCAAACGGCAATCACCGTAGCAACATCAAACATCGAGTCACTGCTTGTCCGCAATAATCACCGAGGCATGGAGAGGGTACGTCGGCATCTTCAGGCCGGGTATCTCGCAAGAGCGGCGGAACTTATCCGTCACAGCGCGGGCAACGCCTATATTGTGACGGGCTTCCCGGTAGCAGGCACTTTTGAGACAGATGGACCTGCCGGTGCCATGGCGCTTTACCGGTTATGTGAACGCAACAACCTCGCGCCAACGATCCTTGCTGAACCGGCGCTCACCAGAGCGCTCTGCGATCGCTTCAGATGTGTAGATCTGGCGACCGGCTCCCCCGATCAGATCATCGACGAGGTCACAGCGCTTTACCGCAGTGCCCCACCCGGTCTGTTCATTAGCATTGAAAGGCCCGGAGCCGCAGCGGACGGCCGTTACTACAACATGGCGGGGCAAGACATCTCTGACCATTGCGCGTGGGCAGAGCCCTATCTGGAATTGGCGAGCTGCCCCACTATTGCAATCGGCGATGGCGGTAATGAGTTGGGAATGGGAAGTGCTATCGAGGCAATCTCTACACTCGCTGTAAAACCAGCAGCTAGCACCTGCGACGAATTGGTCGTAGCAGATGTTTCCAATTGGGCCGCTTACGCACTGTGCGTGCTAACAGACGTGATGAGCGGCGATATCACCGATATAGGGGCAGATATTCGGGGAGACCTCAGCTATCTTGTTCAGCAGGGGGCTGTGGACGGAGTCACGGGGCTGCCCACCGCGACAGAAGATGGCTTTGCGGAAAACGCGGGTAATGCCCTGCTTGAGGAGATCATACCAATGGCGTTGAGAGCCAATAAGTCATGACGACGGCCTACCTCAATGGCGACTTCCAGCCCTTGGCTGAAGTAAGAATTTCACCGCTTGACCGAGGATTTTTGTTTGGCGACGGAGTTTATGAAGTTATTCCCAGTTACGATGGTCGACCGGTGGCGATGCAATATCACCTGGAGCGCCTGCGGCATTCTCTGGAATGCATCCATCTTTCCAGCGCTTATTCAGAACAATCGCTGCGCTCGATATTAGCCGCGCTGATCGACCAGAATGGAGGCGGCGATCTCGGCATCTATCTGCACATCAGCCGTGGAGCTGAGGAAAAGCGGCAGCACGCGTTTTCACAACTCACGACCCCGACAACATTCGCCTACACCTTTCCGATTAACAAGCCGTCTGACGGCTCGGCAGAAACAGCGCAGTGCTGTAGGGTGGTGACGGCGCGGGATCAGCGGTGGGGACGCTGCCATATCAAATCCACGGCACTGCTGGGCAACGTGTTGCATATGATGGAGGCGGTGCATGAAGGCGCGCAGGAAGCCCTACTATTCAATGATCGCGACGAGCTAACCGAAGCCACAACGTGTAATGTGTTTGTTGTTCGCTCAGGCAAAGTGCTCACTCCGCCCCTCGACCATGAAAAGCTACCGGGCGTGACGCGCCGCCAGTGCCTTGAGTTTCTGCAAGCACACACAGATTGGATCGTTGAGGTCCGTCCAGTGACACGGGATGAAGTTCTGAGCGCGGATGAGGTTTGGCTGACATCTTCCACGAAGGAGCTGGCGCCCGTGATTACCATTGACGGCAAGATCGTGGCAGATGGCAAACCCGGCCCGCGCTGGTCCGCCGCGCAACAACTCTTCCATGAGCGCCGCTTCGATAGCCCCTGATGTCTCGCGAAACAACTTTTCACATTGATCTCACAGCGATCAACGACAACGTTCAAACGCTTAAACGTCACATTGGCGATCGTCACTTTATGGCGGTCGTCAAGGCCGATGCTTATGGGCACGGAGCGGTACCGGTCGCGGCACATATCGAGAAAAGGGTCGACGCCTTTGCTGTCGCCTTCACGGAAGAGGCCGTCGCGCTTCGAGAGAAGGGGATCAGGAAACCGATCCTGATCCTTGAAGGACCCCACACCAGAGGGGATCTAGACGTCACCGTCGCGCTAGATCTGTGGCCGGTGCTCCATAACCCTGATCAACTGGAGTGGGCATATGCGAAAGCACATTCACTCTCCTGTGTATGGCTCAAGGCAGATACTGGCATGCATCGGCTCGGTTTTAATCCAGATCAGATGACGGCGATAAGAACATCGTTTTCCGGTCGCGGTATTTCCAGCGTCATTGCCATGTCGCACCTTGCCTCTGCAGAGCAACCGACGGACCCGCTGACGCTCTCCCAACAGGCGGAGTGGCAGACTACCGTGAGTGACTGGCCAGATGACGTCAGCTTATGCAACTCGGCAGCCTCTCAGCTGGGTCAGGCCGAGCGATGTGAGTGGGCAAGGATTGGCTATGCCATGTATGGCGGGCAGATTCCTGGCAGTCCAGTGGCGTCCCTGCTCACACCGGCGATGCACTTCACATCCGCCGTCATCGCACTGAGGCAGATACCTCAGGGGGAGTCAGTGGGCTATGGTGGGCGGTGGGTTGCCGCGCGAGATAGCGTGATCGCGACACTCTCCGCTGGGTATGGCGACGGATATCCGCGATCAGCAAAAAGTGGCGCACCCGTCGGAATCAACGGACAAATTGCTCCTCTCGCAGGCACGGTCTCGATGGATCTCCTCAGCGTGGATGTCACAGACTGCCACAATATTGAAGTCGGGATGCCCGCGACGCTTTGGGGCAGCCAGCCAGCAGTCGACACGGTCGCCAGCTATGCGGACACTATTGGTTACGAGTTATTGACTCGGGTTACTGGCAGGCCCAAACGATCCTACTACACAGAAACTCACTCCTTCCCTTCATCAAGCTCGAGCGCGTTTGGTGAGTGACGCCTCACAAACATCCAGCGAGTTATTGGCTGCCATCGATCTGGGCAGCAACTCTTTTCATCTGATGATCGCCAAACCGGACTTCGGCGAGCTGAGACCCATTCATGCGCTGGCTGAAAAAGTGCAACTCGGCGAAACCGCGGGGAAGCCCGAGCTGACCGCCGCCGCTATTACGCGAGGCTTGCTGTGCCTCGAGCGTTTTAAACAGCTCATCGACAGTATCTCACCCACCAAAATTCGCGTAGTGGGGACAAACGCGCTCAGGCGAGCCAAGAATCGGCAGGACTTTATCGAGCCCGCCGAGCACATTCTCGGTGTTCCTGTTGACGTGATTTATGGTCGCGAGGAGGCGCGCCTCATCTACCTAGGTGTTGCCCACACTCTGTCGGATGATCAAAACACCCGCCTGGTGATCGATATTGGCGGGGGGAGCACAGAGTTTATACTCGGAGAGCGATTCGAGCCCACGCGATTGGAGAGCTTGCAACTAGGCTGCGTGTCTTATGGGGAGACTTTTTTCCCAGGAGGGGGCATCGATCGCGAACGATTTGATGCCGCCTATCATCGCGCACGCATCGAGGTCTCTCACATTCGCAGGAACTACCACAGCGAGCAATGGCAGGAGGCGGTAGGCTCCTCGGGAACGCTCCGTGCGATCGAGGCCCTCATCGTGACCGCGGGATGGCGGGAATCGGGTATTGACCGGGAATCATTGAACCGGCTCCGAAGAACATTGCTGGCATTTGAGCGGGTAGAGGATATTGACCTCGAGGGACTAAGCGACACACGTAAGGGAGTCGTCACGGCGGGCCTCGCCATTGCAATGGGCATCTTCGACGGCCTGCAAATTCAAGAAATGAGAACTTCATCAGGTGCACTGCGAGAGGGCGTGATTTACGACCTGATCGGGCGCTTCAGTCATGAAGACGTGCGAAATAGAACCATCGTCGCCATGCAACGTCGGTACAGTGTCGACCAGACGGTAGCCAACCTGGTGACCCACAGAGTGGGGCTCTTGGCAACGGCCACACAAAGCGATTGGCACCTCGCGGAGGAAGAGGTTGATCTACTAAAGTGGGCAGGCGCTCTCCATGAACTGGGTATAGCAGTGTCTCAAAAGAATTATTCTCAGCACTCAGCGTATCTCGTGCTCAACACGGATTTACCAGGATTCGCCCAGCAAGACCAAGAAATTATGGCCGCGCTCATAGCAGGCCTGAAAGGCAAACCCAGATCGGAAATACTCGAACCGATTTCGAAGCGCCGGCGACGGAGCGTGGCGAGGATGATGATGCTGCTGCGTTTAGCCGTGATTTTGAAGCATGTCGAAGTGGTTGAAGAGATACCGGACCTGAGCGTTGCTGCAAAGGATGACACCCTCACCCTCACTTACCCCAGAGAATGGGGTGAAGACCATCCACTCACGATTCGGGACGTCGAGCAAAGCGTGCCGGCAGTCAAACGACTTGGTATTACCCTAACGCTCAAACCGGTATAAAAAAAGGCCCCGGAAGAGGGCCTTTACTCACACAGCGCGCCGCTGTCGCACCCTGCCGACACGCTTACAAATCGTAACCTCTCTCGTCATGCAGAATGATATCGAGTCCAGCTGTCTCGTCTTCTTGGTCCACTCGCAGCGCGACGATGAGATTCACTATTTTCAACAACAACCAGCTCATGATCGCGGTGTAAACAAAAGTGGCGACGATTCCCGTCAGCTGGACCCCTAACTGGCCCCCTATCCCACTGATACCATCCGAAAAGCCATTGCCGCTAAAGAGCCCCAGAGAGGGTGAGCAGAAAATACCCGCCATCAAAAGGCCAAGCATGCCACCCACGCCATGCACCGGGAACACATCCAAACTGTCGTCAACGCCGAGTCGATTTTTCAGAGTGATGGTGGCGAAGTAGCATAGCACCCCAGCGGATAACCCAATCACCACGGCACCCGCTGGGCCAACCGAACCGGATGCGGGTGTAATCGTTCCAAGGCCAGCCACCATTCCCGTTACGATCCCCAATACTGAAGGTTTACCGTGTCGGATCCACTCCATCGTCATCCAGGCCAACGAACCACAGGCCGCAGAGAGATGCGTGACCAACATCGCCATCGCCGCACTGCTGTCAGCCGCCACCGCCGAACCCGCATTGAATCCGAACCATCCGACCCACAGCATTCCGGCGCCTGTTACCGTCATGGTGAGATTGTGGGGCGGCATGGCCGTTTGACCAAAGCCTTTACGCTCACCCAGAGAGAGAGCTGCAACCAGAGCCGCCACGCCGGCGGTAATGTGCACGACTGCGCCGCCTGCGAAGTCTTGCAACCCCATAACATTCAACCAGCCACCTCCCCATACCCAGTGGCAGACTGGCGCATATACCAGCACCAACCAGGCAGAACTGAATATCAGCATTGCCGAAAAACGCATCCTTTCGGCGAAGCCGCCCACAATCAGTGCGGGTGTGATCACCGCAAATGTCAGTTGGAACATCACAAACAAGGTCTCTGGAATGGTCCCCTTTGTGCTGTCCATCGACACTTTCGCGAGAAAAACGTTTCCGAGGTCTCCGATCCATGGGCCCTGCTCAACGCCAGATGAGCCAAACGCCAAGGTGTAGCCAATGACAAACCACAATAAGGACATCAGCGCCGTCAATGCAAAACATTGCATGAGCACCGACAGCACATTCTTCACCCTTACGAGGCCTGCGTAAAAAAGCGAGAGCCCGGGAATCGTCATAAACAGCACGAGGGCCGTGGAGGTCAGCACCCACGCCGTATCGCCGCCGGAAATCGTCTCCGCTATCGCCGGTGAACCGCCGAGCAAAGCGACGGCAGAAATCAAAATAATCAGACCGGGCCGGCCAGTGTATCCAGACATTAGAATAGTGCCTCAAGATCATCTGCGGAGAAGTGTGCCACAACGAGCGCGCTCAACCCAAGCCGCGCCTTAATGGGGGACCGTAAAAACCCATTGTGCAGGAAAGTTTCCCCGACTATTCTCTGCCCCCACGAAGCCTGAGATGCCCATGAAGACACCGTTGCTCCGACTGCTAATATTACTGCTGGTCCTGCCAACCTCCACCGGCACGGCTGCACCGTTACGAAACGTCATCCTGATCATCGGCGACGGTTTTGACGACCAACATGTAACGATGGGGCGAAACTATCTAGCTGGAATGAGCGGCACCCTCAGGGTGGACCAACTCGCATTTCGCGCGGCAGTTCAGGTTGAAACACTCTCGGTTGACGGGCTCCCGGTGTACGTTGCCGACTCAGCCAACACGGCCACCGCGCTTGCGACTGGCACCCTCACCAGCATCGGTAGAATCGGAACGAACATCAACGATCAAGATGCGCAAACCATTGCCGAGCTGGCGATGGCCGCTGGATTACGAGTCGGACTCGTGACGACCTCATCCATCACAGACGCAACACCCGCTTCATTCCTATCACACGTGTCTGCGCGCAGCTGTGAGGGCCCCGACGAGATATTGGGCAGCACTTACTATGGCATTCCGCAACCCGCCTGCCCCCAGGATGCCCGGGATAATGGCGGACCTGGCTCCATCATCGAGCAATTGATCACCAGTGGCGCCCACGTATTGCTCGGTGGGGGTCAGAAGTTTTTAAACCAGACTACGATTGAGGGAAAAAAAGTGCACGCGGTTGCAGAGGCAGAGGGGTTTCAGGTGATCAGCGACGCGTCGGCGCTTGCTGCCGTCGACCCCAATACTCGCCTGCTGGGTGTATTTGACGAGGAAACCCTGCCTGTCAGATGGCGCGGCACCGATGGTCGCACTGCTGAAGCCGCAGAAACCAGCTGGCTGAATCAAATTTCCGATTATCTGGGCGAAGCCAAGGAGCCCATGCCAATCGCCTGCGAAGCCAATCCCGATTATGGCAATACGCCGTCCGTTGCTGCCATGACCGAGGCCGCACTGCGGCACCTGTCGAAAGACAATGCTCAAGGCTTCTTTCTCATGGTGGAATCTGCCTCGATCGACAAGCAAAGTCACAAGCGTGACCCCTGCGGCTCCATCGGAGAAATCGCGCAACTGGAGGAGGCCCTTGCACTTGCCACGACGTTTTCGGAGGCCCATCCCGATACGTTGATCATCGTCACAGCTGACCACGCACAAGCCGCGCAAATACTGCCGGAGCCCAGCCTGTACGATAAGTATCCTATCCCTATCTATTCACCGGGTCTGACGGCCAGAGTGCAGACGCCCGAGGGAGGCCTTATGCGAGTGAATTACGCCACTAGCAATGGCTTCAGCGAAGAGCATACCGGCGCCAATGTACCCCTGTTCAGCAATGAAGCGGGCCGCTCAGTGTTGCGGCCCTTCATGCGGCAACGCGATGTCCATCAGGCCATGAGATCGTTCCTTCTGAACGACCAGGTGCTGAGTCCAGGCCATAGCACTACAGATTGACCCAAGAGTTCAGCGCCCTGAGCCTGAAAACGATACCCCCCGCATTCAGCACCACGCTATCGTGGAGAACCTCCACAACCTGAATTTCCTCGGTTCGCTGGCCCGCCTGCAGACGACGTCCGTTCAGTGTCACCGACCGATCACCCGCCTCAAAAAATGCGTGGGCCCCATAAACGATCGTGGGGATCTGATCTTTTTGCTGTTGCGACAGGTTTTCCAGCAACGTCGCGGGATGCGGGCTAAGCGGGACATCTCCCACTTCCTGAGCGAGCCGCTCGATAGCACGTGCTAAATCGATCGGAGGGGCCATTGAGGAAGGCTGGTCCAAGGTCGCAGTAGGTTCCAGAGACGCAGACAGCGTCTCAGGTGGCGCTTCCACGCCACCGCTATCAGATGCCGCAGTCGCTTCAGATTCGTGCAGCGCGGCATCATTCCACATCTGCCTATTAAGCGCTTGCAGTGATTCAGCCCCCTGCTTTCGATCGTCTGATATTCGGACCGCAGGAGTCGTCTGTTGCCGCATGTCCGAGTCCGCAACAGCATGTGCCTTGGCATGATCAACAACCGCCTCTGGAGGCACGGCGAGAGAATCACCACGCGATGCAGTGGCCAACACCTCTGTCGACCGAGGAACTGATATTGGGGATGTGACTCCCGACAAAGGCGCAGTGCTGCCGATCCACATCATAGACGCGCCGCCGACCAGTCCCCCCCAAAAAACCGCTGCTGCAATGACATACCTTGAAGCGATGCTAGGCGTCGCCTCAGCCTCGATCGCGTGATCCGACACCGGCAACCTGGTGCCATCCGCGCGGCGCAACGCGTCCATAATTAACGACATGATTTGAGTCCCGGCATCCCATCCAATTGGGAAAATTGCGGAAGGCGCCGGGGCGCCCTACCCAGCACATCATGGAGCGCCTGCAACGTTCGCTCACCAATCACACCGTCCACCTCCAGCCCGCGAGCAGCCTGAAATAGCTGGACGCGCTCCCCCAGAGCCTCAGTGAAGACCTTGAGGGGCGGCACGGGCAAGCCGTCCAGCGCAGCAAAGGCCTCCACAACATACCGTACCGCGGGCCCTTCATCGCCGACCACCAACGGCCCAGCCCATTCCGGCGGACTCCTCCAGAGGTATTGATAGCTGCCACGCCAACTCTCTGCCAACTGCTGCAACGGCAATTCGCAAACAGACTGCCCATCCCACAACTTGGCGCTATTTCCCGCAATTTGGAGCAACACGCTGGCCGCGGCAAAACCATCGGCCCGTCGCAAACTCAAGATCACAGGCCGGTTCACTTCTACCACGCTATCCCAGACATCAGCCTCAGTCGACGCACAGCGCCACCCATTTAACATGGCGTTATCGCACAGTGACCCCGAGAGCTGAGTGGGCGACCAAAGCGACCAGAAGGCCTGCTCAGCGGCATCAGGCTCAAGCTGCCAGGGAGTAATCCTCTCCTCGGGCGTGATCGCATCCGCCGCTGGCGTCTGCGTTGGGGGCGGATCCCACAGCGAAGACGGCACCCAGCCGCGCTGATAAACAAAACCCGCTGCGATCATAATCGCCGTCGCCATCAGTAGCCCCGCCAATGACCTAACGGCCCGACCAGTGCCCAAACCGCCGGCACCAGTCTGTCTCACAACATGGCTATCTCCAAGTACCTCGCGAGCCGCTTCTTTAACCAATCCAGCGGACACCGTTTTCATTTCGCGTCCATAGGCGCCCATTAAGGCGCGATCACAGAGCAGGTTGATCAGCCGCGGTATACCGCCCGTCAGCCGATAGATCTGGCGCAAAGCTGAGTCCGCAAACAGGCCGGCGTTATCCTGCAGGCCCGCCACCTGCAAACGATGCCGGACATACACCCATGTCTCACGCTCATTGAGTGCCGTGAGTCTAAAGCGGGCAGTAATCCTCTGGTTTAACTGCCTCAGATCCGGCCGATTGAGCGTGGCCTCAAGCTCGGGCTGGCCGATAAGAATGATCTGCAGGAGCTTTTTTTCATCGGTCTCCAGATTAGTGAGCAATCGTATCTGCTCCAGCACATCAAAACTGAGGTGCTGAGCTTCATCAATCATCAATACTGTCCGCCGGCTCCTGGCGTGATTGCCCAGCAGAAACTGATGCAGGGCATCAGTCAGCAGTTTTAGGCTGTCAGTGCCGGCCGGATAATCGATCGCCAACTCGTCGCATACGCTTGCGAGCAGCTCGGCCGCGCTCAGCGCGGGGTTCAAAACGATCGCGATGTCCGTATCGTCGGGCAGCTGCTCAATCAGGCTTCTATTCAAGGTGGTTTTACCCGTACCGACCTCCCCGGTCAGCAGGATGAATCCACCGCCACTACCCACTCCGTACAACAGGTGTGCGAGCGCGTCTCGATGACGACCGCTCATAAAGAGGTAGCGTGGATTCACCGCGATGGAAAATGGCGGCTCTATCAGGCCGAAATAATGTTGGTACATGGGTGGTGCCGTCTCCACGCCGCATTGTCTTGCGCCACGATAAATTGGCATATAGCATGCCGACGCTTTGTGGTGCGCCTTCATTATGCGCGTTGCAATCTACCCTGTCAGGGAACAGATAGCGGCGCAGTGATGCGCCTGCCTCAAGATCGCTTGCGACGTCACACACAGATCTTACCAATCAGGAGAATGATTCGATGGCTTTGCCAGCTACGTTACAAAACACCTTGAGATTACCGGTAGTGGGTTCACCGCTTTTTATTATTTCCAACCCCAACCTCGTAATCGCACAGTGCAAGGCGGGCATTGTGGGGTCCTTCCCGGCGCTGAATGCGCGCCCAGAGCCTGTTCTCGAGGACTGGCTAGAGAGAATCACTGCTGAATTATCAGAATACGACGAGGCTCACCCCGATGCGCCGTCGGCGCCGTTTGCCGTTAATCAAATCGTGCATGGATCTAACGCACGCTTGAAACATGATATGGACCTCTGTGTGAAGTACAAAGCCCCGATTGTCATCACTTCGCTGGGGGCCAAAGAATGGGTCAATGAAATGGTGCACAGCTACGGCGGCATTGTGCTGCACGATATTATCAATAACCGCTTTGCGAAAAAGGCCATCGAGAAAGGTGCGGATGGATTGATTGCGGTAGCGGCAGGTGCAGGTGGTCATGCGGGAACGACCTCGCCCATGGCCTTGATTCAGGAAATTCGAGAATGGTTCGACGGCCCGCTGCTGTTATCCGGGGCTATTGCAACCGGAGGTGCAGTACTGGCATCGCAAGCAATGGGCGCCGACCTCGCTTACATCGGGTCGGCCTTTATTGCGACCGAGGAGGCGGACGCCGAGCAAGCCTACAAGCAGGCCATTGTCGACCATGGCGCCGATGACATCGTATACAGCAGTCTTTTTACCGGCGTTCACGGGAACTACCTGAAACCCTCTATCGAAGCCGCAGGGCTTGATCCCAAAAACCTACCCGACGGCGACATCAGGCAAATGGATTTTGGTTCGGGAGGAAACACGGACGCGAAAGCTTGGAAGAACATCTGGGGTTGCGGTCAGGGCATTGGCGCGGTGAAGTCTTTGGGTACAACTGCCGAGTATGTCGCTAAACTTACAGAGGAATATCAGAACGCAAAAGCGCGGATAAACGCCTTATGAACGAATCCAAGAAAATCCCTCGCAGCCCAGATGATGACTTCAGTCAGGACATCGTGACTCAGCGTCAGCAATTTATCGAAGACCAGACAGGCGTCACGCTCGACCATAGCAAGCAATTCTCGTTTGACCCGCATGAGATGGAGAGCAATATCGAGAATTTCTGGGGAGTGGCTCAAATCCCGATTGGGGTGGCGGGCCCGCTACTTGTAAACGGGGAGCATGCGCAGGGCGAGTTCTATGTACCGATGGCGACAGTTGAAGGCACCATGCTTGCTTCCTACAACCGCGGCATGAAGGTCATTCGTGAGGCGGGTGGCGTGTTGACCACCGTGTCACAGGAATCCATGCAAAGGTCGCCGGTTTTTATTTTCCGAAATTCTCGACAAGCCCGAGATTTCCAGCTTTGGCTCAAAGACAATTTTGACGCTATCAAAGCCAAAGCCGAAACCTCCACCTCCGTGGGCAAGCTACACGAAATAGAGAGTTATCACGCTCATAGCATGGTCTTTACCCGTTTCGACTACTCCACTGGGGATGCAGCAGGCCAAAACATGGTAAGTCGCGCGACCTTTATCGCCTGCGAATGGATCAATGAGCAGCGCCCAGAAATGCTCCATTACATGTTGTCGGGCAATTTTGATACCGAGAAGAAAACCTCATCGGTAAATCTCCTCAAGACTCGAGGCAGGCGTGTTACCGCAGAGATCACTGTGCCACGCGAGATTCTCATGAAACACCTGCGAGTTGCGCCTGAGCAGATTGCCTACGGGCAACAAATTTCAACGCTGTCGGCAATCCTGACCAACTCTTCCAACAACGCAAATCATCCCGCCAACGCACTCGCCGCCCTGTATCTTGCGACGGGCCAGGACGTGGCGAACATCGGCGAGTCGAATCAATGCACGACTTACCAGCGCGCAACCAGCAAGGGCGATTTCTATTTCTCCATTACGCTACCCGCCATCATCATGGCCACCTACGGAGGTGGAACTTCCCTGCCAACCCAACGCGAATGTCTTCGTATGCTGGGCTGCGAAGGCAAAGGGAAAGCACTCAAGCTCTGTGAGATCGCTGCGGCACTGGTCGTAGCAGGAGAGCTGTCACTCTCTGGTGCGGCAAGAGTAGACAAGAAAACGCGCACGAATGAGTGGGTAGATGCCCACGAGCGGCTGGGCCGCAATCGCTAACCGAGGCACCCCTGTGTTGAAAAGCTCCTGCGCCATTTTCTTAGCCATGATGTGTCTCATCGGAATGGGGGCCGAGTCCGTTTGGGCTGAGCGGAAATCTCATATTAAACTGGAGAAGCCTCTCCCACAGCCCGAGTGGGAGCTGCCGGTAATCGCAAACGGCAGCGGCAATGTTTCGCCAGAAAATCATCGAGGGCGCGTCACCTATATCGATTTCTGGGCAAGCTGGTGCGGACCATGCCGCCTATCTTTACCCGCGTTGAATCGCCTACAGAAAGAGTTTGACGCCTCAGACTTCGCCATTGTCGCAATCAGCGTCGACTACGTCGACGAAGACGCTCTCGATTTTCTAAAACGCTACCCCGTTGATTACCCCGTTGCGATAGACAAAACGGGCGATTCCGGTAGGGCTTTTGCCGTCGGGGGTATGCCCTCTGGCTACCTGATTGACCGTGATGGCCAGATTCGCGAAATCCACGTGGGCTATCGCAAAGGAGACGACGAGCTATTGCGGGAGAGCATTATGGCTCTCATTCGGACTCCAGCAACCCCGTAGTCGCGTATACATCCGCAGATAAGCACCTCATCCGCTCGTATCACCCAAACGTATGATCATCATGCAAGATCCAGACGTACTCTATTACGACGGCAGTTGCCCCCTATGTCGTCGGGAAATGAAGCACCTGCGGAAACTGAAGTCTGAAGGCTTGTTGCTGCAGGATATCCACGAGCTGTCAACCGACCCTCTCCCTTCACACAGAGACGACCACCCCGACAAAGCAGTACTTCTGAGATCCCTGCATCTTAGGAGGGGGGATGATTGGGTGACTGGGCTCGATGCCAACATTGCGGCCTGGCAGCACACGCGCATTGGCGTACTCTGGCGGTGGCTGTCCTTCCCAATGATCAAACCTATCGCCAACTGGTGTTATCAAACATGGGCTTCTCGCCGCTTCGCGAAAAGATATCCCAGCGAGCACGTTGACCCAGCCAAACTGTGAAAACAACAGTCTTTAACAACCAAGAACTTGAGCAGATGGAGGGTACGCAGCGGGCCATGTTGATCAACAGCCTGCCGGGGTACAAGCCTGCCATGTTGGTAGGAACGAGGAGTGAAGAGGGTTTTGCTAATCTTGCGATTATCAGCTCGCATTTTCATCTGGGCTCAAATCCACCTCTTCTTGGCCTCATCCTGCGGCCCACCTCGGATACAAGTGAGCGCCATACGCTTAAAAATGCGTTGGCCAGCCGGTGCTGGACCCTAAACAGTTTTTCGCTGGAGCAGGCGGACATGGCTCATCAAACCTCTGCACCGTATCCAAGCGACATATCGGAATTTGATGCTTGTGCCTTCGGGGTCGAGCAGAAACCGGAGGTTTCAGCTCCCTATGTAGAGGGCGCTTTGCTGCAGATTGGCTGTAGCCTCCGCGAGCACATTCCTCTGAGCATCAATGGCACCCACATGCTTGTTGGCGAAGTAGTCCATCTGGCCTTCCCTTCAACAGCCCAGCGGTGGGATGGCGGGCTGGATCTGGCTTGCCTCAATCTGACGACGATATCGGGGCTGGACACCTATTCAACTCCGCCCGCGGGCATTCGTTTTGCCTCGGCGCACACGGATCATAAGCCCCGTAGACTCTGACAACCCCGTAACGGAACTCGCCAACACCTGCCGCATCCGCTAGGCTTGACGCACTCCCGACGTCACCAACACCCCACCCTTTTCAGAGAAATTCAAGATGATCAAAGATGCATCCATACTCTGCGCCACTCTGGGAATCGTGGTGCTCGCCACGCTCTGCCCAGCAAGCCATGCTAGCGATGTGCCAGAGCGAGCAGATGTTGCCACCGAGTATAAGTGGGACCTCAGTGACATGTACCGTGACGCACTCAGCTGGGAGGCGGATAAAGCCCGTCTGCTGGAGCTGCTGCCGGAAATCACCCTATACAAGGGCCGACTGAGCCGGAGCGGGACGGATTTACTGGAAGCGATTAACGCCATTCAACGGGCCGAGGGGCTCATTTCAAATCTCTATGTTTATGCCGGCCTCAAGAGTTTCGAGGACACCCGCGTGTCAGAGAACGCCGGGCGCTTTTCCGAGGCACAGGGGCTCTACTCCCAATTTCAGCAAGCGCTTTCGTTTTTTGCCCCTGAGCTACTGGCCATGCCTGACGAGCAACTTACCGAGTTCCTCGAGTCAACGCCGGAGCTGACTACCTATGCTCACTACCTTGATGAAACCGCACGCATGCGACCCTATACCCTCTCTGAAACCGAGGAGAAGCTATTGGCGATGGCGGCGGATCCCCTTGATAAGTTTGACAGCGTATTTACTGCCATCGACAGCTCCGATTTACGCTTCGGCACCATCACGGATGAAAAAGGAAAGGAAGTAGAGCTCACTGCCTCTCGGTACGGGGCATTTCTGCATTCCACCAACAGAGAGGTCCGGGAAAATGCATGGAAAAGCCTCTTCAATGGCTATCAGACACTGAATCATACGCTGGCGGCAAACTACGAGGGACATGTGAAAAGCCGAGTATTTTTTGCGCGCGCCCGTGGTTTCGAGTCACGCCTGCAGCAAGCAACCTACACCAATGCCATCCCGATAGAAGTGTTTAACAACCTGGTAGCCACGGCGCGCAATGGCAGCGCACCGCTGCAGCGCTACCTCCATATCCGGCAAAAAGCACTGGGCGTGGAGCGTTTGGAAATCTGGGATATGTATGCCCCCATCGTCCCCCCCACGCTCGAGGACATCAGCTTCGAAGAAGCAAAAGATATTGTCGCGGCGGCCTTAACGCCACTGGGTCAGGAGTACATCGATGTTTACTGGAAGGGCTTTGACGAGGGCTGGGTAGATGCGATGGCCAACCGAGGCAAGCGCGCTGGCGCCTACAGTTGGGGCACTTACACCTCCAAGCCTTACCTCTCCATGAACTTCGAAGGGACGCTAAATAACGTATCTACCCTGGCCCACGAGTACGGACATTCTATTCACAGCTACCTCACACGGACAAACCAACCACAGGTTTATGGGGACTACAGGACCTTCATCGCCGAAATTGCGTCTATGACCAACGAAGCAATTCTGATGCAAAAAATGTTGGCAGAGGCCAGCTCAGCAGCCGAGCGAGTCTATCTACTGAGTTCCTACCTTGACGAGTTTCGTGGCGGGTTTTACAGACAGGCGTCCTTCGCTGATTTTGAGGCTAGGGTGCACTCTAAGGTAGAGGCAGGAGAGGCACTAACTGCAGACGTTTTAAACTCGACCTATGCCCAGGTCTTCAACGACTTTTATGGCGATGCTGTTCACGCTGACGCCCTCAATCAGATAGAGTGGAGTCGCATTCCCCACTTCTTGCGCAGCGACAACTTCTACGTCTATCAGTATTCCACTTCCTTCGTTGCCGCGACCGCGCTGGCAAAGAAAATTCTCGAACAAGGAGAACCAGCGCGGAAAAGATATCTCACAATGCTAAAATCCGGATCCAACGATTACCCTATCGAATTACTCAAAAAAGCGGGGATCGACATGACCACTACTGCTCCGATAGAGGCCACAATTGAGGTATTTGATGAGCTTGTCGATCAGCTCGAGCTCGCACTGGCCGAGATGGAATCCGTTGCGGCGACTCGACACTGACCCGCCAGGGCGCCATCACCATGTCCCCGGGACGCTCATCGGATCATCAACACGCTTGCGAAGAGCATCAGGGCGCTGATAGTCTCTTACAGAGACCACATTGACCTGTCTCTGTTTAGAGTCGCGAAAGGCCTTTGCCACCCCATATCAAACGAGAGGGCGCTATCTGACCTCTACTGCAGGGTCTCAGGCTCGCTGCAGGGCTCTAGCCTCGCTACCCGATCAGACCATCGCGCTGGGTGTCGTCAATTTGTGCCAGCCAGAGGTTGAGTCAGTGGACACCATTGTCTACCGAGTCGAGAGCGCGTTAGCCTGCATAGACAAGGATCAAGTGGTGCTGGCGCCAGGCTCCGGTATGAAGCAGTTCTCCCGGGAGGCCTCCCTGTAAAAACTGTGCAATATGACAGCCACAGTGGGGTTATTAGGCAAAAAGTGTGGAGCCTGAGTATCTTTCGCCCGTTAAATGACGAGGCGGCCCAACAGGGGCCCGATGGACCGCCACACAGTAGAGGAAGCAGATCATATGGCAGAGAATACTCCGGAGGCTCCGCAGCAAACCCTGCCGCTTTCCAAGGCGCGTATCGCGCTCATGGGAGCGCTATGTGCTGTGATCATAGGGGCAGTGATATTACTGGGCGACAGGCAGCCGGCGGTAGAGAGCCCCGCCCTGCTCCAAAAGCCGTCGTCAACGCCAGCAGAGCCGCCCTCACCCGCACCCACTGACACTGATAACGCGGCGGCGGTTCAAGCGCCAATCACCGCGCCACCTATACTCACAGAACCAGCGGAGTCCCCGCTACCCGAGCTGGAGGAAAGTGACAATGCACTCCGCGATGCAATGGAAGGTATCCCCCTCGGGCCGATTGGGCAGGAATACCTCATACCCACATCTGTGATCGAACGCAGCGCGAGTCTGATCTACCTTGGAGCGCAGGGCGACGTGCCTTACAAACTCATTCCTGTCGCCCGACCGAAAGTGGCCTTTCCTACTGTCGACGACGGCAGAGGGCTGGTAGCGGATCCCTCTGGTTTTGCCCGCTATGATGCCTTGGCGAAGTGGGTAGAAAGTGTCGACTTACCAACGCTGATCGGCGCAATTGCGCGGTTTTTACCCCTGTTCAGAGAAGCGTGGTCTTATTACGGCGAGGAGTCAGAAGATTTTGATCCCGCAGTCTTGGAGATGCTCGACGTGATTACCAGCACGCCCTCAATCGACCTGAGTGCGGCGCGGCTCGTTAAAAAAGAGGCTGTTTGGATCTACGAGGATCCGGCGATTGAGGGCCTCGCACCCCTTCAAAAACAGATCTTGAGGATGGGCCCAGAGAACGCAGAGATCGTTAAACTCAAGGCCAGCGAAGCCCAGGCACTCTGGCTACAAATGAGCGCGCCCAAGCCTTGACAGTGGCACACGCCCAATCCGGGCATCCGGCTGAAGCGAGACTCACCGGATAGCCGTATTCCTCTGTCTAGCCTTCGCCCTTTGAAGTGTCATCTCGGTCATCTCCGCTCACCAGTTGCTGACTGATCTCTGCATCGAAACCTCGATACTGTAAAAACCTGAGTCGCCGGCCTCGCTCCCTCTGCCTCTCGTCCCAGGCTCCCTTGATAGCCTGCCCGCGATATTTTTTTTTATAGACCACTGCGGCTTCAGCAGCCCAGTCAATGCCGGATTCAAACGCCTCCTCCATAGAGTGACTAAGGAGGTGATCTACGCTTTGCTGGCGGAGCTCCTGGCGAATTCGAATCGGACCGTAGCCTCGCCCTGCAAGCTGGCGAGCCTTTGAGGCTGCGAACCGCTCATCGCTAAGCAACCCCTCCACCATCAGTCGCTCAATCACTGTCTGCACTAAGCCAGCTTCGCAGGCCCTACCCCGAAACCGCTTGGCCAACTTGCTTTCAAGCTCTTGCGAGCCATGCTCACGACGGGCAAGAAGATCCATTGCAGCGAGCCGTAGCTCCCCTGCTGTCACGGCATCATGCTGCTCCAACCGTCCCGCTCGTTGCCCGGAGCTATCTCCTAGGAGGACTCAGCCACGCTTCCAGTGTCGGGGGCATCCTCGTCCAATGGCGGCGCAGCTTCAGCATCCACAGCGGCCAAGGGTAAGCCCATCATCTGATGCCGGATCTGATCTTCAATCTCTTTCGCAACCGCGGCATTTTCCCCAAGGAACTTAGACGCGTTAGCTTTGCCCTGACCGATCTTCTCGCCCTTATAGGCATACCAAGCACCTGACTTGTCGACCAGATTCAGTTTCACGCCCCAATCTATCACTTCGCCCATGTGGTAGATGCCGCTGCCATACATGATCTGGAATTCCGCTTGCCTAAAGGGCGGAGACACTTTGTTCTTCACCACCTTGACACGGGTCTCGTTGCCAACCACCTCATCGCCGTCCTTCACCGCTCCGATTCGCCGAATATCGAGCCGCACCGAAGAATAAAATTTCAATGCATTACCCCCCGTTGTGGTCTCAGGGCTGCCAAACATCACACCGATCTTCATACGAATCTGGTTGATAAAAATCACCATGCAATTAGTTTGTTTGATAGCGCCCGTCAGCTTGCGCATGGCCTGACTCAATAAACGTGCCTGTAATCCGACGTGGGAATCACCCATTTCGCCCTCAATTTCAGCCTTGGGCGTCAACGCGGCAACCGAGTCCACCACCAGCACATCCACCGCTCCCGACCGCACCAACATCTCAACCACTTCAAGTGCCTGCTCGCCGGTATCGGGCTGGGAGACGATGAGATCATCAACCTTCACTCCTAGCTTTTCTGCATACTGCGGATCCAGTGCATGCTCGGCATCGATGAAGGCAGCCGTACCACCCGCTTTCTGCGCCTCGGCAATCACTTGCAGGGTCAACGTGGTCTTACCTGAGGATTCCGGACCATAGATTTCGCAGATCCTGCCTTTAGGCAATCCCCCTATGCCGAGAGCAATATCGAGGCCCAGTGAACCTGTAGAGATTGAGGGGATCGCTACCCGCTCTTGGTCACCCATGCGCATCACGGTACCCTTGCCAAACTGCCGTTCAATCTGTGACAGCGCTGCATCGAGTGCCTTTTGCTTGTTCGGATCCATGCTTTGCTCCTTTTATCTGCCAGTTCTTGCCGACCTGAGCCGGCCATTGGTTGGGCTGCATCGTGACTGCAGCACCCACTTTTCGCCTAATCACAAAATACTGTATATATAATCAGTCTTTTTAATCCTGATTGCAATCAAGTTTAGCGATCAATTTCAGTAAAAGTAGTGTCGCACAGGGCCACATGTCGCCTTAGGCGACAGATTTGGGCGCAAGAAGAGACCCCACGTCAGAGAAATGCGTCTCCACCATTGGGACTAAGGCACTGCCCCCGAAAATGCCCCGCTGCATCACTGGCTAAAAACAAGTATGCGCCAACGATATCCTGCACCTCGGCAATCCGCCCGGCGGGAATATTATGACGAATACCGTCCAGAATGTCCTCCGGGACGTCGGCTAAAATGGGGGTCATGGTAGCCCCCGGTGCCACGCAATTCGCAGTGATGGGCCGATCTCCGATCTCCAGTGCCAGACTGCGTGTGAACGAGAGGATGGCACCCTTGGCGGCGGTATAATGTGAGAAGCCAGGCGCACCGATGTAGGCCAGTTGCGAGGCGGTATTGATTATCCGGCCGCTATTTTGCGCATACATCATCTTCAGCGCAGCGCGCGTGCAGAGAAAAGTCCCGCGAACGTGAATCGCCATCAGCCTGTCAAAATCATCGACCTCCAGTGCCTCAATGGGGCTGGAGTGCGCAATACCGGCATTGTTGACCAGAATATCAAGCCCGTCGGGCGCTAGCGCCTCAAACATCCTCAACACATCAGACTCACTGCTCACATCTGCCTGAATCGTCTGCGCAGTGCCACCTGCCTCCCGTATTCGCTGCGCGACCTCCTGAGCCGCTCCGGCTGTCGATTCACAGGGGTGATTTAGCCAGACCCTCGCGCCATTGGCCGCCAGGGCCTCTGCCACGGCCGCGCCGATGCCCGAACTCGCCCCCGTCACCAGCGCAGCCCTGCCGTGCAAATCTGCTGTGATTGAATCTCCCACCATGGGGTCGCCCTCGCTATCGTGACACCGGATGTCAGTTTACCGTTTGCGTACGGTCGGTACAGTGAACACTAGGGCAAGTCCGGGTGCTTTGAAGGAAGGACTCGCCTCGACCCTAGTCTCTCAGCCCATCTCTTCAATCGGTCGAACTTCTCACCCCCTATAGGATCCTGAATCAAGGTTTACCACGTCACACCACCGGCAAGTGTCCCTGCTGCCAGCACTAAGCACGACCACTCCACCGTGTCCCAGATACCGCAGCGCGCATAGGGGTCACCTTCTAACCAGAGTTTAGCCTCTTCAAGGTCATCCGTTCGGTAGGCGAGCAGGCTCCCCACAATGCCTGCTCCCGACAGATCCTTGAGCGGCCCGGCCATGGCGATATGATCAACGATCGATTCGATGTGAGCGAGATGCCCCGCCATGTGTTTTTGCCGAAGATCGTCCACATCATCTCCATCACGATCTATGCACCTTACTAACCAGAGCTGTTCCCGCGCCATGCTTCTCTCCTCGTTTCATTGGATCTCACCAGACCCAACCCAGCAGTGACAATACCTTACCCGGCTTTCTGTCGGCGAGCCAGATCTCACGCCACTACCGCCACTGCGCAAACGTCCGTACCAATCCCGCGCACAAGGCTTTATGATTTCAGGACAAGATCAACAGGGAGCACAGGCCATGTTACTGACTGGATGGATGAAAGCACTGAGCTACTGGGGGCTGCTCATAGCGGGCACGGCACTGCTGGGGTGTCAGGGTGACGCGCCCGGTGACCAAGAGAAGGAAGTCGCGACACTGGGCTCCATGGATGAACAATATGCCTGGGTGGGCGATCTAGGTGATCGCAATGCCCTACCGGGGAAGCCGCTCTACATCGCGCACTGCGCGGGCTGCCACGAAGCGCAGGTATACAAAGCGCCCCACACCACCTGGCTGGAACTGATGGCACCTCAGGTGCTTTACCGGTCAATCACCGAAGGCATTATGCAGTCTCAGGCAGCGCATCTGTCTCGTGACGAAAAGCAGCACATCGTCGAGTACATTACGCAAATGCGGCTGGGCGATCCTGATGGCACTCCTGACGTCGCTTGGTGTGAAGGAAAGGCTACCGCATTCACCGCCCTGAATGAAACTCACCTCACCGGCTGGGGCTACGATACCCGACGCTATGTAAGCTCGGAGGCGGCGGGGTTCGACCGGACCGAGATCAGCAATCTTGAGCTCAAATGGAGCTTTGGCTTCCCCGCCTCGACTCGCGCCCGTTCCCAACCCACCATAGCGATGGGAGCGGTCTTCGTGGGCAGCCAGGATGGCTCTGTTTACGCCTTCGATCTGGAAACTGGCTGTGTTCGCTGGCGCTTTGCAGCAAGAGCAGAGGTCCGCACCGGGATCACCTTGGGCAAACGCGGCCCCGACGGCATCGCCACCGCTTATTTCGGTGACATCATTGCCAATCTTTATGCCATCGATGTCACCACCGGCGAACTCGTTTGGCAAACCAGTCCTGATGATCACCATAGCGCAACACTCACGGCCTCCCCGGCTTTCGCCGGGGGCAATCTTTATGTCCCCGTATCGTCGCTGGAGGTCGTGACGGCGGCGAACCCGGAATACGCCTGCTGCACCTTTCGCGGCCACGTGATGGCAGTGGATGGCGATGATGGCAGCATCCTCTGGGATAGTTACGCGATTCCGGACCCCCCCGCCTCGGTCGGCACCACTCGCGTCGGAACCGATATGCTCGGGCCGTCGGGCGCACCCGTCTGGACCAGCCCGACAGTCGATGTCGAGAGAAACCTACTCATCTTTGGCACAGGTGAAAACTATTCCTCGCCCGCCGACACCAACAGCGACGCCATCATCGCCATCGCACTCGACACGGGTGAACGCCTCTGGTCACGTCAGACTTTTCCCGGCGACGCCTGGAATGTCGCCTGCATGATGGCAGACAATCCCAATTGCCCTGCAGAAGACGGGCCTGACTACGATCAGGCCTCAAGCCCTCTGCTGGTGGATATCGATGCCGACACGACACTCGTCGTTGCGGGCCAAAAAGATGGCCGGGTATTCGCGCTCGACTGGGAGACAGGGCAAAACAAGGTGTGGGAGGTCAAGTTAGGCCGCGGCAGTATTCAAGGCGGCGTGCACTTCGGTATGGCTGCCAACGGCTCAACGGTGTTTGTCCCAATCAACGACATGAATGACACCCGCAACGGTGAATGGCTCGACCCCGAAACCGCGCGCCCTGGCTTGTCTGCGGTCGATGCCAACACCGGAGACATTCTTTGGAGTCATGTGCAGGAAAACGTCTGCGGAGAGGGCCGACCGTTCTGTGACCCTGGAATCTCTGCGGCCATCACCGCAACGGATGGCGCCGTCATTGCCGGGCACCTTGATGGCATCATTCGTATCTACGACAGTCAAAGCGGAGACGTCATCTGGTCCTACAACACCACTACACCCGTTACGGGCACCAATGGCGTAACGGCGAAGGGTGGCGGCATGAGTGGTTCGGGCCCCGCTATTGCCGCAGGCCATATGGTGATCAATTCAGGGTACGGACTCTATAATCACGAGGCAGGCAACGCCCTCTTGGTGTTCGCGCCCCGAAGCGAGGGCGCTATTAGCGAACGCTAGCCCGGCTATCGTTCGTAGTCCAGCGCGAGCACGTCGCAGTGCTCGCGCAACACCGTCCCGACAGCCTGGTGATCTGGGTGCTCAAGGTACCCTGATAAATCATTAGCACTCCCCAGCGTCACCAAGACACCGTGGGTCGCGCCATTGGCCCGTTCTGTAATATTGCGTCCGGCTGAAATAGCCATCACCCCCGGCAAGTGCGTCAGCGCCCGAATCGACGCAAGAATCTCTTCCATTTTGGCATCGCCCACCCCCACTTTCGGTGTGAGCCAAACCATATGCTCTAGTGCCATGCTGCCCTCAGACCAGATTAAAACCTTGACTCGACAACGGGAATCGACGAACACGCCGCCCGGTTGCATTAAATAGCGCGTTCGCCACCGCCGGCGCGATGGGCGCGGTCGCCTGCTCGCCCACACCGGTGGGGGACTCATCACTCGGCAGAATGTGAATCTCAACTTTGGGCATCTGGGGCAGCCGCATCACAGGATAGTCATGGAAATTGCTCTGCTGCACTTCGCCGTCGACGATATCGATATTGCCAAAGGCAACGCCACCCAAACCGTAGGCCACACCGCCCTCGACCTGACCTTCAATACCTAGCGGGTTTACTGCAAATCCACAGTCCACCACGCACACCACGCGATCAACCGTAAAATCGCCGTTTTCAGCCACCGTGATTTCGACCGCCTGGGCAATCGGGGAGATGGAGTAGACACGCGAGGCGACGCCGCGTCCGCGACCTGGCGCGAGTGGCTTATCCCATTCACACTTCTCTCTCAGCACCTTCAGCACACGGTTCATCCGCGCATGGTCTTTGGTCAACCGCAACCTTAGTTCGAGTGGATCCACGCCGCCCTTAGCGGCCAACTCGTCGAGGAAACATTCATAGGCAATACCGGTGTGCGTGTGTCCCACCGAGCGCCACTCTTGAGGCACAATTCCGATCTTAGGCGCGTTATGGCTTTCAACTCGATGATGTGCAATCGCGTAAGAGGTCCCGTAAGGGAACACGCCAAAAGGCTCCTGCAAACAACCGTCCAATGAGTAAATATCCATGCCGCGCACCATGTAGTTCGGGTCATGCTTGGTGCCCTGCATCAGTGACTGCCCTACCACGACTTGATGCCAGGCCTCGGGCATCCCCGAGGAATCAACGCTACCCCGGAGCTTATGCACAAACAGCGGCCGGTAATGGCCGCTTCGAATATCCTCTTCCCGCGACCAGATAATCTGCACAGGCACGCTCTCGCCCTTGGCGGCTTCCACCGCCTCCACCGTGTAGTCAGCGGTTTTACTGGAGCGTCGCCCAAAGCTCCCACCCATGAGAGGACGATGAATCGTGACATTCTCTTGAGGAATACCCAAAAAACGCGAGATCACCTCCTGATCATTCGACTGATACTGCGTGCCGCTCCAGATCGTGCAGGTCGCGCCCTCAACCTGCGCAATACAATTCATAGGTTCTAACGTCGCATGCGCCAGCAATGGCATCTCGTAGACAGCTTCGATCACCTCATCTGCTTGATCGAGCGCGCCGAGCGCATCGCCAATATCCTCAGCAAGCATGCCCGGCGTCTCAGCCATCTCGCGGTAGTCTCGGTAAAACTGCTCACTCGACACCGTAGCGTTCGCGCCGCGGTCCCAATTGATCTTGACTTCGGCGCGCGCTTTTTGGGCACGCCAGTAGCTGTCAGCAAGCACCACAACACCCGCTCGGATCGCCTTAACTTTGACGACTCCGGGCATGCTCAAGGCTGCGCTGGCATCGAAGTCAACCACCCTGCCCCCATGAACCGGCGGCCGCGCAATCGAGCCATACAGCATACCCGGCAATTTGATATCGATACCGAACTGAGCACTACCATCGACCTTGCCGGCGCCCTCGTAACGCTTGGTGGGCTTGCCGAGGATCCGAAATTGACTGGGATCCTTCAGCGTGACGGCATCGGGAGGCTGAATCTCTAGCCGATGAATGGTCTCCAGTAACGCCCCATAAGGACTGCTTCGCCCGGTTTCCAGATGCTGCACCGTACCGTTCTCGGTGGTGAGCTCAGCTCCCGGCACCTGCCAGCTTCTGGCCGCCGCCTCCAGTAGCATTGCGCGCGCCTTGGCGCCCGCGGTTCGCATTGGAATAAAGGTGCTGCCGGTTGTCACAGACCCCGCGGTCAGATACTCGCGAAACAGCGGCGAGTAGTATTCAGGGGTGGTTGGTGCGGCCTCAAGCACAATGCTGCGATAGTCCACATCCAGCTCTTCCGCCAACATCATGCTCATCACGGTATACGCCCCGTTGCCGAATTCCGAGTTATTGGCAAGCATGGTGATGACGTTGTTGGGGTCAATACGAACAAAGCTGTTCATCATGGCGCCCGCACCGGCCGCGTGCGCCTTTCGAGAAAACGTGACGGGACATTGGGCAGCAAACAAGAACGCGCCGCCCGCCTGAACAAACTGCCTGCGGTTCAGCACGCCCGAGCTCATATTCTCACTCATGCGCTCTGCTCCTCTGTCATCCACAGAGCCGCCAAGTGCACGGCTGTGCGTATCCGCGGGTACGTGCCACACCGGCAAATATTGCCCGCCATGGCGGTATCGATTTCTGCATCGGTCGGGTTGGGATTTTCCGACAACAGTGCCGATGCGGCCATAATCTGACCGGACTGACAGTAACCGCATTGCGCCACATCCGTTTCCAACCAGGCACGCTGCACGGGCGACAGGCCCTTCTCGTCCGCCTGGCCTTCAATGGTCTGGATCTGCTTTCCCGCCACTGCGGAGACCGGCGTGACACAGGAACGAATTGCGCGACCCTCGAGATGAACTGTGCAGGCTCCGCACTGGGCGATGCCACACCCGAACTTCGTGCCAACCAAATGCAGCTCGTCTCGCAGCACCCACAAGAGCGGCGTATCTGCGTCGCTAGCGATTTGAAGCTCGTTACCGTTGACCGTCAGCTTCATGCCTTGTCTCCCGAACCTTGAGCGATATCGATAATATGACATCGCCAAGGCGATTGATAAAGCGCTCCGTGAGGCGGCGTGCGATGCTCACCCCGATGGTGAGCCGGCGGATACACCAGGGTCAGCTCGTCAACAAAGACCGAGGCGCGGGCCTCAAAGTGTGTACACTTTGATACATCATGTATACACTCTGTCCTGCAGGAAACCACATTGATCGTTTGCGCCCGTCGCTATCAGGGAGAATCAGCATGGAAGTCCATCGCGTCAGCACCTACCTCGATGTCGAGCATGCCCTGCGCATCACTGATCTAAAGCAGTCCCTCTACGACGAGGGCAAGATCCTCATGGACAAGGTTTTGGT